>DATMYE010000026.1:0-115039 GCA_035561095.1 Clostridia bacterium | reverse complement strand
CTACAAGATCTTTAATTTGAATCGAAACTTGAGCAATGTTGTCATATTTCGCTGAAAAAAACGGTTCGGAAAAATAGAATTGATAAATTTCCTTCGTCTTGGAAGTTACTTGGATGATTTCCGGGATATTGTCTAGAAAATTGACGAACTTAATCTTGATTTGGTTAGTATAAGTGGCTGCTCGAGTGATTGATTTTGGGTTAAACGGTGCTCCCATATAGTCATAACCGTCAATAAACTGAAAATCCTCGCAAGTAAGTTCTTTTTTAATTACGCATAATTCATTGCTATCAATGCAATGAAGGTATAGGTATGGACAAAAAGGCTGATTCTCACGGCGCGATAGTTTTGACCATTTTTTTGACAAATGGAAAATCATTTCCTTCAAAGACGCACGTGAATAATTTTCTCTTGGTACTTCTACCAAAAAAAATCTCTCAAAGGGCGAGATGTTAAGTGGCGAAAAGTATTGTTCTCTCAAATGAGAAAGCCAATCTTTCCTGCCTTTAAATGCAACATACCAATCATTAAACAGAATATGTTTAACATCAATAGAATTAATGAAGCTCTGTTTAGTTATTCTGCGTTTATCATCGTCTTGCTCAATTGCCAAACTTTTTATTTTGCTAAGAGCATTACAATAATAAAGCATTTCAGCATCAAATTCGTTGCACGAAAACTGTGTTCTTAACAATTCAATAAGTTTAGAAAATTGGCTCTCAAAACTAATAGCATTTATATAAATGCATAGATTCCCCAAGAAGTCATGAAGCTGTGTATCTGTAAGACCAAGTTCATCATACGTTTTCCGAGGGACGCCCTTTTCGGTATAGGAAAGGAATTTACTTTTTAAGAAGTCGACATTAATCGGTAGAACTAACTTCTCCTGACCTGCTTTAAAATGTCCATATAATTTATATTTAATTGGTGCTGCTTTTCCATCAACAACAGCTTTATAGTGGAACAACATCAGCCTAATCGCTGGAGCAATTACAGAATGGTTATATTCAGTATGTTCCTGATACTTACACTGAATTGCCGTTACTTCAGAATCAGATGTTATATCAACATCTTCAATTCCTTCCACTACTATTGCATCATTTGCATTGGCTAACTCAAGAATCTGGATGATTGAATAATCAAACTGGTAGAAATATCCTCGAATCGTATTAACTGCACTTCTATCTGCCATAACAACTCCTTAATTAATTCATAGATAATCGCTGGCAATCCAATGAATAGTCTGTATCGTGTCTTTCGAATTCTTAGTTATTAACTATGCCTTAATTTAAAACTTTGTGTATTCAGGGCCTAACAGAGCAAAAAACTGTTGAGAGTATCATAGGTAACAAATTACGTTCATCAGAAGAACCATGGATAACTTTATGCCTATACTTAAAAAGATTTGATATTGAGTACAGGTTGGAATGTAATATCAGTTGCTGACATAATACTTCGATTTATTAGGTGTAAGACCTATACCTCTTAAACATATTTACCTATTATAACATTAGAAATACAATACATGAAATATTTTCTTAACTATAGAACTTAAAAGTGACATATGCAAAAAAAATGGGACTTGCTTTTGCTCTATTCATATGCAATAATACTAAAGGCGCTGGCGTGATACGAATGATCCTGATTTTAAGGGCACATCCATAGTGTGTCAAAAGACGAAATAGTGTGTCAATTATAGTGTGTCAGTGCAAAATTAACAGTAAAAAAGCGCTAAGTTAGGGCGTTTAGGGGCATGATGTAATGGTAACATAGCGGTCTCCAAAACCGTTCTTCTGGGTTCGAGTCCTAGTGCCCCTGCCAAATAAAACAACCACCTAACCGGGTGGTTGTTTTTTTGCGCTGAACAGTAAGGACGAGAAGCCGCGTTCAGAAAACGCCACGGTGTCGGCGTTTTTAGCGGCAGGGGAACGCCGCTGTAAAGCGGCGTGGAGAGTCCTAGTGCCCCTGCCAAAAGAAAAGACCATCCAATTGGATGGTCTTTTTGCTTACTTGAATTGTTTATTCCGGCTTTCCCGCTCCGCAGTTGGAGCAGAACTTTCCGGTGTTTCCGGTTTGACCGCATTTTGCGCATGTCCAGCCCGCTTCGGGTCTGGGAGCACCGCAGTTGGAGCAGAACTTTCCGGTGTTGCCGGTCTGGCCGCATTTTGCGCAGGTCCAGCCGGAGGCTGCCGCCTGCTGTTGCTGCTGCTGACCCATGCCGAAGAGCGTTGCGGCGTTGGTTCCGCCCGCGCTCTGTGCGGCGTTCATGCCCGCAAACGCCATAAATGCGCCGTTCTCGTTCTTTGCCGCGTCCTGCATCGCCTGTGCCTGCGCGTTGGCGAGCACGGCCGCCGCCATGGTCGGGTCTTTGAGCGCGCCTGCCTGCTGGAGCTGCTTGATGCGCTCCTCGTCTTCCGGCGAGGCGGTCACGGAGCTGACGCCGAAGGACGAAATCTCGATGCCGCGCAGCTCTTTCCAGTCGGCGGAGAGCTCTGCGTTGAGCGCGTTTGCGATCTCTTTTGCGTGGCCGGGCAGCGCGCTGTAGCGCAGACCCATCTCACTGATCTTCGCGAACGCGGGCTGCAGCGCGGTGAGCAGTTCGCTCTTGAGCTGGCTGTCGATCTGGTCTCTTCTATAGTCACTCTCAACGTTGCCGCAGATGTTTTTGTAGAACAGGATCGGATCGACGAATTTATAGGAATATTCACCGTAGCAGCGGATTGCGATGTCGATATCGAGGCCAACGTTACGATCGACGACGCGGAAGGGGACGGGGTTCGCGGTGCCGTATTTGTTGCCGATGATCTCCTTCGTGTTGAAGAAGTAAACGCGCTGATCCTTCGCCGTGTCACCGCCGAAGGTGAAGCGGCGTCCGATGATCTTGAGCGATTCGAGGATTCCCTTGCCGAAGCCGCCGTAAAACAGCGAGGGTTCGGTGGACTTGTCGTAAACATACTCACCGGATTCCGCGGTGAAGTCGACGACCTTGCCCTGTTCCACGATCATCATGAACTGGCCGTCGTTTACGGCCACGATGGAACCGTTGCTGATGATATTGTCGGAAGCCTTGGTGTTGGAGCTGCGTTTATCGTTGACGCGCTTCAAGCCCTTGCTGACGAGTACGTCCGGGCCCATGGCTTCACAGTAAAAATACTCTCTCCATTGATCGGCCAACACGCCGCTGATTGCGCCGGTGGCTGCGGATAACAAACCCATCGCACTAACCTCCATATTTGATGCAATCATTATACCAACGGTGTCTTTGTTTGTCGAGAGATGAGCAAGGTCACGGCTGTGTCGCGGGCGTGAAATCCTTGCAAGATCACACGGGTTATCAATGACACAGTTTGGGAAAGGTGGTATAATACCGCCAGCGTAGGATTCCCGCGCCAACACATAGATCGAATCATCATGGCTCGGGAGTTGCAGGAGAAAGGGTTGTCAGCATGGCAAGAAACGAAAAGAAATCGTTTGTCAAAGGTGCGTTCATCCTCGGCGCCGCCGGACTGATCTGCAAGATCATCGGCGCGTTTTTCCGTATTCCGCTGTACAACATGCTTGGCGACGGTATGCAGTATTATGAGGCGGTGTATCCGTATTATTCCACACTGCTTGTGATCAGTTCAGCCGGGCTTCCGACCGCGATTTCCCGCATGGTCGCGGAGCGCACCGCATTGGGCGACATCATGGGCGCAAAGCGCGTGTTTCGCAAGTCCCAGGTGCTGCTCTCCATCATCGGCGTGGTCACCACCGCTCTGATGTTCTTCGGCGCAGATTTCCTCGCGCGCACAACGGTCGGCCCGCTTGCCGCGCCTTCGTTCCGTGTGATGTCGCCCGCGCTGCTGATCGTGTCCTTGATGTGCTCCTATCGTGGCTACCTGCAGGGCTTGCAGCAGATGACGGGCACCGCGATGTCCCAGCTCGCCGAACAAGTCGGCAAGCTTGCCATCGGCCTCTATCTCGCGGCGCAGTGGATGCCGCGTGGGTTGGAGTACGGCGCGATGGGCGCGGTCGCGGGTGTGACGCTGTCGGAGCTCGCGGCGCTGATCGTCGTCGGCGGATTCTATCTCTTCCGCAAGCGCGATATCGAGCTTACGCAGAACCCGAATATAGAAGGCACAAGCGACAAAGGCATCATCAGCGGACTGCTTGCCATCGCGATTCCTGTCACCATTGGCGCCTCGATTATGCCGATCACCGGTATTGTGGATGCCTCACTGATCAAGAACACGCTCATGAGTATCGGTTTTAGCGACGCGGCAGCTTCCATGCGCTACGTGGCGCTCAGAAGCAACGTCACCAACATCATCAACATGCCCGCGGTGCTGACCATCGCACTTGCGATGAGCCTTGTGCCCGCGATCTCCGCGGCGCGCACGGCGAACGATCAGAAGACGATCCACACCGTCTCCGCCATCGGTATCAAGCTTGCGATGTTCATCGGCATTCCTTGCGCGGTCGGTCTTTTCGCGCTTTCCGCGCCGGTCATCGACCTGCTCTATACGATCGACGATCAGAGGCTTGCCATCGCGAGCGCGCTGATGCGTACCTCCGCCATCGGCGTGATCTTCCTCTCGCTTGTGCAGACGCTGACCGGCATCCTGCAGGGTGCGGGTAAGCAGCATATTCCCGTGATCAACCTCTTTATCGGCGGCGTGATCAAGGTTGTTCTGATGCTGACGCTGATGCGCAATCCCGCCATCGAGATTCAGGGCGCCGCGATCTCCACGACGGCCTGCTATATCGTCGCGGGCGTGCTGGACGCGATCTACCTGATCCGCTTTACGAAGCTCAAACTCAACGTGATGGATACGTTCGTCAAGCCCATCGTTGCGGCGCTGGTTATGGGCGGTGCCGCCTACTTTAGCTACGGCCTGATCCATTCAAAGATCGCCTCCAACACCGTTGCGACGGCGGGTGCAATCCTGATCGGCGTGGTGCTGTATCTGGTCGGCGTGCTGTGGATGCGGATGTTTTCCGAGGAAGACCTTGCGTTTATCCCCGGCGGATCGATTCTCGCAAAGCTCCAGTCCCGCCGCAAATAATCGCCCGAAAGGCTTATAACCGCTATGATTCAAATTGTGATTCTTCCTGCACCGTCCGCGCTGACGCTCGCGCAGCAGAAGGCATTGACCGGCGGGAAACCGCTCTTTCTGCAAACCGAAAGACATCCTTCCGCGCAGGTGCTGAAGGAGCTTCATCTGAACTATGTTTCGATGGACGATCTGTTCGAGTCTGCGGAGGATTTTGACGCGCTCAATGCGCACGTCGCCGAGCGCCTTGTGCAGGCTGGGGATTGCGTCTATCTCGCGACAGGCAGCATTCAGAGGAGCCAGCTTCCCGCGATCCAATCTGCGGCGGAACGCGCGAATCTTCGCGTAGAGGTGCTGCCGTATATCAGCGCGGCGGTCGCGGCGTTCCCCTCGCGCGAGCCCGCGGTCAGCATCTCCGCGCACGACCTGCCGGAGCAGGTCGATCCGGAGCAGAACTGCTTGGTCGAGGAAATCGACAGCAGGATGGCTGCCGGAGAAGCAAAGCTGTTTTTGAGCGAGTTCGTGCCGGACGAAGCTGCGGTTTTTCTCGCTTCCATCGGCAAGGACGGCTCCTACCAAGTGCGTGAGATCAAGCTCTGCGATCTTGACCGGCAGAAGTCCTACGACGCCACGACGGTGCTCTACGTGCCGCGCACGGCATATGAATCGCGCACGCGTCACGGGTTCGACGACGTGATGCGCATTGTGCGCAGGCTTCGCGCACCGAACGGTTGTCCCTGGGATCGCGAACAGACGCACGAGTCGCTGAAAAACGCGCTGCTGGAGGAGAGCTACGAGCTCATCGACGCGATTGACGAGAACGACGACGCGCATATCTGTGAAGAGATGGGGGACGTGCTTTTGCAGTTTGCCCTGCACGCGGCAATCGCGGAGGAGCAGAGCGCGTTTACCGCACGGGATGCCTGCACGGAACTCGTTGAAAAACTGATCTATCGCCACCCGCATGTGTTCGGCAGCATCCGCGTCAGTGATTCGGATGAGGTGCTGAAAAACTGGGACGCGCTCAAGATGTCCCAGCGCAACCAGACCACTCAGACCGAAGTACTCAAGAGCGTACCCAAGAGTTTCCCCGCGCTCTTACGCAGCAGGAAAGTACAAAAGAAAGCAGCCGACATCGGATTCGACTGGGAGAACGCAAATCAGGCGTTCTATAAAATCGCGGAGGAGACGCAAGAGCTCCGCGAGGCGATGGATCAGAACAGCCATGTGGAAGAGGAGATGGGGGATCTGCTGTTTGCGGTCGTCAATGTAGCTAGGCTTCTCAAACTCGAGCCGGAATTTCTTCTCATGCAGGCGACGGACAAGTTTATCCATCGATTTGAAACCATGGAACTCCTCGCAAAATCGCGCGGAACAGAACTCCGCGATCTGCCGTTTTCCGAGCAGGATAAACTATGGGATGAAGCCAAAAAGTGCCGAATTACGGAATAAATTCACAATTTAAGGCTTGCCCAACTACGCTAAGATTGATATAATGTTCCAGCAACCAAAAATCAATGGAGGATATATCACAATGAATAAAACCGATTTGATCGCGGCCGTCGCGGAGAAAAGCGAACTCTCGAAGAAGGATGCTGAGAAGGCAGTTGTTGCGTTTCTGAGCGCCGTCGAAGAGTCCCTGAAGGCTGGCGATAAGGTTTCCATCGTTGGCTTTGGCACCTTTGAAGCGAAGGTTCGCCCCGCTCGCAAAGGCCACAACCCGCAGACCCGCAAGGAGATCGACATCCCGGCGTCCAAGCTGCCCACCTTCAAGGCCGGCAAAGCGCTCAAGGATTCGCTCAACTAAAAAGAATCGTGTTTCTTACGCCGCAAGGAATTTCCCTGCGGCGTTTCTTGTTGTAAAAGTAAATCCAGTGCAATACACGGCAATCGAGTGCGGAAAGAGAATTTGCAGAAAATCCTGCAAATTTTCCGGAAAAACTTGATTCTTGAATAGTTTTGCGCGATAATGAGTCATTATTTGGTATGGATGGGAGTTGGTGCAAGATGAAGCAGTTGCAAGATCGAATTCGCGCCGAAGGGCGTGTGCTTCCGGGTAACATCATAAAGGTTGACGGCTTTTTGAACCACCGCGTGGATACGGCGCTGATGCGCGACATGGCGAAGGAATTCAAAAAGCTTTTTGATTTAGAGGGCCTGACCGCGGTGCTGACGGTGGAAGCCTCCGGCATCGCGCTGGGTACGATCTGCGCGGAGGAGTTCGGCGTGCCGCTCGTGTTCGCAAAGAAGGCAAAGTCGGACAACATCGAAGGCGGCCTCTACAAAAGCGACATCTATTCCTACACCTACAAGAAGCAGGTTACGCTGATCGTCGCGAGTCAGTGGCTCAGCGCCAGCGATAAAGTCTTTATCGTGGACGATTTTCTCGCTAACGGCGAAGCGCTCCGTGGACTGGTCGAGATCGTCGATGAAGCGGGTGCGGAGCTGTTGGGCATCGGCGTCGCCATCGAGAAGGGGTTCCAGGTCGGCGGACAACGCCTGCGTGACTCCGGCGTGCATCTGGAGTCGCTGGCGATCATCGAGCGGGCGGACGAAAACGGCGTCGTCTTCCGGGGAGAGTGAGCATGCGGGAACGTGTCGTCGTCCTCGACTTTGGCGGTCAGTATAACCAGCTCATCGCGCGCCGCGTGCGCGAGGCGGGCGTCTACAGCGAGCTCATTCCGCACGACGCCTCCATCGAGCGCATCAAAGGCGAATCTTTAAGCGCGATCATCATGACCGGCGGGCCCGACAGCGCCTATGAAAAAGGCGCCAAGGCCTGCGACAACGCCGTGTTCGAACTCGGCGTTCCGGTGCTCGGCATCTGTTACGGCATGCAATATATCGCAAAGGTGTTCGGCGGCGAAATCGCCTCCGCGCCGATCCGCGAATACGGGCACACCAAGATTCGCTTCACCGAGCATCCGCTGTTCGCGGGCCTCGGCGGCGTCGTCTGGATGAACCATAACGACTCCGTAACACGCGCGCCGGAAGGATTTATGGCGATCGCGTCCACCGATGCGTGCCCCGTCGCCGCGTTTGCTGACGAGAAACGCCGCGTATACGGCATCCAGTTTCACGCGGAGGTCACCCACACGCAGAACGGCCAGAAACTCTTTGAGAACTTCCTCAAGAGTGTCTGCCACCTTAATTGCGACTACAGCGCAGCAAACCTCAAGGAAGAGTTGATTGCAGCCATCCGCGCGCAGGTCGGCGACAAGCGCGTCATCGGCGCGCTCTCCGGCGGCGTGGACTCGTCCGTTGCGAGCGTTCTGGTGCACGAGGCAGTCGGTAGCCAGATGACCTGCATCTTCGTCGATCACGGCCTCCTGCGTGAGAACGAGGCGGAGCAGGTCATGCAGGTGTATCACGATACACTCTCGCTCAACATCATCAAGGTCGACGCGCGGGAACGCTTCTTGAGCAAGCTTGCGGGCGTCGTGGAACCGGAGAAAAAGCGCAAAATCATCGGCGAAGAGTTCATCCGCGTGTTTGAGGAAGAGTCCAAGAAGCTCGGCGGCGGGGAATTTCTGCTGCAGGGCACGATCTATCCGGACGTCATTGAAAGCGGCACCAGCAGCGCGAGCACGATCAAGAGCCACCACAACGTCGGGGGACTCCCGAAGGATATCGGGTTCATCGGGCTTGTCGAGCCGCTCAGAATGCTCTTTAAGGACGAAGTGCGCGCTCTGGGCGAATCGCTCGGCATCCCGCATGAGCTCGTCTGGCGGCAGCCGTTCCCAGGCCCGGGTTTGGCGATCCGCGTGCTGGGCGACGTGACGGAGGAGAAGCTCGCGATCCTGCGCCGCAGCGACGCGATCTTCCGCGAGGAGGTTGCAAACGCAGGTCTGCAAGAGGCCATCTGGCAGTATTTCACGGTGTTTACCGGCATGCGCACGGTCGGCGTCATGGGCGATCAGCGCACGTATGACTATATCATCGGCGTGCGCGCGGTGACCTCGACGGACGCGATGACGGTCGAGTGGGCGGAGATTCCGTATCCGGTTCTCAGACGCATCAGCGAGCGAATTATCGGCGAGGTGCCGCACGTGAACCGCGTCGTCTACGACATCACTAGCAAACCGCCGGGAACGATTGAGTGGGAATAAAATAATAGCAGGGGTACGATGAGATGTTTCATAACTTTGGAGTTTTTACGATCTTCGTACCCCCGTATTCTCTTTACGTATTTGCAGCAATCATTATCTTTTGCACCGCTTCTTTATATCTTTCGGTCAAGATTTGCAAGACTAATTCAACTATCATTCAGACAAAAAGCCGCAATATCATAGGCACGGTAGTTCTAGTTTGCATCGTATCAGAAGTAGCACTCGTTATCTCGACTATATTCGTGGCTTTATTACCGTTAGTGTTTATTGGGCCGCTAACAGCTGTTTATAACGAGTTTGGTGGCATATCAAATGTGGTAATTGTTTCATATTATGTCATCTATGGTTTAATCTATGCAAATTTGCAGTTTCCTTCAGCGTTTATTCTCAGAAAAGCAATTGGTAGTCAATTTGCAGGTTTTTTTGTATGTTTTGTCGGATTCAATACCGGGATTTGGGTTACGGGAAATATCATATTAGGCTTACTTGGAATACCATATTAAAGGAGGAGAAACCATGTCCTACTACTACGTCATCGGCATCCGCATGGACAACAGGGTTGGCAATGCAGCTGCGTTTCAGAAGGTGTTGACCGAGAACGGCTGCAAAATCAAGGCGCGTCTGGGTTTGCACGAAGTCAGCGAAGAGCTTTGCGCGACAGACGGCTTGATCATCCTCCAGCCGTACGGTGAAAAGGCGGAGATCGAGCAACTCGTCAAGGATCTGAGCGCGCTCGACGGCATCACTGCAAAACTGATCGACCTGAACTAATCAATACAGCACAAGCAAAACCCCGAGGCCAATCGCTTCGGGGTTTTTGGTTTGATCGGAATGAAGTTGGTACATTCTTGTCTGTTTAGTTTGCTTCAGTCTGAAGTTCGAGCAGCAGCTTTGCGCCGAGGACGGTCGCGGGGATGCGGTAGTCCGGCGCGAGATTGGTGAGGATTACGACCGCGATCTGCCGCTCGGGATCAAATCCCATATACGACGAGAAATTGCTCGTTCCGCCGTTGTGCCAGACGATGTCGTGCTCGTCGTCGATCATCCACGCGGCGCCAGCGGAGTCCATGCGGACGCCGAACCTTGCGAGCGAAGGCTGCGTCGCGTTGATCTTCGCAAGCGGCTCCTTTGCGCGCGCAAGAAACGGCATTGTCCCGCTGAGCATATCGCGCGCATAGATCGCCATATCGTCCGCTGTCGAGATCAACGCGCCGGCGGGGATATAAGCATCGTCCTGCGCCCAGTTCCAGTAGCCGGACAGATTCCCTTTGCCGTCGGAGACCCGCGTGTGCTGCATGCCGAGCTCCTGCTGCACAAACGCGTTGACGAGGTCGGTATAACTCTGCTGGTAGACTTCTTCCAGCACCATGCCGAGGATAGACATGCCGAAGTTGGAGTAGGCAAACGGATAGTCGCGATCCTGCAGATGCACCTTGCCGATTCTGCGGCGCATCATGCCCTGCGTGACGTTGTAGAAGCTGTTTCCGCCACTAAAGAAGTTGTCGATCATCGGGCGCTCCAGATAGTACCCCTTGTAGCCGGATTGGTGCGTCAGGAGCCGCTGGATGGTCGGGTAGTATGCCTGATCCGGCAGCTTGAGAAAACGATTGATCGGGTCGGAGAGCTGCAGCGTTCCTTCCGATTCTGCGCGCAGAATCAGCGCCGCGGTCAGCGTCTTGGTTAGGCTACCGATCTCGAATTCATACGAGTCATGGGGGATGCGTCCGCCGTTGCTTCCGTAGAAGGAGATATTCGCAGCTCCATCTTTGACCACAACGACGCCGATCTTTGCATCCGGCGTATCACTCGTCGTGTAGTTGAGGCACTGCTCAAATGTCATTTTCGCCAATGCATCCTGCTTGGGCGCGATTACAAAAAATAAGAATGCGAGCGCGGCAAGAATCAGCAGCACCGCGCCGCAAAGAATCCAAATCCAAATGCGCTTTTTCCGGGGCTTCTCCTGACTCATTTGTTCGCTCCTCAATCCTGATTGATGGTATTATATCACGATCCAGCACCGAAAAATACGCTTATCATACGTGATTACAATATGTTTCAATTTTCATTTACCAATCGACTTGATACGCTTGCTTTCTTCCAAAGAACCGCTTGTGATATAATACGCCTATGGTATTTTCGAGCCTGACATTCCTGCTATTGTTTTTGCCCGCGATGCTCGCGGTCTATTTTGCGTGCCGCAGCATCCGGCTGAGAAACGCGGTACTGCTGACTGGCTCGCTGTTCTTCTACGCCTGGGGCGAGCCGGTTTTTGTGCTGGTCATGGCGTTTGTCACCTTCACGGTCTACGCGGGAACGCTCGCCTTCAGCGCGGCAAAGACGCAAGTCTGGAAGCGAATTTTGTTTATTCTGACGATGGTCGTCTCGCTCTCCGCGCTCGTCTATTTCAAGTATGCTGCGTTTTTTACCAACCAAATTCTCGTGCTCTTTGGTTCCGCAGCAAAGGTCGCGACGCCGCGGCTGCCCATCGGCATCTCGTTTTTCACGTTTCAGGCGATCTCCTACGCGGTAGACGCCTATCGCGGCAACGTACGCGTGCAGCGGAGCTATGCAAGCCTGCTTCTGTATGTTTCGTGCTTCCCGCAGCTGATCGCGGGTCCGATCGTGCAATATGCCGACATTGAGTACGAGCTGACCGAGCGGCACACAACGCTGGACGATTTCTCCGGCGGAATGCGGCGCTTTGCTGCAGGTCTTTGCAAAAAAGTGCTGCTGGCGAACATTCTGGGCGAAATGCTATCGTCCTTGCCGGATGCAGGTGCTTCCGTCTCCGCCGGGTGGCTGACGAGCATCATCTTTGCGCTCCAAATCTACTTCGATTTCTCCGCGTATTCCGACATGGCAATCGGCCTCGGTCGCGTGCTCGGGTTCCGCTATCAGGAAAACTTCCGCTATCCCTATATCGCGCATTCCGTCTCCGAATTCTGGCGCAGGTGGCATATTTCGCTGGGGCAGTTCTTCCGCGAGTATGTCTATTTCCCGTTGGGCGGCAGCCGCAAGGGCAAACACCGCACGACGTTCAACCTGCTGTTCGTCTGGTCGCTGACGGGGCTCTGGCACGGCGCAAGCTGGAACTTCGTGCTTTGGGGGCTATACTACGGCATCCTGATCGCGCTGGAGCACGGCATGTTCAAGTATGTGGTCAAGCGTATGCCGAGGCCCCTCGGCATCGTGCTCACGCTACTTGCGGTGCTGTTTGGGTGGGTGCTGTTCTATCAGACCGACTTGACCGCCTGTGCGCGGCAACTCTTTGCGATGATCGGCATTGTGCGGGACGCGGGCACGGTTGCGTTTGTCGGCTGGATGGATCCCGCGACGCTGCTTGCGCTGCGCACGTATACCGTGTTTCCGTTGATTGCGTGTGTGCTGTGCCTGCCGATTCTGCCTGCAATCGAACGCTTCATGCGCCAGCGTGTCCGGCTGCAACGCACGGCGCAGCTTGTGTCCGTCGTGCTACTGACGCTCGGCGTCGCGCTGAGCATCATGAACCTCGTTTCGGACAGCTATAATCCGTTTCTCTATTTCCGGTTTTAACGGCTTGCGATTTCGTCAGAAAGGAGCAACTGCATGCGAAGAAAACTTTCGTTTCTTGTGACGCTTTGGTGGATTATACTCTGCGGCGTGATCGGCGCATGCATGCTCCTGTTTGCAAATCGCCTGCCGATCGTTTCGGAGCAGGAGAATCGGACGCTTTCGGGAATGCCCGATTTCTCGTTCACTTCGATGAAGGAAGGCGCCATCAGCGAGCAGTTTGAGAGCTTCCTGACCGACAAGTTCTTCCTGCGTTCCGACGTTGTGGACGGCATGAATGCGCTCAAGCATGTGTTCTCTGCGTTGACGGTGGACGAGCTCCTCAACGCGGATGCGGATGAGGTCTTCGTGCCGGAGGCGGCCAACCCCGAGCAGGAGACCGCAACAGAAGCCACGCAGGAGTCGACGGAAGAAACGCAGGCAGCGACACAAAACGCAACCACAACCGATTCTGCCGTGGTTTCCGGCGATGCGGTGCATGTCTGGCTCGACCACAAGAACGGAACCCGAGACGCGCTGTTTACGTTTTCCAAGGAGCAGTTGCAACAGACTGCCGACGTGATCAACGCATACGCGGCCTTGCTTCCTGTCGGAGGAACCGTACATGTGATGCTTGCGCCGCGCTCTCAGACCGCGAACAAGCTCGCGCTGCACCTCGATTCCGAAAGTGGCTGGGTGAGCGAGGTAGAAGCCGCGCTGCAGGCGCTCGTTTCGAAGAATGTCACGATCCATAATCCGTATCAGATTCTGCAAAGTGCGATTCTCAGCGGGGAATATATCTACTTCCGAACCGACCACCACTGGACGGCGCGCGGGGCTTATCTTGCAGCCGACGCGATGCTCAAAAGCGAAGGATATCAAACCGTTCCACTTTCTGCGTACAGCGAAAAAAAGATCGAGGGATACCTCGGCTCCATCTATTTGCACGGACGCAACGCAAAGCTTAAAGAGCTTTCGGACGAGCTGGAGGTGTTCTATCCGCTGCTGCCCGCGGAGTCCTACCGCGTGTCCAATACGTATAATAAAAATCAGCTTCCGGTCATCGACGAGGCGCAGACAAACTATCTCGTGTTTCTTGGCGGCACCGTCGGACCATATCGCGTAGTGGAGGGCGGATATCATACGGGACGAAAAATGCTGATGGTGTGCGATTCGTTCGGCAACAGCATCGCGCCGTTTTTCCTCCCGTATTACGACGACGTGTACATGGTCGATTTCCGCGATGAATACTACACGCGCGAGGAAGCCCGCGGCGGTGTCAAGGATTACGTCCGCAGACTTGGTATCGATGATATCTATATCGTCCTGTCCGAGACGAATGGAATCGGCTCGCAGTACTTCAACAACCTGATGCCTAAAAACATTGATTGAGCGCAATTTGGAACATTTATTCAGGAACATCAACTTTGGGAATCAATTAGCATGAGCGAACAGAGCGGAAACAAACACGAATTGCTTCGTCATACGGATTCGCGCGAAAACACCACCCGCATCTGGCGTGCGCAGGGTGAGCCGCTCGGCTCCTCCGCAAGCGCGGGAGACCGGCGGTTTGTTCGCCGCACGCTGCTGTTTTCCGGTGTGGCTCTGGTAGCTCTTGCTGTTTTGGGTTTGCTTGCGGTGCAGAACGTGACCGCGGTCAAGTCCTCCTACGCATCGGTACTCATCGCACAGGCGAAGTTTTCGCAAGCCGAGCGCGTAATCGACTCCATCGACAACAACACAACGAAACAGGAGCTGCAAAAGAAGCTTTATTACTCCGTTGCGGCGTCGTATCTTGCAAGCGGCAGAACCGCTGAAGCCGTTCCGCTGTTTCAAGCGGCGGGGGATTACCCCGGAGCGGTGGAGCAGCTGCAGAAGACCGGCTATGCGCTCGCGCAGATCTATGAGGCGGACGGGGACTATCTGGAAGCAAGCCAAACCTATGACGCACTGGGGGATTATCTCGACGCGGTGGAGAAGAGCAAGGCTTGCAGCTATGCCTATGCGCAGGAGCGCCTGGAATACGGTTACTATGATGAAGCCATGCGCCTCTTCTACGCGCTCGGAAGCTACGAGAACGCGGAAGCATACGCAAAGCAGGCCGCCGCCGAACTTTCTCAAAATGCGGGCGCAGGGGATCTGGTTTCGTTGCTGGTCGGGTTGAGTGAAGACCAGCTCGCGGAGCGCGCGCGGTTGAAAGCAGAGCGGGATGCGCTGCTCGCGGGCATCATCGCGACAGGATACAAGCACACCGTCGCGCGCACGGAAGCTGGAACCGTTCTCGCAACAGGCTCCAATCTCTCCGGCCAGTGCAACACGAAGGACTGGACGGACATCGTCGCGCTTGCGGCGGGGGCCTACCACACCGTCGGTCTCCGTGCAGACGGAACCGTCGTTGCCACAGGGATGAACACCTACGGCCAATGCGACGTTGGCAAGTGGAAGAACGTCGCCGCCGTTTACGCAGGCGCGTATAATACGGTTGCGATCACGAGCAGCGGTGAAATTCTCAACACCGGATATCAGAAATGGAACACGCTGCAATGGCGTGATGTCGCCTCGCTTTCCATCGGCGACTTTGCGCTCTGCGGCGTGATGCAGAACGGACAGCCGCTCACCACAAGCAACATGCTTGTCACCCCGGACTACTTTGACCTCGTCGCGTTCGACGCGGCGACCGCCAACAGCGCAGGGCTGAAGGCGGACGGCACACTCGTCTCCAATGGACTCGATGTATCGGGTCTTTCGAACATCCTTGCGTTGGAGTGCACGGCAAACGGTATCTACGCGCTGGATGAAACAGGAAAGGTAGTTTCCCGCGCGTTCTCGTTTGCGCACCTGCCGGATGTTTCCGACTGGCAGAACGTCATCGCGATCTCCGCGAGCGCCACGCACATCGTCGGCGTGACGCGGGACGGCCGCGTGCTCTCGCGCGGGGACAGCGACATGGGGCAGTGCGACACGCAGGAGTGGGTGCTCTTTACTCCGGTTGCAACGCCGGAACCAAGCGGAGAACCAACGGCAACACCCGTACCGTAAGAAAAAAGGCGACCCGTTTCGGATCGCCAATAGAAGGCAATAGATTGTCAACCGCCGCCGCACACGGGGAGAAATCCGATGACGTCTCCGTCGTTCAGCGGCGTTTTTGCGCCCTGAAAGAGCCCGATGCTGACGTCGTTGATCACGATCAGCGCGCTTTTTGCGCAAGCGGAAGCCTCTTTACCGTAGGTCGTTTCAATGTACTTGAGTACTTCTTTGACGGAATGCAGCTCGGTCTTTTCCGTTTCTTTTCCGACGATGCCGCGCAGAGGCGCATAATAGCGAATGGTCTTCATGCTTCAATCCCCAGCTTTCTGAGCGTGCGTTTGCTCGGCGAGCCGTCCTTGTTCCAGCCGCGGATGCGGTAGTACACAGGCAGCATCTTGTCGAGATTCACGATGGTCTTGGGGTTGTTCGGGTCCTGCGGCGTTTTCGTCAGGCGATCCGGCAGGGAATCGTCCTTGCCCGTGAGCCCTTCGCGGAAGTTATAGAGACGCTCCATGTTATAGCCGCGGTTGCCGAGCTGTACGAACGAACCCGTGTAGAATGGAATGCCTGTGATCAGACGAAGCGTCTCCGCATGCGGGAAAAGATAGACCGAGTTGAAACGCAGGATCGGCAGCATCCAGAGAAGCGCCCGCACGCCGCCGCCCATGTGCGTCGCGATCTTGCCGACCGCGCGAGTGACCTTGTGGTGCGGGCCAAGCTTGAATAGAATCGCCGGAACGAACGACTGTGCGGAGAAGAGGCAGAAGCCTGCAGCGGAGATCGCCTCCAAAGCGTTTTGGAAGAACGCTGTAAACGCGGGCTTTGCCGCGGTCGAGGTTGCGTCCATCGAAAGCACACCGACGGACTCCAGAAGCGCAAGATAGCCTCCGTTGAGGTGGCAGCCGCCGCGGTTGCTGGTCGCGTACCCAAGTCCCATGCCGACGGAACGGCGCGGCTCATAACTCGCCATCTCAAGCCCTTTGCTGTGCATGGCGTATTCTTTGCCGCCGTACCGCTCACTGAGCCATTTTGAACCGTTGGCGAGGTCGCTGTAGATGCCGTCCCGCACGGCGATCTTCTCGACGATCTCCTTTAGATTGTCGGAGTTGCCAAACGCAATGCCAAAGTCCGCCAGCCCGTTCTCCTTGAGTTCCATGGCAAACGCCAAACTGGACGCGAGCGAGATCGTGTCCATGCCCAACAGGTCGCACTGATAGTTGAGGCGCAGCAGGTTTTCCATACTCGTGCAGTCGATGTTCGGGCCGAAGAAGCCGCAGGTTTCGTACTCCGGGCCTTTGACCTCCTTGCCGTCGATCTGCACGCGTCGTTCGCAGCGGATCGGGCAGGAGGTGCAGGAGCTGTTGCGCACAAGATGTTTATCCGCGAGCGTTTCACCGCTCATCGCATGGGCGTCCTTGAAGTGCCCGTATTTGAAGTTGTGCGTGGGCAGCGCGTTGGTCGCATTCGCCTTGCTGACGAGTCCCGCGCTGCCGTAGTTGGGCAGGGCTTCGCCTGTCATCGGGTGATTGCGCAAGAACACGACCCATTTTTTGACGTATTTGCCGAATTTCTCCGGCTGCGCGACATACGGCTTTTGCGTGCCATAGGCGACGATGGCTTTGATCTTCTTGGCTCCGAGCACCGCGCCCGCGCCGCATCTGCCTGCAACGCGCTCGCCGGAAACCGCCGCGGCATAGCGCACGAGATGCTCTCCCGCGGGGCCGATGACGAGTTTACCGTAGATCTTCGGGAATGCGTGTTGCGTTTCCTCCGTGTCCTTGCCCCAGAGCTCGCCCGCGTCGGCGATGGTGATCTGCTTGTCGATGATCGTGATCACGCAGGGCGCTTCGCTCTGTCCGCGCAGGATGATGCCGTCGTAGCCCGCGCGTTTTAATAGCACGCCGAACTGACCGCCGCAGTTGCTGCTCGCGATGCCGCCCGTGAGCACGTTTTTGAATGTCATATTAAAGCGGCTGGAGCAGGGCGCTCCCGTGCCGTTTGCGGGGCTGGTATTGATGATGACGACCGCCTCCGGGCCGAGCGGGTCGACGCCGGCAGGCGTCAGATCATAGAGCAGCCGCGCGCCGAGCATCTTGCCGCCGATGTACTTGCGGTACATCGATTCGTCGATTTCATATCGTGCGCTGGTGCGGGTGGAAAGATCGATGATGGCATAAATAGGCGTTCTCATGCGTGCACCTCCGTCATCCGGATCGCATCGACCGGGCAGTTTTCCTCGCAAAGTCCGCAACCGACGCACTTGTTCGGCTGATACAGTTCGGCGAATACGTGGATGTCGCCGTGGAACGCGGGCAGCGAGATACGCAGCGCTTCCGCGCGACACCATGTCACGCAGATGCCGCAGGCGCTGCAGGCCTTCGTATCCACGGCGGGCTTTGCCCATTGCGAACGCGACACGCTCTTGCAGAGATTGCCGTGCCCGTCGAGGATCGCGCCGCGCGGGCAAACACGCCCGCAAACGCCGCAGGAAACACAGCGGCGGATATTCACCACGTGCTTTTCTTTGGCGACGCCATCGATGGCAAGCACCGGGCACTGTTTGGCGCAGGCGGTGCAGCCGTTGCAATCATCGGTTATGAAATACGGCATATCCGTTCTCCTTTGATTGGCTGTATAGATGTGATTCAGGTCAAAATGACTGTATCACAAACTGGTCACTTTCGCAATCCGAGGTAAAAGCAAGCCCAGCCGGAGCGGGGCAAAGGTTCAGCGGACGGGGAAGTGCTTTTCGCTCTCTTTGAGATCAAAGCCGAGCGTTCCGCCGGGGTTCATGATGTTGTCGGGGTCAAAGTGCTGCTTGAGCGCACGCAGCACGTCGTATTCGTTCTTGCCCAGCGAGCCTTCAAGCCACGGCGCAAACATCTTGCCGATGCCGTGGTGATGGCTCATCGCAGCGCCCGACTGCTGAATGGCAGAGAGAATCCCGGCATGGTACTGCTTGAACTTCTCCGGATCACTCTCCTTGATCAGGAAGATGAAATAGAGGTTCGCGCCCTGCGGATAAACATGCGACATATGCGTCATGCAGATCGTGTCCGGACGGGATTTGCAGTAGGCGCGCACATCTCTGTGTACCTGCGCCATATTGCTCCAGTTGACGGAGCACTCCATCGTGTCGGTCACGATGCCGAAATCCTGCATGGTGTCGCGCAGGTACGGATCGGTGAAGCGCCCTTTCTCCCAGCCGCGCGTGACATAGCCTGTTAGGCTCATGCCGCCGAACTTCCGCGCAACGCGATGGACATTTCTTGCGACATTGCGCGAGAATCCGTTTTCGCCGTTCGTGAAGCCAAGGTAGAGGCACATCTCGTTGTCCCTGAAATTGCGGAGCTTAAAGAGATGCTTTAAGGGCGAATCCATCACGCCGTATTGATACAGCATGACGCTGGTCTCCTCGGGATCGGACAAACGGAAGACGGAGGGGAAGCCCGCTTCGCTCTGCATGATCTCGCGCGCGGCTGCCTGCGCTGTTTCCCAATCCTTGAACATATACGAAAACCTGCGAATCGTCTCCGGCATATGCCGGAACACCTTTAGCGTTACATGCGTCAGCACGCCGTAGGTGCCTTCGCCGCCCATCATGATTTGACCCAGGTCGCTTCCGGTCGCCTTGCGCGGATAGCTGTCGGTCTTGATGTTGCCGATGGGCGTTGCGTACTCCTGCGCCATGACGAGGTCGGAGATGCAGCCGTAGTAAGTCGAGTTTTGTCCTGCGCCGCGGGTGACGACCCACCCGCCGACAGAGCTGTATTCAAAGCTCTGCGGGAAATGACCGCAGGTATAGGCGCGACTGGCGCCGAAGAGCTTCTGCGCGTTATTGAGCGTTTCTTCGAGCTTCGGACCGCTCATGCCCGCTTCGACGGTGATCGTCTGGTCGATCTCGTTGAAACAGATCACCTTGTTGAAGCGAAGCCGAAGGTCGAGCGAGATGCCGCCCTTGACGCATTCGACGCCGCGCGTGACGGAGGAGCCGCCGCCGTAGACATAGACGGGGATTTTGTGCTCTGCGCAGTAGGCGACGATCTGCTCGATTTGTTCTTTGGTGTCGGGATATAAGACAGCATCCGGTATGTTCTCCACGATCTTGTTGCGCAAGCGCAGCACGTCGTACATCGTCTTGCCGTAGGCGACGGAGAGGCGCGCATAGTCGTCCGTGCGGACATAGTCGCTGCCGACAATCGCGGCAAATGCGTTCAGATCGCGCTCGCGCAGATGAATCGGCAGATCGAACGCGACCTTGTCAAAGCCCGTGTCTTCGCGATACGCGCGGAAGTCCTCGTCGGTCAGATGGAATTTCTCCTTCATGAGTCGGTAGAGCGATTCTCTGGGCGCTTTGATCTCCTGCGCCGCGCCCCACTTGAAAATCGAACGGTAGCTGTCCTTGGGGAATTCGCCTTTGACCCATTTCGGCTCAAAACCTTTATACGAATGTGACATATGCTTGCTCCTTCCGGTGTTGGTGGTTCAATAGGGATGAACGAGCCGGTCGCTCGTACAGATGACGTTGATGCCCGTACCGCAGACATTTTCCGCGATGATGTCACCGATCTTGACCCGTTGATCCACGATCACCTGGCCAAGCGCTTTTACGACGTCGATAATCTTCGCTTTCTCAACCTCGCCGTCTGTTCGGACACTGACGACGGGAGAGTCGGGGAAGACCGTCCGCACACTGGTGGTCAGCGAGCGCATCGGGTGTGTGAGTTCAGCGGATGCGTACTCGACTCCGCGTTTGCATTTCTGTCCGCTGCAGCGAAGCTCGCCTTGATCCGTTTCACAGCGGATGCGGCAGCCGTTCGGGCAGACGATGCACACGATCTCTTGAATGCTGTTACCTGCTTGATCAGTCATGTTGCTCCTCCAGATGAAACCGCAGCGGCAGATTGCCGTCTAGTTGTTCCCGCGCGAGCCGGATGGGCAGACGCTCCATCTCCGGCGGTCGCAGATGCGCAAATTTCTTTGTATACAGTGTCTCTCCGCCTTTTGAGACGGTCAGCGTGGCGTTGTCCATATCCCGCGCAGAACGGAAGAAGAAAACGCGTTCTGGTTCCTCTGCACTGCGGCAGAGCCGCTGTGGCACGACGTAGAGCAGCGAATTGTCGCACTCCACCGGCACTAGTCCGCGCGTGCAGCAGATTGACGCTGCCGCGGCTTTGCCTGCGATTTCGCCGCTTTCAGAAACGTAGTCGACGAGATCGTTGACGTGCAGCGCGTTACCGCAGGCGAAGACGCCGCGCAGCAGCGTTTCGTTTCGCTCGTCGACGACTGCGCCTTTCGTCTTGGAATCGAGCGGCACGCCTATGGATTCCGCGAGCTCGTTTTCCGGAATCAATCCGACTGAGAGGATCAGCGCGTCGCATGGGATGATCTCTTCTGTGCCCGTGATGGGACACATGCAGGCGTCCACGCTTGCGATCTCAACCGCCGTCAGTCTCGCGTCGCCGAAGACGCGGGTGACGGTCTTGCTCACGTGCAGCGGAATGTCAAAGTCCCAAAGGCACTGGCTGACGTTTCGCGTAAGCCCGCTTGGCGTGGGCTTCGCCTCGTAGACGCCGACGACCTCCGCGCCTTCCAGCGTGAGCCTGCGCGCCATGATGAGGCCGATATCGCCGCTGCCGAGGATCACACAACGTTTGGTCGGCAGCTTGCCGAGGATGTTGGTGTAATACTGTGCGGTTCCCGCGGTAAACACGCCCGCGCAATGCCGCCCGTGTACGCCGATCTGGCGGGAGGTGCGCTCGCGGCAGCCTGTCGCGAGAATCAGCGAGCGCGTGCGGATCTGCTTCATGCCTTCGCGCGTGATGACGCTTAGGATGCTCTCGTTTCCCTCGCGCTTGATTCCGCTCACAAACGAGAGCGTCAAAACCTCGACTTTACTACTAGGAAGCTGCTCAATGAACCGCTCCGCGTATTCCGGGCCGGAGAGTTTTTCGCCGTATCGCACGAGTCCAAAGCCGTCGTGAATGCATTGTTTCAGAATTCCGCCGAGGCGCGCTTCCCGCTCGATCAAGAGCGTTTTCGCGCCTTCTTTGTCCGCTGCCAACGCCGCAGCAAGCCCAGCTGGACCTGCACCGATGACGGTCACGTCATAATCAAGTTCCTGCGTCATCACGGCTGCACCTCCTTGATCGAGCCAAAGAGAACCTCGCCGCTGGGGCCGCTCTTGCCGACTTGCTCCAGAGGCTTCTGCGTCTCGTGTGCGATGATCTGGAGCACCAGCGGGCCGCAGAACGCGCCCTGACAGCGGCCTCCGCTTGGACGCACTCTACGGCGCACGCCGTCGAGGGTGTCACAGGGGATGCTACGGTGGAGCGCGTCGATGACCTCTCCGCGGCTGATCTGCTCGCAGCGGCAGACGATCTCGCCGTAGTCGGGATTTTCGCGGATCAAAGCATCGCGCTCTATCTCGTTTAGCTCGTTCGCGCGGACAATGCTCTTGTGAATCGGGTTGAACGTAGGATTCGGTTTCACTTCGCGCGTTTCAGACAGAACCTCTGCCGCCATCTGCGCGACGTCAACCGCAATCGCAGGTGCCGCCGTGATGCCGGGAGATTGGATGCCCGCCGCATGTACGATGTTCCGCGTCCATTTCCCCTTGCGGATCACGAAATCTTCCTCATACGTCGCCGCGCGGATGCCGGAAAAGTATGTGATCGCATCGCGCATATGCAGCGCGGGGTCGGTCGCCTGCTGCTTTTCAAACACGAATGCAATGTTTTTCGCATTCGTAGTGTAATCTTCCTTTAGATAGGTCTCGACCGCGTCGGGGCCGACCAGCGTATTGCGGTCGATGGTCTTGACGAGACCGCCGCCCTTCGTGTGCCGCTTGCGCGTGGAGGAGGTGCCATAGGACGACACGATGGTGCGCATCCGTACGGAAGCCTTGTGGTCAAGAATCGTGTTGGTGCCCTTGCGCGGATGGATCGAGAAAAAACGATCCTGCGCCATGCGTGCGACATCCTCGGAGAACACGCCCGCCGCGTTGATCACAACCTTTGGGTAGATCGTGCCGCGGTTTGTTTGCACGGAGACGATCTTGCCGTCCTGCACAGTCATGTCCAACACAGCGGTATCAAGAGACACCTGCGCGTCGTTGTCGACCGCGTTTTCCGCGTAGGCAAGCGCAAGGCCGTAAGGGGAGACCACGCCTGCGTCCGGGAAGAACAGCGCTGCCTGAATCGCGGGGCTCATGTTTGGTTCGCGGAGGAAGAACTCCCGCTTGCTGAGATACTGCACGCGCGGGCCGAAGAGCTTATAGTAGAGTTGGCCGAAGATTGCAGCAAACGCCATGGGCTTGCTCTGGAAGCAGACATATTGACCGGAGCGAAGGAAGGGGACATCGAGCTCTTCACAAATCTTGTCATACATGCGGTTGCCACGCATGTTGTAGCGGCGTTTGATCTGACCCGGGATGAGATCGATACCGGGGTGCACCATGCCGTCGTTGCGGCTGGTGGTCTGCATTGCGATGTCGTGTTCTTTTTCCACGAGCAGAATCTGCATGTCATATTTTGCGCATTCGCGCGCAATCGCACTGCCGACGATCCCGCCGCCGATGATGAGCACATCCGGCGCGGCTCCGTCGAGCGCATTGTCGACTATCTGCGGCAGGCGCATCGGCGGAATCTCGCCGCCGGTGAAGCGGATGTCGTTGACGAGGCCGTCGTATTTTTTCCTGTTGGCGCACAGTAAACCCGTCGCGACAACGTCGTCCCAGCGGTCGAGCTCACCTTCGAGATAGAGCACGCGATCCTGCTCGCGCGCGGAAACACGCCCGCCGAAGCGCGCGGAAATCTTCCGGTTAATTTGTTTGAGAGTTGCCATTTCGTTGTTCGCTCCAAAGAAAATCGATGGGATTCTTCTTGAAGTCGGTCATGCGACCGACTATCTGAATTTAGCGTATCACGTTGATCAGACTTTGTCAAGATCAGTCGGTTGGATACGGTTTTTGCAATAAAAAACGCGCCTCGCGGCGCGCATTTGATGAAGTATCAGCTAGATTAATTTGGGGAAACTTTTCGCCATCCATTCGATGAATGCGTTGACGTCCATGCTGTCGTTCTGCATCGTGCTCTGCACCATCAGCCCGTCGACCAGCGTGAGGAGGAGCCAGGCGAGCTGTTCGCCGTCCGCGCCGGGCGCGCGCTCCAGAATGCGGGACTTCAGGATGTTCTTGAAGTGCGCATACTGTTCGTTGAGCCGTTCGCGGATCAGGCTCTCTTCTTCGCCCGCGATGGACTCGACAAAGAGCCGGAGCCGCAGCTGCCCGCTCTCGTCAAACGCGCCGCGAATGAAGGTATAGCGCACAAGGCGGGGCAGAGAGGTGTCCTTATCGCGGTTATCGACCCATGTGAGCAGGTCCTCTGAAAGTCTGCTCCAGTAGCGTTCGCCGAGGTCAAGATAGATCTCCGCTTTGCTTCGATAGTGGTAAAAGAGCGTACCTTTGCTGACGTTGGCTTTTTTCGCGATTTCGGCAAGTGAAACATCGTGCTGCTCCTGAAACAGCACGGTTGCCGCGTCGAGAATCTGCTGTTTGACGTTGTCGTTCTTCGGGGCTGCCATCCGATCACGCTTTCTCTGGCTGAAGCTGTCAGGATTCCTTGTTCAACAGATACTGCGCGAATTCCTTCGCGCCGTTGATTGCCTGTTTGGTCTGAAACGACTTGAGATCGTCCACATCCCGCACGGAGTACATGCCGTCATAGCGCATGCGGTAGTGTTCGCACATGCGCTGGATACCGATCACGAACGGATCCGCCGCATAGGCCGCGTCGTAGCCGTGCGTGGCGAGAATCGCGACACGTTTGCCTTCGACGAAGTTGCCCTTTGCGGAACGGTAGTATTTCGCGAGCCCGTAGAAGCGATCCAGAACCGCCTTGAGTTCCGGCGTGCAATACCAGATGTAGATGGGAGTTGCGAGCACGATCAGATCGCTTTCCATGATGGTCTTGGCGATCTCGTGCATGTCGTCCTTCTGGTAACATCCGTATTCTCCGGAAACATCCTGACAATGGTAGCATCCCTTGCAGGATGCGACGTTCATCTGCACAAGCGTATAGTTCTCCAGCTGAGCATCGCTTTTCTGCAGCTCCTCAATGAAGGGCTTGAGCAACTCCGCGGTGTTGCCGTGCAGGCGTGGGCTTCCGTTGAGAATACAGATTCGCATACCGTGTCCCTTTCGTGTCTGCAATTTTGATCTGGAGAAGAGAGTTACGCGTCGAGTTTTTTGTAGACAGCGCGGAAGATCTCTTCCGCTCGTGTACCGGCGCGGGAGAGCAGCTCGTGCGCGCGGATGTTGAGCATTTCGGCGTACGCCTTGTCCTGCATGCCCTGCGTGTTGATGAACACATTCAGGCTCGCACCTTCCAGCGCGGCGCGGCAGAGCGAGGCGGCAACACCCGCGTCGCTGACGGCGACGACGCTGCCTTTTTCCGCACAAAACGCGATCAGCGGCAGCGCTTGTTCGCAGGTTTCCATGATCGCGAGCGGCGGCTGAACCGCGCTCTTGAGCGCGGCTTCCATTCGGATCGCCTTGCTCGCCTTTTCTTCTTCCGTCTCTTTGGGCAGACGGTATGCCTGCGCGAGCGGTTCAAAAGCCTCGGCGTCCTCATCCATCAGCGCGAGGAAACGATTCACGAGCGCTTCGGTCTGCTTGAGCAGCTCAAACATCTCAACCTCGACCGCGGCGTACTTTGGCTTGCCGACGGTCAGCGAGCCGACCATATGCGTCAGCGAGGCCGAGAGTGCACCGACGAGCGCGCTTGCGCCGCCGCCGCCGGGAACCGGCGCTTTGGACGAGAGTTCCTGCATGAATGCATCGATGGTCTGGTCACGAAAAGCCATAAAAACTGCCTCCAGTATGATATTCGTTTAGTTGACGCCGACTGCTTTTCGCACATCGCCCAGCAGATAGAGCGAGCCAAGTGCGCAGACGATGCCGTTTTCTCCCGCGATTTCGATTGCGCGGGCAACGCCATCTTCCACGCTGCCGCAGGAAACGGCGTCCAGCCCGCGATCTTGGAGCATCGCTGCAAGCACATCTGCGCTCAGCGCACGGGGGTTATCCGGCGTCACGGTAACGAACGCGTTGGCAAGCGGAACCAACTGATCCAGCATCTGCGGGATGTCTTTATCGGCCATCACGCCCATCAGAAACGTGATTTTCTGGTTGACGAAATGCTCCCTGAGGCTTGCGGCAACCGCCGAGATGCCCTGCGGGTTATGTCCGCCGTCCGCGATGAAGATCGGGTTTCGGCGCAGCAACTCAAAGCGCGCAGGCCAACGAACGGAGAAAAGTCCATCCTTCAAATTCTGCTCGGAGATCTTCCAGCCTTTTGCTTGCAGCAGCTCGATCGCTGTGATGGCGACGGCTGCGTTCTTCGCCTGATACGTGCCGACCAGTCCGCAGCGGAGTGTGCCGTACGGCGTGCAGTCGAACGTCAGCGCGTCCAGTGCGGCCACGACGTTGGAGACGCGGTTGTGGTCGGTGATGTGCAGACGTGCGCCTTTCGCTAGGCAAGTCGCCGCAAACACCTCGTCCGCTTCCGGATTCTGGTCGTAGATCAGCACGTCGCCGTTGGCCTTGATGATGCCTGCTTTCGCGGTTGCAATCTGCTGAATCGTCGAGCCGAGCTCACGTGTGTGGTCAAACCCGATGTTTGTGATGATCGCGAGTTCCGGTGTGTCTATGACGTTGGTGGAGTCGAGCTCGCCGCCCATGCCGACCTCGAACACGACGATGTCCGCCTTGCTGCGGAGGAAAAACTCGATCGCTATGACCGTGATCAGCTCAAACTCTGTCGGGGGATCTGCCATTGTTTCCGCATACGGCTTGATATAGGACGTGATCTCGGCAAGCAGATTGTTTGAAATCGGCGTTCCGTTCATCTGCATGCGCTCGTTGAAATCGTTGATAAACGGCGAGATGTAGAGGCCTGTGTTGTAGCCAGCGAGGGAAAGCGTTTTTGCGATCATCGCGCAGGTGGAGCCTTTGCCGTTGGTGCCTGCGACGTGCACGAATTTGAGTTTTTTGTGTGGGTTTCCGATGCGTTCTAACAGCTCGTTTGTGCGCTCCAGACCGAATTTACTGCCGCGCCAGGTCACCTGATGGATGTACTCCATCGCCTCGTCGTAGCGCATGTGTTCGCCGGAAAAAACGTTGTCAGGCATCAGCTGCGCGCCCTGCGCGGATTCACGCAAGGCTTTTTCGCCAAGCAGCTTATTGAGAAAGAATACGAGAAACGTGTTGACGGTCATCACGATGGACACCGGCAACGCTCTTGCCGCAAGCAACGCCGTAAACGGCGCGTCGATCAAAAACGACAGCGCAAGGCTCTTGCTCAAATAGGAACCGACGATCTCAGCGGGAATGACGATCAACACGATGCGAAGAAACGCGTTTTTGACGTGAATCACACGGCTGAGCAGACCAGCAGTGAGTCCGATCATGAAGAACGCGATCGTCAGCGGCGGGAAATACGTTCCGGCCGTGGGGAATAGCATGGTGCCTAAGAAGTCCGCAAGCGCGCCGACAAGGCCGCCCGCAAGCGGGCCAAACCAGATGCCGGCAAGCAAAATCGGCACGCTGTCGATACTCAATCGGATCGACGGCGCGAGCTGCAGCATCAGGAATTTCGAGAGAACGATTTGCAGTGCGATGAACATCGCGAGTAACGACAGGCGTTTGGGTGTGAGTTTCTTCATATACGATTCCTCCTTTTCTTGCGCTGCACAACAATGCAGGATCGCCTCAAAAGAGGAACTTTTCCCGTTTGGTGCAGTAGCGGACGCGATATTGCACCGCAAGCGCGATGACGCTTTTCGTGCAGCGGCGACTTCCCATCCAACTGCCACTTAACGCGCAATATCTACTCTACCTGATATTTCTCCATAGCTGTTCTATGGAATGCAATGATTATAACGTAAGTTGATAGAAACGCAAAGGATTATCTATTCCCGTCGCTTCGTGTGCGGATTCCCGCGTCGTAGACCACATCCGACACATCTTCAAACCGGTTGAGCGTATACAGATGAATCCCGCTCGCGCCCTCCTGAATGAGCCGTTGTACGAGCGAAACGGTGAACGCGTGTCCGGCGGCGCGGAAACTCTCTTCGCCTTCGCCGTAACGCCCGACGAGAGATGCGACCTCCGCGGGGATCGAGCATCCGTTGTTGAGCGTCATGCGCACAAGTCCGTCTTTCTTGAGCAGCGGCAGCACGCCCGCGACAATCGGCAGCGTAACACCGCGTTTTCTCGCGCGATCGATGAACCTGAGATAATTCTCTACACTGTAGCAAAGCTGGGTCATCAAAAAATCCGCGCCAGCCTCCTGCTTTTTGAGCAACGCGTCGATATCCGCATCGATGGATTCCGCGAGCAGATGCTTTTCCGGATAGCACGCGGCGGCGAGGGAGAAGCGATTCGTCTGCGAACGGATGAACGAGATCAGCTCGTTTGCGTGCGCAAATTCGCCCTGCGTCTGCGTCACGCCCGCGGGAAAATCCCCGCGCAGCGCAAGCAGATTCTCAACACCCGCGGACTCATATTCCGACAAGGCGGAGAGCACATCCGCGCGGCTGTTGCCGACGCAGGTGTAGTGCGAAAGTGCCTCGCAGTTTCCGCTCTGCTGAATACTGCGCACTACCTCAAGATTGCGCCCTTTGTTGGAGCCCATTGCACCGTAGGTGCAGCTGATGAAATCAGGCTTGAGCGTATAGAGCTGCGTAAGCGTGGCGAGTAGCGGCTCCAGCGGCTTGTCGGCTTTGGGAGGAAACACCTCAAAGGAAAGTGTCACTCTGGTTTTGATGCGGTCGATGATCTTCATTGTGATTCGTCCGTTTCTAAAATATGCTTCAGGTCAAACTTCGGGAAACGCCATTGCGTCGACATAATAATCGGAAAACGTCGAGGAGAGGGTCAGTTCGATATACTCCGTATTGCTTGCGAGTAGTTCGCTCTGCTCAAACATCGCGAAATTCCGCGCGTAGATCTTCGCGCCTTCGCCAGCAGCGTTGCCGATGCTCTCGACCTTTCCGCGAAACACTTCCGGCAGAAGACCGATGTCGCACAAAGCGTCCGGGGAAAGATGGCTGCCGAACGCACCCGCAAGGAGTACCCTTTCGATTTGCGCCTCTTTCAGCGCGAGTGTGTCGAGTAAAACCGAAATTCCCGCGCGGATTGCGGCTTTTCCAAGCTGCACCTCCCGCACATCCTTCTGTGAAAGTGCAACCGTTCGCTCGCCTTGCGCGATTTGGAATACAAGCCCGTTTGCAGTCTGCATCAATCGTTCGGCGAGCTGTGCATCTTTGGAAAAACGTCCCGTCTCGTCGATTGTACCCAATCGCACCAGCAGCGCGACAAGATCGATCAATCCG
The DNA here is from genome assembly GCA_035561095.1 of Clostridia bacterium. Classification (GTDB taxonomy): domain Bacteria; phylum Bacillota; class Clostridia; order Christensenellales; family CAG-138; genus UBA7703. The sequence continues at coordinate 85,947 of DATMYE010000026.1, read as the reverse complement.
CTGCCACAGATGCCGCGGGCGGACTCATTGCCGATCGTAGAAAAGCAAAACGCGTCTTGCTCCATCCACACATGATCCACAGCGCCCGCTTCCGCGCGCATGCCGCAGGAGATGTTCGCGCCTTCAAACGCGGGACCCGCCGCTGTGGAGCAGCAGACGCGGCGAGTGCCATCTGTGCAAACCAGTTCGCCGTTGGTGCCGATATCGAGCATGAGCGTCGGCCGCTTGATCTGTTCAAACGCGGTCGCGGTTATACATGCGACCGTGTCCGCGCCGACGAATCCGCCGATGACAGGCGCGATCAGGAAAACAGCGTCGGGATGCGTTCGCAAACCGAATTCCGATGCGCTCATGATACGTTTCTTCGTGGAGAACGGCGTATACGGCGCGCGGACGAGCTTGTCCAGCGGAAGCCCCAGCAGAATGTGGTGCATGACCGTGTTGCCGACGAGGGTGACGAGCGTGAGATGCTCCGGTGATCGCCCGACCTGCGCCGCGGTACGCGCGATCAGCGCATTGAGCGCGGCGACGACTGTTGTTTGCAGCGCGTTATCATTGCCGTTTAACACGTGGTTCGCGCGGGTGATAACATCTGCGCCGCATGCCGACTGCGGGTTTTGCATGCCCGCGGATGCAAGCTGTTTTCCAGTGGTACCATCCAATAAATAGCAGACGATGCTGGTCGTGCCGAGGTCGAACGCGGCAAAACAGGAACCTTCGATCAAAGGTGTGTACGGATACGGCGCAAACGGAACGGATCGTTCCGCTCCGTCGTGCAGCGTGTTCAATACGCCGAAGCCTTCGAGAGTGACAGTACAACCCTGTTCCACCCGCGTCTGGCAGGCGAGAACGCGCGATTGTTTTCCATCGCTTTCCAATAGAACCATGCATTTGCCGCAGGTGCCGTTTCCACCGCAGGGAGAATCGATGAACACGCCTGCCGACTTCGCCGCATCGGAAAGCAGTGTGCCGCTTTGCACATGGATTTCAATTTGGCTCGGTTGAAACACGACGCGGCAGGACATGCATTACTCCTTAGCTGACGAGGGATTTGGCGAGAACCGCGGCGGCAGCAGCATCCGGCGAATAGCCGTCCGCGCCGATTTGCTTTGCGAACTCCGCTGTGATCGGCGCGCCGCCGACCATGACGCGGAAGGAACTGCGGTTCTCCAGCAGATTGAGCCCCGCCACGATGTTCTTCATCGCGGGCATCGTCGTGGTCAGCAGGGTAGAGAGCGCGACGATCCTCACGTTCGGATGCGTCTGGATCGCCTCGACGAACCGCTCCAACGGCACATCGACCTCCAGATCGACCACCTCGAACCCCGCACTTTCAATCATCATCGCGACGAGATTTTTGCCGATATCGTGCATATCGCCCTGAACGGTGCCGATGACTGCGGTACCGAAGCTCGTCGCCGCGTCCTTCGCGAGATACGGCTTGAGCACTTCGACGCCTTTTTTCATCGTGCGCGCGGAGATCAGCATCTCCGGCACAAAGGCTTCGCCGCGGCTGAACCGTTCGCCGATGACGCTCATCGCGTCCACCATGCCCTTGTTGAGAATCTCCATGGGGTCAACGCCCTCGTCGATGGCGGACTGCACGAGCTCGGCGATGATCTTCGCTTTGCCGGTCTCGATTGCGGTAAAAATTTCTTCAATCTTACTCATAACAACCTCAATTCTGATGAATCGTCAGTTCTTTTTTTGTCCGATGCGGCCTTCACGAAACGCCGTGATGTAGTCCATGCAGTACTCATCCTCGCCCAGCAGCGCGTTGGTTGCGTGCAGCAGGCCCACCATCTCGCGGTCGAGCACATCCATGATCGCGGCGTCCATGCCCGCGTGCATGGCGAGCACAAGAAACGCGTGGTTGATCACCGAGCGCGCAGGCAAGCCAAACGAGATGTTCGAAAGCCCGCTGACTACATGCGCAGTCTTTGCGCGGGAGCGGATCTCCTTCGCGCAGGCGGCAAAGGTCTTGAGCGACTCTTCGTCCGTCGAGAGCGTGTGCACGATGGGGTCGATCAGGAGCCTGTTCTCTGCGATGCCATATTCCTTTGCAGCGGCGCGAATCTGCTCGAAGATCGCAAGCCGACCTTCCGCACTCTCCGGCACGCCAGCATTGGAGCAAGTCAGCGCGATCACCTTCCAGCCCGTGTCCTTGATCAGCGGGAAGATGGTCTCCATCTTGCCGCTCTCCATCGAGACGGAGTTGATGATGCCCGCGCGCTTGCAGTGCGGGAGGACGGCGGCAAGAACTTGCGGATTCGGCGAATCGATACAGAGCGGGAGAGAGGACGCGCTTTCGGCGAGCTGCGCGAGCCAGAGAAGCGTTTCCGCCTCAACCTCGGCGTCGACTGCCGCGCAGACGTCCAGATAGTCCGCGCCTGCTTCCTCTTGCCGCACGGCAAGGTCGCGCAGGAACGCTTCGTCCCGCTCGCGAATCGCCTTTCCGACATAAGGTATGAATCCGTTTAACTTTTCTCCGATGATGATCATTGATGCACTCCTTGCAAAAATCCTTGTAAAATACGTTAAAACATATCTTATCAGATCATATATCATTCCGATATCCAACAGAAGTTTGACATTTTAAATCAATTATACTACACTGTGTAGGAAGGAGGTGTAAGGCGTGATACAGAAAGAGTTTATCCGGAACGAGCTTCGCTATCGATTTCCGAATTTGCAGGACAGCATCCGCCATCCGGAGCAGTCGGTTGGTCGTCCGCTGCTCTTTGAGCGCGGAATCAAGCAATACGGCGCGCGGATCGTCGTCTGTCTGGCGGAGGAGTTAAATGCGCTTAAGAACAGCACACAATTCGATCCATTATTTCTGTGCATCGGAATGCCGGAGAAAGCACTGCTTGAAACGCTGGATATCTGCGTCCTGCCGGAAGGCGAGCAGAGCGGAGCGGTTCTGAACTTCATTCAGCGTTTGTTCGACCGGCTCGACGACTGGACGCAGAGCTTGCGTCAGGCTGCAGAAGCGGGCGAAGGCGTCGATGCTTTGCTCTCCCGCGCTGGTGAGCTGCTGCAAAACCCCGTTGTATTATTAGACGACCGCGGGCACGTCGTCGCGCAGTCCGAACAGACGGAGAACGCAATCGTTCCACAAGAATTTTCTTCCGACATACTGTCGGACTCCGACACGCACGTGAGAAAATCGGCACGCGCCTCTTCACCTGAAGTGCTCACAGTTTCGCTGCAGGGCCGGGACGCACGCTATACGCTGCTTTGCATGACGAGCGAACGCCCGCTCTACGCGAGCGATGAAATCGTACTGGATTCCCTTGCGGGGTTCTTGCGCTTGATGCTCTCGGAGCGCTCGATCATCCTGAACAAAAATCGCAGTCATCGCGAGCTTGCGCCTGCTGAAACTGCGTTTCGTTCTTTGCTTTCGCAGGATGATAATGAATCTGTCGCAGTTGCTGCTCTACAGAAACACAGCTGGAGCGATGCGGAAGAGTATGCGGTGCTCGCCGTCGAGCCGCAGAACGTTGACCTCCGCGCGAGCAAAGTTGAACCTCTGTGTGATTTGCTGGAACAGGAATTGAACGCATGCGCGTTTCTCTTTTCGTCGGTCATCGTCGCGATTGTTCAGACGGAGTTGCTGCAAGCAGATTCGTTTGCGGATCACATGCGATCGATCGCACGTGAGCATCTTTGGAACGTCGGCATCTGTGAAACGTTCCCGGGATTCTCGTTGCTGCCGGAGCGTCTGGAGCAGGCGAAGCTCGCACTGAATTGCGCGCCGGAGTTCGGCGGCGTTGCGCAATTCTCAAATGCATTTGAATTGGAGTATCCGTTCAAAGAAAGTTTTGATCTGCCTGCGGAATTACTCTGCATGCGGCCTGTGCTAGCGCTTGCACGCTATGACCGCGCGCACACGGCAAACTATCTAGAGACAACGGAAGCGTATGTGAACAACCGTTTCAACGCGGTGAAAACGGCGGGGGAACTGTTCATCCACCGCAGCACGTTCCTTTACCGTCTTGAGCGCATCAAGGCGCAGTTCGGGCTGGATCTCGACGATAAGAATCTCTCACTTCTGCATTTGCTGTTATCGTTGAAGATCGTAAAACAACTGTAGAATATTTTTGCACAAAAAACCGCCCGAAGGCGGTTTCGTTGTTTGCGTTATTTCCCGTTGCGGAGCTGGCCGCGCACCGCGCGCTCCAGATATCCGCCGCGCTGCGTCTTGATGTCCGAGACGGTCACCACGGCGCCGTTACACTGCTCCTCCAGAATCGCGAGCGCTTCCGGCAGGCGCTTGCGCTGCATGGTCATGATCAGCATGCTGCGGTCGTTGTCGCGGCCGTGCACGTCGATGGTGGTCATGCCGAAGCCCTTGGCGCGGAGGCGTTCTTCCGCTTCTTTGGCGGAGGCGAGATCCGGCAGCACCACCTGCATGGAGCTTAGGCCGAACGCGAGCAGCTCGTCCAGCCAGCTGCCGATATAGTTACCGCAGGCGAACGCAACCGCGTAGACGACGCCCTTGAGGAAGTCGTCCTTGAACCCGGTTAAGACGCTGCTTGCGATCACGAGCCAAAGCGTGATCTCGATGACGGCGATGATCGCGCCTATTGTGCGCTCGCCGCGGTTGATCAGCACGAGACGAAGCGTGCCGAACGAGACCTCGAGAATCTTCCCGAAGAAAATGAAGAGATAAACCCAGATCGTTGAACCTTTGGCGAATGTTTCAATCGCCTGAAGGAATTCATTCATGGTTCAACCTCCTTTCAGCTTGCCGATTATATAGTAGCGGTGTTACGATTGTCAACGAAACCAAATGTGAACCAACGTGACGCAAAAGCAAACACGAACAGGGAACAACATGAGCGAATCGGGAATCAAAGCGGTGTCCTACGGAGGCGGGGTCAACTGGAACCCCTGGCACGGCTGCCATAAAATCTCGGCAGGCTGTCAGCATTGCTATGTCTACCGCGGAGACAGTCGCCACGGGCGGGACGCGAGCGAAGTCATGAAAACTGCGGGGTTCTATCTGCCGATTTCGCATGCGCGGGACGGCTCCTACAAGATTCCGTCGGGCAGCTTTTTCTGGACATGCTTTACATCCGACTTCCTGCTGCAGGATGCGGATATCTGGCGCGGCGAAGCCTGGCGCATGATCCGCGAGCGTCGCGACTGCGATTTTCTGTTCATCACGAAGCGTATCACACGATTTGCAGAATGTATACCGGAAGATTGGGGAGAAGGATACCCGAATGTCTCCATCTGCTGCACGATCGAAAACCAGGCGAAGGCGGATGAGCGGCTGCCGATGTTTCGCAAGGTGCCCATCCGGCACAAGATGATCGTCTGCGAACCCTTGCTGGAGAAACTCGACTTATCGGCATATCTCGGCAGCTGGGTCGAGAGCGTGACCGTCGGCGGGGAATCCGGCGACGAGGCGCGGCTTTGCGACTACGACTGGATTCTCGATCTCCGCAGGCAGTGCATCGAGGCAAATGTGCCGTTTCGCTTCAAGCAGACTGGCGCAAACTTTTGCAAGGACGGGAAGATTTATCGCATCCCGCGCAAGCTGCAGCACGCGCAGGCGCGCAAGGCGAACATCAATACATAGCGCGATCAAACTCAGGACTGCGGAACATACTCCGATACGATCACGTTCTTGATCTTTGAGTTGCTGTCGCATTCCGCGGTCTCGCTGAAGCTTTCGCCGACGGGGACCGGAGTTTCGAACGTGTCCTGAATGACGAAGGAAGCGATGGTCTCGCCTTTTGCGTCGACGAACTCAACCAGCGCCTCGATGGAGGCCAGTTCCTCCGAGCCGAGGTTGAGGAAGCGGACGCGCGCGGTGGTCGTTCCGCCGTCTACTTTGAGCTCGCGAACGGTGGTTTCGATCTGGCTGCCGCCGTAAAAAATCTTGGAACCGGTGTTCAGAATCGTCGACGACTCCGTCTTGCAGCCACTGAGCAGCGCAACCATCATCAGCACCGTTAAAAACACAACTGAAATTTTTCGCATCAGGAATGTTATCCTCCGAAATTGCGCGGTTTTCTGCCGCATATCAATATGAACATTATAAGGTGAATGAAAGGGAACTGCAATGTAAACGCCGTGTTGTCAGGGCAGTTTCACAATTGTGTCATAACGCGCGCGTTATATATTGTTTAGATGATCGCAGATGAGTGCGATTCAGGCGTTGACAATCGTTTGGTGAATTTGCTATACTTCTCTAGGTGCAAATCTTGGAGAGATGTCCGAGTGGTTTATGGAGCTGGTCTTGAAAACCAGTGATGTCGAAAGGCACCGGGGGTTCGAATCCCTCTCTCTCCGCCAAAAACGGAGAAACTGAATATGGAGAAGTACCCAAGTGGCTGTAAGGGGCTCCCCTGCTAAGGGAGTAGGCTGGGGTAACCGGCGCGAGGGTTCAAATCCCTCCTTCTCCGCCACAAAAGAGCATTCGCAAGAGTGCTCTTTTGATATGTAAAAAATTCCGAGAGCGCTTATGCGCTCTCTTTGTTTTGCTCCGCGATTCGGAGCCGAACCCTTCGGAAGAGTGTATCCGACGCCGTCACCATCGCGCCAGCGATGATTAGCACGCCAGCGGCGAGCAAACGCCAGCTATAGTCGCTTCTGCCGAAGCAAACTAGCAACGTGCCGGAAATCAGCGGCGCAAAATAGGCCAGCGTTCCGAGCAGCTTGATGTTTCCGTGCTTCATGCCATAGTTCCATGCAAAAAACGCGACGCCGACAGGGCCGATGCCAAGCAATCCAATCGGCAGCCACTCGGTGGGCAGCGGCACGACATTCTCTTCAAACAGCAGATGACAAACCGCCGAAAGCAGCGCGGTCACGCCGCAGATCGTGCCGGTCATCACAACCGGAACATGCTTGTGCCTCCGCGATAGAACAGAGTAACTCGACCAAATCACGGCGCAGAAGAGCGCAAGCACGTACCCCGCTGAGCTGCCGGAGGACGCGTGAAACGCGCCGTTGGCCAACAGCAGCAGTGCGATGCCGAGAAAGCCGATCACCGTTCCCGTGATGTGGAACCAGCGCAGCTTCTCGTGCGGCAAAAACGAGGAGAACACGACAATCAGAATCGGCCACAGATACGCGATGAAGCTGACCTCGATTGCCGGCGCGCTCTTCATCGCCGCAAAATACAGGGCGTGATAGCCGAACAGCCCGAATACGCCAGTAACCCAGACGCCGATCGGCTGCCGAAACTGCGACCAATTGAAACCGGTGCGGATAAAGTACCCGACGCCGATCAGAAACGCGATGAAAAATGTGATTGCGGTGAGCTCAAAAGAAGGGATGCGGTTACAATAGGAAGTCAGCACGGCGAGCATGCCCCAGAGGATGATGGCGGTCAGCCCGATTGCCGTTGCGTTGCCGGATTTGCTCATGAAATTCGCTCCTAAAACGGTCTTGAAGAATCTACTTCAGAATACCGTTTCAGGAGCGAAAAAGATTGCGCGCGCGTTAGAACTTTTTATGCTTGCTTTGGGTTCTGTAGGCGAGCGGGGAGAGCTGTTCGTTTAGTTCAAACACCTTTGTCAGATGGCTCTGGCAGCTGTAACCAACCGCGAGCGTGATATCCGCGATGGAATCGTCAGTCTCGCGCAGCAGGCGCTTCGCTTCGCTGAGCCGGAGCTGGCGAATAAACTGCATCGGTGTCATGCTGTACCGATTTTTAAACCACTGAGAATAATAGGAAGCGTTGAAGTGCTCCATCTTCGCGAGCGCTTCAATCGTAATAGGTTCGGCAAAATGCGTTTGGAGATATTGCACGGAGACAGGCTCCTGCCGATTCGACAGCAGATGCAGCGAATAGTACAGCAGATTACCCACGGCAGGGGTCTCCTGTTCCGATTCCGAGAGCATCAGCGTTCTGAGTGCCCGCCAGTCCTGGTTCATATCCAGAACCAAACCATAGGCGGATTCCGGCGCGGAAAGTCTGCTTGCGGGCAGGGCAGAAGGAATATCGATCACGAGGCACTCGGTCCAGTCCTCGCGCGCGCCGAACGCGTGCTCGCATTCCGCGGGCAGATACAGAAGCCTCTCGTCGTCCACGGCCTCGGACTGCGTTTTCGTCTCGATGATCAGCTGCCCTTTCAACGGAAACAGAAGATGCCCGAACGGATGCGCGTGCTCCTGCCGCTGCTCCGTCCAGCCTCTCTTTTCGCAGACAATCTCTTTGTGATCCGACATACCGTGTACCTCAAGACCACTATAGCGGTGTCGCGGAGCTGATTCAAGTATTTACGATAGTATATTACCTTGCCGCGATTGCGGTTTTGTTGCACGGTTCCACTGTGATGGAGCAATGTCATCCGGCAGAAACGAGGTTGACGTTGGCGCATTCGAGTGATAACGTAGGTTCCAGAAGATTGCATCATACCGGAGGAAAGAATGAACTACCGAAACGCGACGGTCGCGGATATCCCGCAGATCGAGGAACTGCAAAAACGCTATCATGTATCGTTCATCAGCGAGGAGGAGAAGAAGAACGGCTTCGTCACCACGCTCTTTACCGCCGAGCAGCTGCAGGAGCTGATCGAGACCGAAGACGGCATCTCGCTGGCTTGCGACGGGGAAAAGGTCATTGCCTATGCGATGGCGGGCAGCTGGCAGTTCTGGAGCAAGTGGCCATTGTTTCAGTTCATGATTGCGGATCTGCCGAATACCCAATATCTCGGACAGACGCTCTCGACAGAGAATTCCTACCAGTACGGGCCTGTCTGCATCGACATGGCATACCGCGGGCAGGGCGTACTGCAGCAGCTCTTTGCCTACTCCGCGCAGCAGATGAACCGTCGCTACCGCCTCCTGATCACGTTCATCAACCATGTCAACCCGCGCTCGTTCAAGGCGCATACGGAGAAGGTCGGCATGGACGTCATCAAAAGCTTCTCGTTCAACGGAAACAACTATTACGAACTGGGCTACGATACCGCACGCGCATTAAATGAACAAACCACAGGAAATCCTTCAAAATGATCAAAACAAGAGCGCCTTTGGGCGCTCTTTTGCATGAAGGACTGCAAATTTTCTGTAAAAACGGTTCAAAATCATGAAAAATTGACAATTTTGACCTTGATGATGCCTATATCGAGTAGTATGATAGACGGAATTGTTTTGAAGTGTAAGCAAAGAGGAGATACATTATGAGAAAGACCAAAATCGTCTGCACCATCGGGCCTGCGAGCGAATCGGAGGAGATTCTCACCGCAATGTGCCGTGCGGGCATGAATACGGCGCGGCTGAATTTTTCGCACGGATCGCACGAGGAACATCGTAAGCGCATCGAGCTGATCAAAAAGGTGCGCGAAGAGCTCGATATGCCGATCGCGATCATGCTGGATACCAAAGGGCCGGAGTTTCGCATCAAAACCTTCAAAGAAGGCAAGATCGCGCTTCAGCCCGGAGATCCGTTTACGTTTACCTCGAAGGATGTGCAGGGTACAAAGGATCGCGTCGGCGTCAGCTTTGGCGGCTTGACCGAGTCGCTGGAGATCGGCGACCGCATCCTCGTCAACAACGGCCTGATCATTTGCGAGGTGACCAAGCTGACTGAGACCGACGCGGTCTGCACCGTGGTCGTCGGCGGCGAGCTTTCCGATCGCAAGAGCATGAGCTTTCCGAACAAACTCATCCGCCAGGAATATCTCAGCGAGCAGGACAAGGCGGATCTGCTGTTTGGCATCGAGAACGACGTGGACTATGTCGCGGCATCGTTTGTCTCCACGCGGCAAAATCTGATCGACCTCAAAGCGTTTTTAAAAGAGAACGGCGGGGAAGATATCGCGATCATCGCGAAGATCGAAAACCGCACCGGCATCAACAACATCCACGAAATCTGCGAGGAGTGCGAGGGCATCATGATCGGCCGCGGCGATCTCGGCGTGGAGATTCCGTTTGAGGAGCTGCCTTATATCCAGAAGTATCTCGTCACGGAATGCCGCCTGCTGGGCAAACGCGTGATCACGGCGACCGAGATGCTCGAAAGCATGATCCACAGCCCGCGCCCGACGCGAGCGGAGATTTCCGACGTCGCAAACGCCGTCTATGACGGCACCAGCGCGGTCATGCTCTCCGGCGAAACCGCGGCGGGCAGTCACCCTGTGGAGTCTGTCTCGACCATGGCGAAGATTGCAGAGGAGACGGAAAAGCACATTCATTATATTAAGCGCTTCCGCAACACGGAGTTCCACATCAAGAACACGGTGGACGCGATTTCGCACGCAACCTGCGGCATGGCGATCGATCTCGACGCAAAGGCGATTGTCGCCTGCACGCTGACGGGCATCACCGCACGCATGATCTCGCGCTTCCGCCCGCCGATGGACATCATCGGCCTCACCACCAACCGCAAGGTCTGGTACAAGCTCGCGCTGAGCTGGGGCGTTATCCCCGTGATGAGCGGCACCTTCACCTCGACCGACGTACTGTTTTATCACGCGACGGAGACCGCAAAGAAGATGTTTAATCTTCTGACCGGCGATCATATCATCATCACCGGCGGACATGTCAGCGGCGTCTCCGGTAACACGAGCCTGATTAAGGTTGAGACGATTTGAGTTATACACTCCCAAAGAGCGCTTATGCGCTCTTCTTGTTTGCAGCATGTAAGAATATGCGTATATTTTCATGATTATGAAGAAACCTATTGACACTATCGCATTATATATGGTATATTATCGAAAATTAAGATATATACATGCGATGAAAGAGACATGCTGATCGCAAGCTCGTCTTTAGAGAGCCGGTGGGTGGTGCAAACCGGTGGCGACGCGGGCAGCGGATCCCTCCCGAGCAGAGACGCTGAAGCACAGTAAGCGTATTACGGCAGGCACCGTTACAAGCCAGGGTTTGTTAGAACCTGTTTAAGTGGATCAGTGCGTTTCCGGTGGAGTATATCCGCAAGGGAACACGGGATCAATTTGAGTGGTACCGCGAGGACGAAACCGTCCCCGTCTCAAGAATGAGACGGGGGCTTTTTTATAACCAATTTTCAGGCAAGCAAGAGCGATTGACACTAGGAGGCTGGGGCATGAGTAAGGTATATTTGCTGGATTCCACGCTGCGCGACGGCGCGCAGAGCGTTGGCATCTCCTTTTCCGTACAGGATAAAATCAAGATCGCGCGCATTCTCGACGACCTTCAGGTCGACTATATCGAGGCGGGCAACCCCGGCTCCAATCCCAAGGACATGGAGTTCTTCGAGCTGCTGCGCCAAAACCCGCTCAAGCACGCGAAGGTGACCGCCTTTGGCGCGACGCGCAAGAAGCACATCGCGGTCGAGGACGACGTGAACATCAAGTCGCTGCTCTCCGCGAACACGGGGTGCGTCACGATCTTCGGCAAATCCTGGGACATCCATGTCACCGACATCCTCCGCGCGGAGCTCTCGGAAAACCTTGCGATGATCCGCGATACAGTGCGTTACCTGAAGCAGCAGGGCAAAGAGGTCGTCTACGACGCGGAGCATTTCTTCGACGGCTACCGCGCAAACCCCGACTACGCGCTCGAAACCCTGCAGGCGGCATATGAGAGCGGCGCGGATTGCCTCTGCCTTTGCGACACCAATGGCGGCAGCATACCGGATTTCGTACAGAGCGTCACGCGGCTCGTCAAGGAACGCTTCCCGGTCGCGGTCGGTATCCACGCGCATGACGACGCAGGTATGTCGGCTGCCAACAGTGTACTCGCAGTTACCGCGGGAGCCACGCACGTTCAAGGCACGCTGGTCGGCTTTGGCGAACGCTGCGGCAACGCGAATCTTTCGACCGTTCTGGCGACGCTTCAGCTCAAGCTCGGTTATGATTGTGTTCCTGCAGAAGCGCTGGAGCGTCTCACGAGCACGGTGCACGAGGTGGCGGACATCTCCAACATCAGCGTCGGTAAGAACATGCCATATGTCGGCGCGAATGCATTTGCGCACAAGGGCGGCATGCACGTTGACGGCGTGATGAAGAATTCCCTGACGTTTGAGCACGTAGCCCCCTCGCTCGTTGGCAACAGCCGCCGGGTGATGATGTCCGAAGTTGCGGGCAGAAGCGCGATCCTCGAGAAGGTCAAAGCATTTTATCCCGACATCAAGCGGGACTCTGACGAGGCGACGCGCATCATCGACATGGTCAAGCAGATGGAGCATCAGGGCTATCAGTTCGAGGGCGCGGAAGCATCCTTTGAGCTGGAGGTACGAAAACTGCTCGGCGTTCGTCCCAAGTTCTTCGAACTGCAGATGCTTAGCGTCAATGACGAGCCGCAGTCCGAAATCCGCAAAAAACCCTCGCTGGCATCCATCAAGGTACTCGTCGGCGAACAGCTTGAGATCACGGCGGCGGAGGGTCTAGGCCCGGTCAACGCCATCGACGCAGCCTTACGGAAAGCGCTGGAGGTATTTTATCCCGAAATCGGAGAAATCCGGTTGACGGATTACAAGGTACGCGTACTCGACAGCGAGAGCGCAACCGCCGCAAAGGTTCGCGTGCTCATCGAGTCCACCGACGGACACCAGTACTGGACGACCGTAGGCGTCGCGGTAGACATCATGCAGGCAAGCACACGCGCACTGATGGACTCCATCGAGTACAAACTGCTCAAATCCAGCGCGCTGACCAAATTCTGCGAAGCGCAGGGCGAGAGCGCATAACGAGACGATTGACCTGAGATCGAAAGGGGAACCAATATATGAAACTCACCGGCGCACAAATCTTGATCGAATGCCTCGTGGAGCAGGGAGTCGACACGGTGTTCGGCTATCCGGGCGGCTCCGTGCTGAATATCTATGACGAGCTGTACAAAAGCAGCGATCGCATCCACCATATCCTGACCGCGCATGAGCAGGGCGCGTCCCACGCGGCGGACGGCTATGCCCGCGCAAGCGGCAAGGTCGGCGTCTGCATCGCGACTTCCGGCCCCGGGGCAACCAACCTCGTCACCGGCATCGCGACAGCCTATCTCGACAGTGTGCCTGTCGTGTTCATCACGGGCAACGTCAACGTCAGCCTGATCGGTAAGGACAGCTTTCAGGAGGCGGATATCGCGGGCATCACGACGCCGATCACCAAGCATAATTTCATCGTGAAAGACGTCAAAGACCTCGCGGAGACCGTGCGTGAAGCGTTCGAAATCGCGCGCACCGGTCGCCCGGGTCCCGTGCTCGTCGATATCCCGAAGAACGTGACTGCCGAGACCGCGGAGTATACAGCGGAGCAGATCGACACCGCGAGAAAGGTTTCTCCCGTCAGCGCGGAAGCGGAAACAGGGATTGAAGAACTCGCGGACATGATCCGCAAACACAACAAGGTTTTCATGCTCTGCGGCGGCGGCGCACTGCTCTCCGGCGCAAGCGACGAAATCACGAAGCTCGCGGAGCTGATCAAGGCTCCCGTCGGTACGACCTTGATGGGTACGGGCGGAATCCCGTCCTCACATCCGAACTTTACCGGCATGATCGGCATGCACGGCACGCGCGCCACCAACGTCGCGGTGTCCGAAAGCGAGCTCTTCATCGCGCTCGGCAGTCGCTTCAACGACCGCGTTACTGGAGACGTCAACAAGTTCTGTAAGAGCGCGAAGATCGTCCAGATCGACATCGACGCGGCGGAGATCAACAAAAACGTCCGCACCGCGCACCATATCAAAGGCGATGTGAAGAACGTTTTGAAACGTTTGCTTGAGGTTCTGGAATCCAGCCCGCTGGAGACAGCCGAACGCGAACAATGGCTCAGCGCGATTCAGACGCTCAAGCTCCCCGTGCGCGCGCTGCGCCACGCGGGATTTTCGCCCAAAGCGATCATCACCGAGGTGCAGAATCATCTGCCGAAGGACGCCATCATCGTCACCGACGTGGGTCAGCACCAAATGTGGGCAGCCCGCTATTATAACTACGAACTGCCGGGCACATTCATCACCTCCGGCGGGTTCGGCACGATGGGCTACGGCGCGGGCGCTGCGATGGGAGCTGCAGTCGCCAGACAGGATCGCAGGGTCGTCCTGTTTACGGGCGACGGGTGCTTCCGCATGAACAGCAACGAGCTTGCGACCATGCAGCATTACGGTATCCCCGTGATCATCCTCGTGATGAACAACGGCGTGCTCGGCATGGTGCGCCAGTGGCAAACCGTGTTCTACGGCAAGCGCTATTCGCAGACCAACCTCGACCGCGGGCCGGACTTCGCGAAGCTCGCGGAAGCCTACGGTCTCAAGGGATACACCGTCTGCTCACTGGAGCAGTTTGACGAAGCGTTTGAGCAGGCGCTGGCAGCGGGAGAGACTGCGGTCATCGACTGCCGCATCGGCTGCGATGAGACCATCACGCCGATGGTTGCGCCCGGCAAACCCATCACGGAGTTCGTGCTGCACGAGCACGAAACGCCCGAACAAAAGTAAGAAGGGAAGACGAGTTTATGCGCAGCGATGAAGTCACCAAAAACGCGGAGCGCGCGCCGCACCGCTCCCTGTTTAAAGCCATGGGCTATACGGACGAGGAACTCAATCGTCCGTTGATCGGTATCGCGAACCCCAGAAACGAGATCGTACCGGGGCACTTCAACCTCGACCAGCTTTCCGAAGCGGTCAAAGCCGGCATCCGCATGGCGGGCGGTACGCCGATCGAATTCGGCACCATTGGCGTCTGCGACGGCATCGCGATGGGACACGAGGGCATGCATTATTCACTCGCAAGCCGCGAGATCATCGCGGACGAATGCGAAATCATGGCGCAGGCGCACCGTTTCGACGGCATGGTATTCCTGCCCGGCTGCGACAAGATCATCCCCGGCATGCTGATGGCGGCGGCGCGTCTTGATTTGCCCGCGATCTTCGTCACAGCGGGGCCGATGCTTTCCTATCAAAGCGGCGGCAAAAGCCTCGACCTCAACAGTGTGTTTGAAGCGGTCGGCGCGTTCAAAGCAGGGAAAGCCACACAGGAAGACCTCGACTTCTGCGAAAACAACGCGTGCCCCGGCTGCGGCTCCTGCTCCGGGATGTTCACGGCAAACTCCATGTCGTGCCTGAGCGAAGCCATCGGCATGGCGCTACCCGGCAACGGCACGATTCCTTCGGTCTATGCCGAACGCTTGCGCCTCGCCAAACACGCTGGTATGCAGATCATGGAACTGGTGAAAAAGGACATCCGTCCGTCGCAGATTCTGACCGAGACCGCGTTTGCCAACGCGCTCGCGGTCGATATGGCGCTCGGCTGCTCGACCAACAGTGTACTGCACCTGACCGCCATCGCGCGGGAAGCGGGCGTGACGCTGAACCTCGATCTGATCAACGAGATCAGCGCAAAGGTGCCGAACCTCTGCCGCCTCGCTCCCTCTGGCCCGCATCATGTGGAAGACCTCTATCACGCAGGCGGCGTTTCGGCGGTTGTCAACGAATTGATTCAGAACGGCTATTATGATGGTTCCACCATGACCGTTCTCGGCGTTCCGATGGCGGACGCGGTGAAAAACGCGAGAATTCGCAACAGCAACGTCATCCGCTCCTGCAAGGAGCCGTACTCGAAAACGGGCGGCATCCAGATCCTCAAAGGCAACATCGCGCCCGACGGCTCCGTCGTCAAGCGCGCGGCAGTTCTGGATAGCATGATGGTGCACACTGGAAAAGCAAAGGTGTTCAACTCCGAGGAGCAGGCGATCAAGGCGATCTACGACATGCAGATTCAGCCGGGCGACGTGGTCGTCATCCGCTACGAAGGCCCCAAAGGCGGGCCGGGTATGCGCGAAATGCTCGGGCCGACATCCGCCATCGCGGGCATGGGGCTTGACAGCACGGTCGCGCTGATCACGGACGGGCGTTTTTCGGGAGCTTCCCGCGGAGCCGCGATCGGGCACGTTTCGCCGGAAGCGGCGCGCGGCGGCAACATCGCGCTGATTCAGGATGGCGACGTGATCGACATCGATATTCCGGCGGGCACGCTGAACGTCCGCGTGAGCGAAGAAGAACTCAACGAGCGCAGAAAAAGCTGGAAAGCGCCGGAACCGAAGATCAAGAAGGGCTATCTTGCGCGCTATGAGCGCATGGTTTCCTCGGCTTCAGAAGGCGCGGTCGTCAAATAGTCAGCGCGGGAAGCGAGGTTGCTGATGCGGCAGATACAGCTGTTTGATACGACCCTGCGGGATGGTGAACAGTCCCCGGGGTGCAGTATGAATATGAAGGAAAAGATCGACATGGCGCGCCAGCTTGAATCTCTCGGCGTCCATGTGATCGAGGCGGGCACCGCGGCCGCATCTCAGGCGGACTTCAACAGCGTCCGCGCGGTCGCAAAGGAGCTCCGCAAGGCGCGGGTGACCAGCATGTCCCGCGCGCTCACGAAGGATATCGACAACACCTGGGAAGCGCTGCGGCACGCAAAATATCCGCGCATCCATCTGCTGCTGCCGACCTCGGATGCGATCTTAGAAAGCAGGCTCAAGAAATCCCGTCAGGAAGTGCTGGAACAGGCCGCCGAGATGGTGCGCTATGCAAAACGCCTCTGCGAGGATGTCGAATTCTCGGCAGAGGATGCGACGAGAAGTGATCCTGTGTATCTAGCAAGCGTGCTGGAAGCCGCGATTGCGGCTGGAGCTACGGTCGTCAACATCCCGGATTCCGTCGGCTATGCGCTGCCGGAAGAGTACGGAAACCTGATCCGCTCTTTGCGCGGCTCGGTCAAGGGCGCAGAACATGTCGTGTTCTCCAGCCACTGCCACAACGACCTCGGCCTTGCGGTCGCAAACTCGCTCTCTGCGATTCTCGCGGGAGCGGACGAAGTGCAGTGCACGATCAACGGCATCGGCGAGCGCGCAGGAAACGCGGCGCTGGAAGAGATCGTGATGGCGCTCAAATCCCGCTCCGCCTACTACGGCGCGGACACGGGCATCGACACGGCGCAGATCTATAAGACCAGCCGGCTGCTTTCCACAATCACAGGCATCAAGGTTCAGCCGAACAAGGCCATCGTCGGCGAGAACGCCTTTGCGCAGGAGAGCGGAACATTGCCGCAGGGGTTGTTATCCGGCAATCTGCCGTACGAAAGCATGTTGCCGGAGTCGGTCGGGCTTACCACGAGCAAGATCGTGCTCGGCAAACAATCCGGCAGACACGCGTTCAACGACCGCGTGAAGGAACTCGGCTACAGCGTCGATTTTGAGCTTTCCAACACACTCTTCAAGCGGTTCAAGGATCTCGCGGACAGGAAGAAGACCGTATCCGACCGCGACATCGAAGCGCTGGTACGCAGTATCCTCGCGCAGGAGATACCCAGAAGCTTCACGCTGGAACGATACGTGATCAACACCGGAAACACGATCACGCCGACCTCCAGCATCGCGCTCATCGGCGCGGACGGCACGAGGGTGGAGAAGGTAGCGAGCGGATTCGGCCCCGTGGACGCCTCGTTCAACGCGATCAATAAGATCGTCGGGCGTTCCGTCAAGCTGGAGGAATACTCCATCGGCGCGGTCACAGAAGGTCGTGACGCACAGGGCGAAGTCAGCGTCAAGATCAGCAGCGAAGGCTCGACGGCAAAGGGCTACGGCCTGAGTACAGATGTCATCGAGGCAAGCATTTTAGCCTACATCAACGCGATCAACAACCTCATCTACGAGCGGTCGCGGGAAGAACAATAGAGAAATACGGTTGTACACTTACAACGCGGGAGGAGCAGAGAACAGATTATGGGAATGACAATGACACAAAAGATACTGGCAAGCCACGCGGGGCTCGATCAGGTCAGCGCAGGTCAGCTGATCCGCGCGAAGGTCGATCTTGTGCTCGGAAACGACATCACGGCGCCGGTCGCGATCGTCGAGTTCGAAAAAGCGGGGCTTACCTCAGTATTTGACCGCGAAAAGATCGCGCTGGTCATGGATCACTTCACGCCCAACAAGGACATCAAAGCGGCGGAGCAGTGCAAAACCGTGCGCGAGTTTGCCAAGAAGCACCAGATCGTGAACTTCTTCGACGTCGGCAAGGTCGGGGTCGAGCACGCGCTGCTGCCGGAGATGGGTCTCGTCAAACCCGGCGATCTGATCATCGGCGCGGACTCGCATACCTGCACTTACGGCGCACTCGGCGCATTCTCGACGGGTGTCGGCAGCACGGATATGGCGGCGGGTATGGCGACAGGCCTCTGCTGGCTGAAGGTGCCGACCGCGATGCGCTTTGTGCTCAAGGGCAAGCTCAAAACGTGGGTGTCCGGCAAGGACGTGATCCTCCAGATCATCGGCATGATCGGCGTGGACGGCGCGCTCTACCAGAGCATGGAGTTTACAGGAGAGGGACTTTCCAGCCTCACGATGGAGGATCGCCTCTGCATGGCGAACATGGCCATCGAAGCGGGCGCGAAGAATGGAATCTTTGAATACGACGCGAAGACCGAGCAGTTCGCAAAAGAACACAACTGCGCGCCTTGGACGGTCTACAAAGCGGACGCGGACGCGGAATACACCGCGACGTATGAAATCGACCTCTCCGCCATCGAACCGACCGTTTCGCTGCCGCATCTGCCGGAGAACGCGAAACCCGTCTCCGAAGTCGGCGAGATCACCATCGATCAGGCGGTCATCGGCAGTTGCACCAACGGCAGAATCGAAGACCTCCGCGCGGCGGCCAAGATCTTCGAAGGCCGTCAGGTACACGAAGGCGTTCGCTGCATCGTGATCCCCGCCACGCAGAAGATCATGCTGCAGGCGATGGAAGAAGGCCTCGTCAAGACGTTTATCGACGCAGGCTGCGCGGTCAGCACGCCCACCTGCGGACCTTGCCTCGGCGGGCACATGGGCATCCTCGCCAAAGGCGAACGCGCGGTAGCAACCACCAACCGCAATTTCGTCGGCCGCATGGGGCACATCGGCTCGGAAGTCTATCTGGCTTCTCCCGCGGTCGCCGCGGCGTCCGCCATCGCAGGCAAACTCGTTACCCCCGAATCCGTGTTAGGAGGCAAAGCATGAAGGCAACAGGCAACGCCATCAAATATGGCGACAACATCGATACCGACGTGATCATCCCCGCGCGATACCTCAACACCACCGACCACAAGGAGCTCGCGTCGCACTGCATGGAAGATATCGACAAGGAGTTCTCCAAGCGCGTGCAGCCCGGAGACGTGATGGTCGGCGGAAAAAACTTCGGCTGCGGCAGCTCTCGCGAGCACGCACCCATCGCGATCAAGGAAAGCGGCATCTCCTGCGTCATCGCAAGCACGTTTGCGCGCATCTTCTATAGAAATGCAATCAATATCGGCCTTCCGATTGTCGAGTGTCCCGAAGCGAGCGAGAAGATTTCCGCAGGCGACAAGGTCACCGTCGATTTCGATACAGGCGTGATCATGAACCTGACGAAGAATGAAAGCTATCAGGGCGAACCCTTCCCGCCGTTCATTCAGGGAATCATCTCGGCGGGCGGGCTCATGAACGCCATCAAAGCCGGACAGCTGTAAAGGGGAAGGCGTATGAACTACAATATTGCGGTGATTCGCGGAGATGGCATCGGCCCCGAGATCGTCGGGGAAGCCATCAAGGCGCTGGACGTTGCGGCAAAGCGATTCGGCTTTGCGCTGAGCTATCACGACGTGCTGATGGGCGGCTGCGCCATCGACGCCACGGGCGTACCGTTGCCGGAAGAGACCGTCCGCGTCTGCAAAGCCAGCAGCGCGGTCTTGCTTGGCGCGGTCGGCGGCCCGAAATGGGAAACGCTGCCAGGACATCTTCGTCCCGAAGCAGGTTTGCTCGGCATTCGCGCGGCGCTGGGGCTCTATGCAAACCTCCGTCCTGCGGTCTTGTTTGATCCGCTCAAAGATGCCTGCCCGCTGAAGGCGGAGATCGTCAAAAACGGTCTCGACATCCTGATGGTACGCGAGTTGACGGGCGGAATCTACTTCGGCGAACGCGGACGAAGTAAAGGCGAGCGCTGGGAAGAAGCCTTCGACACCGAGCGGTATTCCGTGATGGAAGTCGAGCGCATCGGCAGAATCGGCTTTGAGGCCGCAAGAAAACGTGGCAGCAAGCTCACGAGCGTTGATAAGGCAAACGTACTGGAAAGCTCCCGCCTCTGGCGCGAAACCATGCACCGTCTCGCCAAGGAATACTCCGATGTGGCTTACGACGACATGCTCGTCGACAACGCCGCGATGCAGCTGGTTCGCAACCCCGCTCGGTTTGACGTCGTCGTGACCAGCAACATGTTCGGCGACATCCTCTCGGATGAAGCGAGCATGATCACGGGTTCGATCGGCATGCTGCCCTCCGCCTCGCTGGGCGATGGCACGCTGGGTCTGTATGAGCCGATCCACGGCTCCGCTCCGGACATCGCGGGCACCGGCAGCGCAAACCCGCTTGCGACCATCCTCTCCTGTGCGATGCTGCTTCGCTACTCGCTCAACCAGCAGGAGGCCGCAAACGCCATCGAACGCGCGGTACAGCTCGCGCTCGAAGAAGGCTGGCGCACCGCGGATATCGCGGCGGGCAAGGAAGCCATCGGCACACAGAAAATGGGAGAAATCGTCTGCCGCCTGATCGAGACGGCGTAAGGAAGGAGCGCTTATGGAAGCGAAATCAATGAAGCTCACGATGTCCGTGCTCGTGAAAAACCACGCGGGTATCCTGTATAAAGTCGTTGGTTTGTTCTCGCGCAGGGCGTATAATATCCATAGTTTGGCGGTCGGTACCACGAGCGATCCCGCGATTTCCCGCATGACCATCGTGGTGGACGGCGACGAGGAGATCTTCGATCAAGTCGAAAAGCAGCTTTGCAAGCTCATCGACGTCATCGAGGTCAAGATCCTGACCGAAGGCGAGTTTATCAACCGCGAGCTCATCCTGCTCAAGGTCAATGCCACCAGCGAAAATCGCTCGGATCTACTGCAGATCACGAAGATTTTCGGCGCGAAAGTCATCGACGTGTCACACGAGATGGTGATTATCGAATACGCAGATTCTTCCGATCAGGTCAGAAGGCTGGAGCAGATGCTGGAGCGCTACGGCATCCGAGAGACGGTGCGAACGGGCACCATAGCGATTGAGAACGCGCACGTTATGGCGGTCAAACAGGACTGATCGAAAAATACAGAGTTCCACGGCACATGCCGTAATAGATTCAATTTATTTGGAGGATGATAACAATGGCTAAGATGTATTATGAAAGCGACTGCAACCTCGCGCACCTGAAGAACAAGATCGTCGCCGTCATCGGCTACGGCAGCCAGGGACACGCGCACGCGCTGAACCTCAAGGAGAGCGGCGTGAACGTCATCGTCGGCCTCTATCAGGGCAGCAAATCCTGGAAAGCCGCCGAAGAAGCGGGTCTGAAGGTCTATACCGCGAAGGACGCCGCGAAGCTTGCGGACGTGATCATGATCCTCGTCAACGACGAAAAGCAGGCCATGCTCTATACCGACAGCATCGCCGACGGCCTCGTGGAAGGCAACACGCTCGTGTTTGCGCACGGCTTCAACATCCATTACGGCCAGATCGTGCCGCCCGCCAACGTGGACGTCATCATGGTCGCGCCTAAAGGCCCCGGCCACACCGTCCGCAGCGAATATCAGCGCGGCGCGGGCGTTCCGTGCCTGATCGCTGTCTATCAGGACTTTTCCGGCAAGGCGAAGGAAACCTCGCTTGCGTATGCAGCCGGCATCGGCGGCGCGCGCGCAGGTATCCTCGAAACCACCTTCCGCGAAGAGACCGAAACCGACCTCTTCGGCGAACAGGCTGTTCTCTGCGGCGGCGTGACGGAGCTCATGCTGGCTGGCTTTGAGACGCTGGTTGCCGCAGGCTACGCACCGGAAAACGCATACTTCGAGTGTATCCACGAGATGAAGCTCATCGTTGACCTGATCTACGCGGGCGGCTTTGAGCGCATGCGCTACTCCATCAGCGATACCGCGGAATACGGCGACTACGTCACCGGCAAGCGCATCATCACCGAGGAGACGCGCAAAGAGATGAAGAAGGTTCTCACCGAGATTCAGGACGGCACGTTTGCCCGTAACTGGATTCTGGAGAATCGTGTCGGACGCCCGCATTTCAACGCCATGAAGCGTCAGGGTGCGGACACGCAGCTCGTCAAGGTCGGTCAGCAGCTCAGAAGCCAGATGACCTTCCTCAAGAAATAAGAACACGGAAATCAGGAGCGAACCTTGAACGATCTGAAAACGGTAAGCCTACAACTGAATACCCTGACGGTTTATCGTGCGGTTCTGCAGGATGAAACGATTTCCCGCTTTGCGCGCGTGCTGAACGCAGCGCAAGGCGGGAGCGCATCCGCCTTTTGCGAAAGCTACGGCGCGTTCCTGCAGCAGCTGTCGAATCAAACAGGTTCGTTCGATCTAGCAGGACATATCGAACAGCGCATCCGCTACGACGACAACGCGTTTACGCGCGCCGCGGCGCAGGGCGGAAGAAGCGAAGGTTATCTTGCGCTGCGCAAAGCAGCGGCTTTCGATTTGGACGCGCTTCGCGAAGCAGCAAGCGTTTCAACGCTAGAGCTCAAGAAAACGATCCTCGCACGCGGAAGTGACGCGGAGTCCGAGTTGGTTTCCCGCCTGCCGGACTACAGCTCGGAGCATGCGCTGTTCTCCGGTGACACGGAGGCGATTCTGTCCGCGCTGGAAGCGTTCCATCGCGCAAACGGCTACGGCGTGTTCGCGCGGTTCGGCGCGTTCCGTTGGGATCATCAACTGCTTGGCATTCCGCGACCTGATCCGATCCGCCTGAGCAACCTGAAATCATATGAATATGAGCGCGGGCTCGTCGCGGCGAACACAAAGGATTTCTTGGGCGGCAGAGGCGGCGGAAACATGCTGCTCTATGGCGACCGGGGAACGGGCAAGAGCAGCACAATCAAAGCGCTTGCCAACGAGTATCGCAATCAGGGTCTGCGCATTGTGGAGGTCACGAAGGACGCAATTCCGCAGTTTCCGTCGATCATGGAGCGTCTGCGGGAAGTCCCTCTGCGCTTCATCCTGTTCCTCGACGATCTCTCGTTCGCTACCGACGACGCGGCGTTTTCCGCACTCAAGTCTGTGCTCGAAGGCGGCGTGGTCGTGCGGCCGGATAACTGCCGCATCTACGCGACCAGCAACCGCAGGCACCTTGTGAAGGAAACCTTCTCGGAGCGCAGCGTAGATCTCGACGATGTGCACGCGGGGGACACCAAGCAGGAGAAGCTCTCGCTCTACGACCGATTTGATCAGACCGTGAACTTTTTTGCGCCGGATCAGGCGCAGTTTCTCGCGATCGTCCGTGCCATCGCGCAGGAAAAAAAGCTGCGTGTGCATCCGGAGGAGCTTGATCGCGGCGCGGTGCAGTGGGCAATTCGCGCAGGGGGAAGATCGCCTCGCGCGGCAAAGCAGTTTGTGGAATGGGCAGCAGCGCAGCTGCAAAAGGGTGCTTCGATTCTGGAGGAATGAGCCGGAATCAAGCCTCCGAACAAGAACGATCAACAAAGCAACCGGCGGCGATCACCCGTCGGCTGTTTTGTATCTATGTAACTTTGGTTTGATAATAAGAGGTGATGGATTTGGAATTGACAAGACGACACAAATTCAGGCATGCGCTGTCCGCAGCGTTTCCGCATACGTTACCTGTTCTCGCGGGCTTTCTGGTGCTGGGCATCGCATACGGCATGCTGATGCAGGAGAAGGGCTACGGCCCGCAGTGGTCGGTGCTGATGAGCGCAGTCGCGTTCTGCGGCAGCATGCAGTTTGTCGCGATCACGCTGCTCACAACCGTGTTTCAGCCTGTGGAGGCGTTGATTCTGAGTCTTCTGGTGAACGCAAGGCACCTGTTCTACGGGCTTTCTATGCTCGGCAAATATAACGGCTTTGGCAAGGTAAAGGCGTTCTTGATCTATACGCTCTGCGACGAGACGTTCTCCATCGTTTCGTCCGTCAATCCGCCGGAGGGTGTGGAGCCGAAATACTTCTATCTGAGCATCTCGCTGCTTGACTATCTGTACTGGGTCACCGGAACGCTCCTGGGAGGACTGTTGGGCGGATTGATGCCGTTTGATATGAAGGGGCTCGACTTCGCGCTGACCGCGCTGTTCGTCGTGCTGTTCCTGGAACAGATGAAGAAGAAGGGGAATTGGATTCTCGGACTGATCGGCATCGCGTGTGCGGTCGTCTCCCGCTTTGTCTTCGGCGCGGATAATATGGTTCTGCCTGCGCTGTTTCTGATTCTTGTTTCGCTGCTCGCGGGGAGGAAGCAATTATGCAACTTGCATTAACGCCGCTTCAATACATCCTGACGGTGCTCGCCGTGGCGCTGGGCGCGATGGCGACGCGATTTACGCCGTTTTTTCTGTTTCCGGAAGGCAAGACCCCGCCCGCGGTGGTCACCTATCTTGGCACGGTTCTGCCGCCGGTGATGATGGGTTTGCTTGTCGTCTACTGCCTGAAGAGCGTCCCGATTCTGGCTAGTCCGCACGGGCTGCCGGAGCTGATCTCGATCGCGTTTATCGTGCTGATCCATCTCTGGCGCAAAAATGTCATGCTCAGCATCGGCTGTGGAACAGCACTGTACATGTTTCTTATACAGGCTGTATTCGTTGCATAGTAACAGGAGGAGATTCATATGGAAGAGATCAAAATCGGGCGGTATCGCCATTTCAAAGGAAACGAGTACGAGGTGCTTTATCTCGCCAAGCATTCCGAAACGCAGGAACCGATGGTTGTATACCGCGCGCTCTATGGAGAACACGGGGTATGGGTGCGCCCTGCCTCGATGTGGAACGAAACGGTGGAACGGGACGGAAAAACTTACGTTCGTTTCACTTATATCGGCTAAATTACTCCGGATTTCAATTTTTTCGCTGTGTTTGTGCGATTTGACATTGCATAAAATGTGACAAAACTATATGATAAGACTATTAAATACTACTAATAGGAATAGAATTCTATCTTACAGATTTTAGATCTTCTTGCGGAGGAGTCCGAATGATAGAATCCTTCGAAAAGCGAACCCAGAAGTCGGGAAGCGCTCTTGGCAGATCGCTTCTCATCACGGCTGTCTACGCGATCGTCGGATATATCTGGATCATTGGTTCAGAACTCGTTCTCGCCAGTACGCAGCCCGAAACCCCGGAGATCTTCATGATCAGCATCTCCAAAGGGATGGGGTTTGTGACCGCCACTGCGATTTTAATCTTCATTCTCGTCTACACAAATCTTCGTAAAATCTACAACGAAAGCAGCAGCCGCATCAAGAACGAAGCTACGCTGAAGGAAGCGCAGCGGATTGCGCATATCGGAAACTTTTCCTATGACGCGGATTCGACAACGTTCCAGTTTTCTGAAGAGGCGCTGCGCATTCTGGATCTGGATGAATCGCAGCTGCCCATTGCGTATGAAACGCTCATGCGCCATATTCATATCGACGATCGTGATCGCGTGTATCAAATAACAAGAGATGTCTCCATGCGCGGATCTTCCGCTTCTTTTGAGTGCCGTGTGCTGCAGACAAATGCGCCGGAGCGGACCGTACAGGTTCGTTTTCAAGCCGTGATCCAGAAAACATCCGGTTATCCGCTTGTATTCGGAACATTGCAGGATATCACAGAACGCGTCAAGGCGCAGCAGGCGGCGAAAGAGAATGAAACGATCTACAAAACATTTCTCAACTCCAGTTATGATCTTGTGTATATGAAAGACAGTTCGCTGCATTATATTGCGGTCAACTCCAACATGCAGCGCTATTACGGCGTTTCGGAGGAGGAACTCCTCGGCAAGCAGCTCAGCCAGATTAAGCCCGGGCCGGACGCGCAGCTCTGGGAATCCCGCGACAAGAGTGTATTGATCAGCGGCAAACCACTCTATATTGAAGACACAAACGATGGAAAGTATTTCGAAACGATTATTTTCCCCGTGGAGATGGCGGATAACAAACGCGGTGTCGGCGGCATTTCGCGCGATATCACCCAGCGCAAGCAAACCGAAGCAACCGTAATTCAAGAACGCGATCGCGCGCAGACATATTTCGAAATTGCCGCAGTGATCTTTGTTGCGTTTGATCGAGTTGGCCGCGTCACGATGATCAACCAATGCGGATGCGATATATTGGGGTTGCCCAAAGAACAGATCATCGGCGAGCTTTGGATTGAGCGCTTTGTTCCGGAGGCAGAGCGTCAAGGTGTATATGAACTGCTGAGCAACATTTATCAGGGCAATGTCACAACCACAGATCTGCACGAAAATGCAATCATAACCGCAACCAACGAGAAACGTACGATCGAGTGGCGTAATACGATGCTGCGGGATGTGAATGGGGAGCTCTCCGGTATCCTCTCTGCCGGTGTGGACGTCACCGACCTTCGAGAGACCATGAAGGCTTTGCAGGAAAGCGAGCGCAGCAAGAGCGTACTGCTTTCAAACCTGCCCGGCATGGCGTACCGCTGTGCTTATGACAGAAGCTGGACGATCTATTTTGCGTCGTCCGGCTGCTTTGAACTCACGGGGTATTATCCGGAAGAGTTTATCAACAACAATGTCCTTTCGTTCAACGATATCATCTGTCCGGAGTATCGCGAACTCGTCTGGGAAGACAGCCTGACACACCTCTCGGAACATGAAGGAAATCAGTTTGAGTATGAAATTCTGACGGCATCCGGTGAACGGAAATGGGTGCTCGATATCAACCAGGGCATACCTGACGAAACCGGGAAGATCGTAGCGCTCGAAGGCATCATCGTCGATATCACAAAATCCAAGCTTCAGTTTTTGCAGATTCAGTATCTAAGCAACCACGATCAATTGACGGGGCTTCATAATCGGCTGCATTACGACAACATGAAGAGGTTACTGAACAAAGAATCCTCTCTGCCGCTCTCTGTCGTTTTTGTCGATATCAACGGCCTGAAGCTGATCAACGACGCGTTCGGTTATGATGTGGGCGATCGTATGATTCAAACCACAGCTGCGCTCATCAAGGCAAACATCCTGCCGAAGGAGGTTGTCGCGCGAATCGGCGGGGATGAATTCGGACTGCTTTTGCCAAACACCGATAAACATGGTTGCGTGGAGCGCATGCAAGCGCTCAAAGAAGCGTTTGACCACTATAACTCCGTGCTGCAGGACAAGACGATGATTATCAACATCTCCATCGGCGGCAACACAAAGGATTTGCCGGAGGATGATCTCGCTTGTGTAACGCGCAATGCAGAGGCAAATATGGCGAGGCGTAAGTTATTCGATCAAAAGAGTCATCACAACGCCGTGCTTTCGTCCATTATGGCGACGCTGTTTGCGCGCAGCTTTGAAACAGAAGAGCATGCAAAGCGCATCGGCGATCTCTGCGCAAACGTCGGCGCAAAGCTGAGTTTGTCGCATGACGATATCGACCGGCTAAGATTGTTTGCGTATCTGCACGATATCGGGAAAATCGGCATCAGCGATCAGATTCTCAACAAACCCGGCCCGCTGACGCCGGAAGAGTTCGTCGTCATGAAGACGCATCCGGAGATCGGCTATCGCATCGCGATGTCCTCGCCCGATTTTGCGCCGATCGCAGAGCTGATTCTGACGCATCATGAGCGCTGGGACGGAAGCGGATACCCCAACCATCTTGCTGGCGAGAAGATTCCGCTTCTCTCGCGCATCCTCGCCGTTGCGGACGCCTACGACGCGATGACGGAAGACCGCATCTACCGCAAGGCTCTTCCCCCCGCGGAAGCGATGGAGGAGATCCGCAGGAACGCGGGCACACAGTTCGATCCGAAGATCGCGGAACTGTTTCTCGAGATTGTGGAACGGGACGATTTATAAAAAACCAAGCAAACAAAAAGACGGCGTAAGCCGTCTTTTGTTATGCTGATTTGTTAGTTTGCCACCGAGCCGGGCTTGGTGAGGAAGAGGACGCCGAGTGTATTCGACCCGCAATGGCAGCTGATCGTGCAGCTGGCTTGCGTGACGAAGATTTCCTTGAATGGCTGTAGCTCTTTGATGCGGGAAACGACTTTCTCGATGATCTCGGGATCGTCCATGCCGGAATGCGTCACGAACACGCGATCCAGCACGAGATCGTTACGATCCTTCAGCTGATCGTCGACATACTTCATCAGAGAAGGCGCAAGCTTGCCCATATATTTCTTACCGACCACCATGCTGCCCTGACGATCGTTTTTGACGATGATCGTGGGCTTGAGGTTCAGCATCGCGGCGCCGATCTGCGTGATGCTGGAGCATCTGCCGCCCGCGCGCATGAACTCCAGCGTATCGAGGATGAAGCTTGCGCGCGTATCCTGCGAAAGAGCGGACACTTCCTCGACAATCTGATTTGCTGCCAGTCCGGCCTTGATGCGCTCGCCCGCTTCGCAGACGAGCAGGCCGAATCCGGTCGAGAGCGAGCAGGAGTCGATCACATAGACATTTCCCTTGTCCTTGAGCGAGTTTGCGGCGATCTGCGCGTTCGCATGTGAACTGGAAAGCCCGGAGCCGAGGGAAACGTGAATCACGTCAAATCCCTGCTCCAGATATCCTCTAAAATAGCTTTCATATTCTTCGGGATTGATCGCAGCCGTCCGCGGCAGGAGTTTGTGATTCCACCATGCCTCATAGAGCTGCGCGGAGGTGATGTCCAGTCCGTCGGTATATTGCTTTCCATCGAGGATGATATGAAGCGGATAGAGAGATACCTGATAACGCGCTTTGAGCTCGTCTCCGATGTCGCAGGGGGTATCCGCGCTGAGTATGATCTTTGGATTCGGCATGCACAAGTTTCCTCCTGAAAAAGAGTTTTCTTATTCTAGCAGGCGCGGGGGTGAGCGTCAACCCGCACAGCAGCAAAACAGGACGCATGCGATTGGATTGTGCGTCACAATGCTGCTGTCCTGTCTATTTAATCTGAAATTTTGTGATTTTGCAAGTGTTTCTTGTATTTATAGTACAATTCAAGCACGAATAGGTTTACTTTCACTCTTCAATTGGGTCAATTTCATACAAGTTTGAGCCGAAATCACCGAGCATACGAACCTTTGCATTGTAGCCTGTCGCCACAAACTGGTTGTTCAGGTGTACACCCTGCATCAGCGTTTGCCCGCTTGCAGAATACGTCTCCACACAGTCCTGCATGGCATACAGCCGATCTGTCCAGCGGAACAACGTCCCGTTTGGGTTGATCGTAAACGGTAGCAGGTGGTTGACGAGTCCGCCGAACCTGCGGATGAAGATGCGCTGCGGCTTGGTCTGCATGCGGTACTGTTTTGTTTGATCCAGCCCTGTAAGCGGAAGAACGTCGTTGCTCTCCGCTGCCTGCGAGAGCGTTTGAAACGATCCGGCAACAGAATATCGCCGATCCTTGGACACGGTCTGCCAGTAGACTTTGTTGGTCTTCGGCGTGTCATGGCGCAAGAATCTGCCGTATTGCAGCGTTCTGCGATGCGCAAGATAGTAGGCGATCTGTTCGCGGACCTCCTTGCGTTCGAGCATCGTCAGGTGCTTGAGATCAAGTTCATAGCCGAGGCAGCCGAAGCTAGCAACATTGAACCGCGTCGCAATCGGCGTTTGCCGCAGCGTCTGTTGGTTGGGCGAGGCGGAGACGTGTGCACCCATCGCGGAGAGGGGATAGAGATAGCTCAAACCCTCCTGAATCTTCAGTCGTTCAACGGCATCCGTGTCGTCGCTCGACCAAACCTGCGGAGAGAAGCAGAGCATGCCGAGGTCGAAACGATTTCCGCCGCTGGAGCAGGACTCTAGCAGAATTTGCGGACGCGGGCGGAAGATGCGCGCGAGCACATCGTAAAGCCCGATGATGTAACGATGATAAAACTCTCCCTGATTTGCTAGAACGGGGGAACACGCGTCGCTGATGTGGCGGTTCATGTCCCATTTGACATAGTCGATCTTCGCGTCGTCGAGAATCGCGGACACGTTATGCACAATATAGTCCCGCACGGCGGGATTGCATAGATCGAGCACCAGTTGATTTCTGCCGAGCAGCGGCTCTCGCCCGGGCGTGGCGACCGCGTATTCGGGGTGCGTACGGTAGAGGTCGCTGTCGGGGTTGACCATCTCCGGCTCAAACCAGAGACCGAACAGCAGACCTAGTGCGCGGATTTCATCGGCAAAGGATTTCATGCCCCGGGGCAACTTCTTTGTGTTCACGTCGTAGTCGCCAAGGCCCGCATGGTCGTCGTTGCGCTTGCCGAACCAGCCGTCGTCGAGGACGAACAGCTCTACACCGAGCCGCCTTGCCTGCCGCGCAAGACGGAGAAGCTTACTCCGGGTAAACCGAAAAAAACAGGCTTCCCAGTTGTTGATGAGCACCGGACGCTCTTTACCCTTCCAGTCTCCGCGGACGATATGCGCGTTCACGAAGTCGTGAAAATGCGCGCTCATGCCGTTGAAGCCGTCCGGTGAGAACGTCATCACCGCCTCCGGCGTTTCGAACCGTTCGCCGGACGCCAGCGTCCAATCAAAGCTCTGCGGATGGACGCCGAGCTGCACACGCACGAGATCAAACGGGGAACGCTCCGCAATCCCGATGTGGTTGCCGCTGTAGACAAGGTTGAAGCCATAGACGTTCCCGTGGGATTGCGTTGCGCCGTCGGCATAAAGCAGGAACCCCGGATTGTGCCGATTGCTGGAAGCGCCGGTGACGGAGGAGTTGACATATTGTCCGTATTGCAGCTTGCGGTCGTGCCGGTGCGTCTCCTTTGCCCATGCGCCGTCGAAGGTCACAAGGGAGAATCCTTCATTGTCCAGATCGAGCTGCATGCTCATGATCCGGCGCACGGAGACCGCGCCAGTGCCGGTATTGCAAAGCACCGCGCGACGCGAGATCACATCGACGGCAGGGAAGACGGTATAGTAGAGCAGCAGCTGCAGTCCAGCGACTGCGTCATTCAGCTTTATACAGAGCGTTTGCGCCGTGTTCTCTTCTTCATATGCGTTGGGCAGAGTCTCCATAGGAATGCAACCGGCGACGATCTCGTGCGACTCATAGACGAAATCCGTGTGGAACGTTCCGTCCGCGAGCTTGACTTCGATCGGCGTCTGGCGATAGTCCCCGCAGCCCACTCCGGTCCACTCCAGAGGGATATTGTCGAGGCAGTAGGTATCGTCTTTGGTCGAATACATCACCGAGCTGCCGTGCATAATGATGCGTTTGGTGAGCAGCGGCTCGATTTCGTTCTGCGGAATGCGGTTGCCGTAATAGATGTGCTCGAGGTGCCCGAACGGCGTCACGCGAAACAGATAGCTGGTGTGTTCGGTCTCCAGCGTAAACATATTGTCTGAATAGGCGATCATATGCGTCCTTTCCCGACCAGTTGCGTCTCAATAACAGGAGGATGAATCTAGTTCAATTTTAGCTTTACTACCCAATCACGTCAACGAAAAGAACCGCCACAGATCGATGTGAAACTGTCGCGAAAAGAAGTTTTAGGGGATCGGATGAAGTTTATTGACAACACATCCTGCATACTGTATAAATGTAACGGGGTTGAACAGCGTACTAATCATCAACATTTTTAAAGGGGATTGGGTAATGGAAACACAACTCAAAAAGAAATATGGCCTGTTTACCGCTATTTCGATGGTCGTGGGTATCGTCATTGGAAGCGGCGTTTTCTTTAAAGCGGAAAAGATCCTCGGCGTCACCGGCGGCAACCTGCCGCTGGGCATTCTCGCGTGGATCATCGGCGGCGTGATCATGATGATCTGCTCCTACGTGTTCGCCGTCATGGCGACCAAGTACGAGTATGTCAACGGCGTCGTGGACTATTCGGAAGTCACCGTCGGCAAAACCTACGGCTATATGATGGGCTGGTTCTTCGCCACCATCTATTATCCGACGCTGACCAGCGTGCTCGCGTGGGTTTCCGCGCGCTACACCGCGGTTCTCTTCGGCTGGTCGATCGTAGGACCCGAGTGCATGGTGCTCTCCGCGGTGTTCCTCATCGCGAGCTACGCCATCAACGCGCTCTCGCCGAAGATCGCGGGTAAGTTCCAGGTCACCACGACGGTCATCAAGCTCATCCCGCTCGTGTTGATGGGCGTGGTCGGCGTCATCGTGGGTCTTGCCAACGGCATGACCGTGCAGAATTTCTCCAACGCGGTCACCGAAGTCACCTCCAAGAGCGGCGCGCTGCTGACCGCTGTCTGCGCAACCGCGTTTGCATATGAAGGCTGGGTCATCGCGACCAGCATCAACGCTGAGCTCAAGGATGCGAAAAAGAACCTGCCCATCGCGCTGGTTGCCGGTGCCGCGATCGTCATCGTGGTCTATATTCTGTACTATGTCGGTCTTGCCGGCGTGGTTCCGAACGCAACTCTGATGGAAAACGGTCAGGAAGGCGCAAAGGTTGCGTTCTCGACGCTGTTCTCCAGCGTGGGCGGCACGCTGCTGTTCGTGTTCGTCATCATCTCCTGCCTCGGCACGCTCAACGGCCTCATGATGGGCTGCACGCGCGGCTTCTACTCGCTGGCCGCCCGCAAAGTCGGCCCGCAGCCGGAAGTCTATTGCGAAGTCAGCCCGAAGACCAACATGGCGACCAACTCGTCCGTGCTGGGTCTGCTCCTGTGCGTGCTCTGGCTTGCCTATTTCTTTGGCGCAAACCTCGTCGAAGTGCCGTGGTTTGGCAAGCTGTCGTTTGACTCTTCGGAGCTGCCGATCATCACCGTGTACGCTATGTACATCCCGATGTTTATCGCGTTCCTCGTCAAGCAGAAGGACCTCGGCTTCTTCAAGCGCATTCTGATGCCAGTGCTCGGCGTGGCAGGCTGCCTGTTCATGGTCTATGCTGCGATCGTGTCGCACAAAATGGCGGTAGTCTGGTACCTTGTCGTGTTCGCCGTCATCATGGGTCTCGGCGCATTCTTCGCAAAAGAGAAGAAGTCTCTCTAAACCAAACCGCTTCAACCCGTATAAAAAGACCGTCGGTTTTTCCGGCGGTCTTTCTGATTATCGTTGATACGGTTTTCTTCGGATGTCTTTAGGCTTGATGTGATGCTGCCGCGCCATGGAATGCCAGCCCGCGTTTCCACCGACATAGTAGAGCCATCTGGGGAACTTCGGAGAAGCCTCCGCAATCTGCGCGGG
Organism: Clostridia bacterium; assembly: GCA_035561095.1. Taxonomy (GTDB): domain Bacteria; phylum Bacillota; class Clostridia; order Christensenellales; family CAG-138; genus UBA7703. The sequence goes on along the minus strand of DATMYE010000026.1, from coordinate 52,936 downwards.
CTCCGGCTGGCCTAAAAGCGTATCGCGAGATACACGCGCAAACAAGCCATCGACCAAATCAAAAATCGGGCGCATGAACGGCGCATCTGCGGCTCCAATCACCATTCCGCCGCCGCCGATCATCAAGCCGCCGAGGAATTCCCGCTTGGTTTGCACGCAGAAGCATTCGACAACGCGCATGGCCTCCGCGTTGATGTCCGACTCCGGAAACCCGCAGTTGATGATCGCGTAGACACCGCGCGATTTGTCAGAAGCAGGATACTTCATCACGAAGTCCTGCAAAAACCTAGTCAGCATCGCGGGCATGCAGAAGAAGTAGAGCGGGAAGATAAACACGATCGCATCCGCGTATTGGAGGGTTTCAAACGCCTGCTCCGTTTCGTGGTGCATGAGCGTTTGACGAACCTTGACGGTCTCAACTGCGAGATCATCTGATAATAAAAGTTTTGCTTCGCCGTGCCGTGCAAGAAACGCGGAAACAGCCCGATCCTGATCGACCTTCGGGCTTGCGCTCACCAGAACGACCTTCTTCGTGATTTCGCTCATAGCGCACCTCCGATCCGGTGCAGCGGGCTCGCGCCGATGGCGGAGCAGATAGCCCCGTCGTCGCCGCGGTCGAACATGACCGTCACGCTGCTTCTGTGCTTTGTGTTGATGTCGGTAAAGAGTCGCATTTCCGTTTCCGAAAGATGCTCACCGTAACCTAGAAAGATCTGCGCCGGATAATCCTTGTATCTCGGCGAATGCATGGTCGAGCCGTCCTTGCGCACGATGAAATACGGCAGCATGTTCGGCAGCCAACGGTCGATCGCGTACTTCATGTTTGCGGAGAACTGTCCGAACACGACAGGGCAAAGGTAGACAACCACGTCGCTCGTCATGCAGGTGCGGTTGATCTCTGTGATTCCATCCCGCATGACGCATTCGCCGGGCGTCTTCACCCAACAGTCGAAGCAACCGCGACAAAACGCAAGCTCGTCGCGCTGGATTGTCTTTTCCACGATGGTAAAGCCGCGCGCGGAAAAATAGCCGCGTAACAGCTCCGTAATTTCGCTCAAGCGCGGCGTTTGAAATTCGCCGTCCGAGATCATATATACTTGCATGATAACCCTCCATTGTGTGTTCAACATAGGAGTATCACGAACCGGCTGAACCGTCAAGTAAAATCACCTTGACGTGCTTTGTCGTATGTAAACTGTTTACAACTTGTGATTCGTAACTATATACGATATAATGTGTGGAAAGTTTGGAGGGGGATATCCCATGAATGTTCGTGAACTGGCACTAAGCGCAAAAGCTGCCTCCGGCAAGCTTTCCATCACATCCGCACAAACAAGAAACGACGCATTGCTTGCAATGGCAGACGCACTGCTGACAGCCGCGCCTGTGATTCTTGCTGCAAACGCAGAGGATGTCAAGAACGCGAAAGAATGCAATGTCAAAGAGTCGTTCATCGACCGCCTGACACTCGATCAAAAGCGCATCGAAGGCATGGCAAACGGCATGAAAAAAGTCGCCCTCCTGCATGATCCGATCGGCAAGAGCGACTCCGTGACCGTGCATCCAAACGGCATGCGCATCGAGAAGCGTCGCGTACCACTCGGCGTCATCGGCATCATCTATGAAGCGCGCCCGAACGTCACGGCCGACGCGATTGCGCTCTGTATCAAGAGCGGCAACGCCTGTGTGCTACGCGGCGGAAGCGAAGCGCTCTTGAGCAACAGCGCCATCACCGACGCACTGAACGCTGCCGCGGTGAAGAGCGGAATCCCCGACGGCGCGATTCAGCTCCTGCGCGATACCGACCGTGCGACGGCAGCCGAAATGATGAAGCTCAACGGCCTCATCGACGTTCTAATTCCGCGCGGCGGCGCCGGCTTGATCCGGAGCGTCGTACAGCAAGCGACGATCCCGGTCATCGAAACAGGGTCCGGCGTTTGCCACGTCTATATCGATGAAACGGCAGACCTAACCATGGCAGCCGACATCATTGAGAACGCGAAGTGCTCGCGTCCTTCCGTCTGCAACGCGGCGGAGACGCTGCTTGTGCATCAAAGCGTCGCGAAAGACTGCCTGCCGCAAATCGCAAAGCGATTGACCGCACGCGGGGTAGAGCTGCGCTGCGACACGCGCGCAAAGGCGCTGATGCCGGGCACAATCGACGCCACAGAAGAGGATTGGTCGACAGAATACAACGATCTGATCCTTTCGGTCAAAGTGGTCGATTCGTTCGACGAAGCGGTTGCGCACATCGAAACCTACGGCACGCACCACAGCGATGCGATTGTCACAAGCCTGATCACCACCGCGGAACGCTTCCTCAACGAGGTTAACTCCGCCGCGGTCTATGTCAACGCCTCGACGAGATTCACGGATGGCGAGGAGTTTGGCTTTGGCGCGGAGATCGGTATCAGCACACAGAAGATCCACGCGCGCGGGCCGATGGGGCTCGACGAACTGACCACGGTGAAATACACGATCCGTGGATCGGGACAGATCCGGTAACACAACTGCAGCCGCAAACGGCGCAGAACACGAGTCGGGAGAAATCATGGATATCAAACTCATCGCGCTGGACATAGACGGTACGCTGACCAACCACGCGGGCATCATCAGCGAACGCAACCGTCTCGCCGTCCGGCGCGCCATCGACGCGGGTATCCACGTGGTACTCGCAACGGGGAGGGGACGCATCGCCACCCGCCCTGTATGGAGATTTCTGGAGCTGCACGGGCCTTCGATCAATTATGGCGGCGCAATGATTGCAGATATCGACACGGAGCGCGCGCTTGTGTTGCACGAGATTCCGCCGGAAGTCATCCACGAGGTGCTGGAGTTTTCCAGACAGATGCAGGTGCCCGCACAGATTTATCTCGACGAAACGGTCATCAGCAGCTCCGAAAGCGAAGCCGCGAACGGATATACAAACCGTCATAAATTTACATTTGTCGTTGATCCGGAGATCGGCAAACACACGTATCACAATGTTCCGAAAATTCTTGCGTTTGCGCCTGTAGGCGGAGAAAACGAGCTCTTTGCGATGTATCGCGAACGATTTGCAGGCATCGCGCAGGTTTCCCGCTCCAGTCCCGGATTTATTGAGATCAACCGTCTGGAGATCACAAAAGCCACCGCGCTTTCCGAGCTTGGTTCGATGCTAAACATCCGTCAGGATCAAATCGCAGCGGTCGGAGATAACTTTCTCGATCTCGAGATGCTTCAGTGGGCAGGCTTGGGTGTGAGCGTTGCAGATGCCGCGCCTGAGGTGCTTTCGATTGCGGATTTGATCGTACCGCCATGCGGCGAGGACGGCGTCGCGGTATTTATTGAGGATCACGTGCTTTGTTAATCGTCGCTTCTTTTCCGGCGAAGCCGGTGTTCGAAGAGTACATTTGAATTTAAACCGTTCGGTTCAGGAGGAGTCAGCATGTACAGTATTGGTGTAGATATCGGCGGAAGCAAGATCGCGGCTGGCGTCGTGAAGGACGACTATACGCTTGTGAGTAAAAAAGCTCTTCCGTTTCCGCATACGGGAGAGGCGAAGGATTCGATTGCGACGATTCAGTCGCTCATCCGCGACCTGATCGAAGAGAATCATCTCCGAACGGAGGAGATTGCGGGAATTGGCCTTGCCGTGCCCGGTAGCATCGACTATGACCGCGGTGTGGTCATCGATGCGCACAACCTCGATTATCACGATTTCCCGCTCTGCAAGCTCGTCGGCGACGGGTTCCCCGGCGTTACGGTCTATGTCGAAAACGATGCAAACGCGGCGGCACTCGCTGAGTATTACAGCGGCGCATTCCGCGGCTGCTCTTCCGGCCTTTTGATCACGATTGGCACCGGCATCGGCGGCGGGCTTGTACTCGACGGAAAGATTTTCGTCGGCGGTAAGAAGAACGGGTTTGAGTTCGGGCACGCGGTGCTGCTCTTTGGCGGCGAACCCTGCACCTGCGGTCAGCGCGGCTGCATCGAGTCGTACTGCTCCGCGACAGCGCTCGTTCGCGAAGGCAGAAAAGCCGCGGGTCAGCATCACGAGAGCGCGATGTATCAGCGCGCGCAGGGGGATCTGACCAAGATCAACGCAAAACTCGTCATGGACTGCGCGCGGGAAGGCGATCCGGTTGCGTGCGAAGTCTATAACCGGTTTACGGATTATCTTGGCGCTACAGCCTGCACGGCGATTGCGCTGTTCGATCCGGAGATCATCGCCTTTGGCGGTGGTGTCAGCAACGACGGCGAATTTCTGCTTGCTCCGATCCGCGAGTACGCGAAGAAGTATGCGTTCTTCAAGAACCACGCGAAAATCGTGACCGCGGAGATGAAAAACGACGCAGGTATCGTCGGCGCCGCGATGCTGTATTTGCAAAGATAAGGGATAATTTGTTTGGGCGTCGCCCAAACCCAATAAAAAGAGCAGGAGATAGTTCCTGCTCTTTTCTGTTTAGATTCTATTAAATAGACAAGGAGCTAGTTTCCTAGCTTCAGATGAAAACCGAAATGTGGAGGCAGCTTCGAACTGCTGGATAAAATAGACAAGGAGCCAATTTCTTGGCTCCGGATAAAAACCGAAATGTTGAGGCAGTTTCGAACTGCTAAATAAAATAGACAAGGAGCTAGTTTCCTAGCTCCTTTGTACTTTCCGTCCGCTAAGCCTTTCCGATGGTGCCCTATCCACCAGAAAGTAATTATGATGTTACGATGTAGTTCGGTTACGCGGTTTTAAGGAGGAAATCGGTAATGAAAAAACACACATAACGGACGGAAACTTATGAACTTTTATGGTTCGAGTATATCACCCGAATTATGCAATTGCAAGCAAATCTATGCGTTAATTGTGTCAAATTTTTATCGGTTCTGTGAACTGTGGCGTGTAAACGGATTTTGCCGAGTCACGCTCCTGTAACAAGATGTTGTGTAACCCCAGCGACAGTGCATACGAGATCACGCGGTCATACTCTCTTTGCGTGATTCTGCGGTTTAACGGGAACTCGGTTGTATGCTCCTGTGGCGTATACTGGCTCATCAGCGAGATGTGCGTGGAGAGCGGAAGGAAGGAGACGATCCTGTCCAGCACCTTTCTGGAATCATCTGCGCAGCCCGGCAGGATGAGATGACGGATGACGAGTCCCCTCGTTGCGATACCTTCATCATCCAAAATCAGATCACCGGCCTGACGATACATCTCCTGAATTGCAGCGGAAGCAACCTCCGCGTAATCCGGTGCGTTGGAGAATTTCCCCGCGAGCAGGGGAGAAACGTACTTGAAATCCGGCAGATAGATGTCAACCAGGCCTTCCAGAGATTGAATCGCCTCGACGCACTCATAGCCGCTGGAATTGTAAACGACTGGGACATGCAGCCCACGGGATCTCGCAAGGCGGAGACTCTTAGCAACTTGAGGAACATAAGGCGCCGCGGTTACAAGATTGATGTTGTGTGCGCCTTCCTGCTGAAGCGTCAGGTATGCTTCCGCAAGCGAGTTTGCGTCAAAGATGTCACCGATGCCGCCGTCCCGGATTTCGTGATTCTGGCAATAGACGCAGCCGAGGTTGCAGCCGGAGAAAAACACGGTGCCGGAGCCGCGCGATCCGCTGATAAACGGCTCCTCCCACTGGTGCAGCATGAGCTTTGCCACGCGCACCTGATCATCCGCGCCGCAAACGCCGCGCTGTTTGGTTCGATCCGCCCCGCACATACGGGGACACAGCATACAAGCTTCCATATCAGAACACGCGCCTGCCGTTGACAAAATTGCGCGTCCAGTACGCGGTGGAGATCGAACTCGTGATGACCTTGCCGGCGCTGGACGAAGCGTGGATGAATTTTCCGCCGCCTGCGTAGATGCCGGTGTGGCTCACACGGTCTGACGTATCGTTCTTAAAGAACACTAGATCGCCTTTCTGCAGATCGCCGATGGAGGTGATCTCCGTCCAGCCGCTCACGGAGGAGAACCCCGCCGCGCTGTAGCGGCTCGTGCTGACGCCGCAGGTGCGCAGAGAGAAGTAGACTAGCCCCGAGCAATCGAAGCCTCTGGACGGGCTTTCCTCCGACCAGGAGTAGGGTTTGCCGAGCATTGCGCTCGCAACCGAGATCAGCCCGTCGGGGCTATAGGATGCATTGTAGCTAACTTCTTCGGTGACCGGTGCTTCCGTCACAACGGGTGCCGCGGTGCTGCTGCTGCCGGAGTTCGTGGTCGTGCCGCCGGAGGAGGTCGTCGTGGGTTTCTTGGTCGTGGTCGGTTTCTTGGTCGGCTTCGGTGTGGGTTTCGGTGAAGGCGTCGGTGTCGGGTCGATCTTCGGGCGCGCTTGCGGCGAATAGAGCAGGTCGCGGTCTTCCACGTTGAACACGCTGTCATCCGTGATCTTATTCTTCACCTGAAACGCCCGTAGCGCCTCCTCAGTTGCAACGCCGAAATAGCCGTTGATCTTATCGGTGTAATAGCCCAGCTCATTGAGGCGGGACTGCATGCTCTCCACGTCCGTGCCGCTGTCGCCAAGCTTGATCTCATACGGCTTGGCTTCCGCGCTGAAGAGATGCTCCTGAAGCTCTCCGGTCGCGACGCCGTCCATGGGTGCGCTGATCGTGCGCTGGAAGAGCGAAACGGCAACCGTGGTCGCAGCGTTATAGACCGTTGTCGGTTCGTCGGAATCGAGGTAGCCGAGCTCCATCAACCTGTTTTGCAGCTGGGAAACGGTCGGGTAATCGTCGTTCTCCTGCAGCAGTGTGAACTGCGATACCATCACGCCCGCGGTTGCTTCCGGTTCCGGCTGCGGGGTATCGACCGCGCAGGAGGTCGGCGCGAGCACATCGGCGCTGAAAGGAATCGGCGTCGGCGTCGCTTCGCGGACGATGCGGTCCGCTTCCTGCGCAACCGCGTTGGCGCCGGTGAAATAGTTGATCGCCAGCGGCAGAATGATAAACGCAATCACGCAACCGCCCGCAATGGTCAAAATCCATGTGCGCGCGGAAGGCGGGAAGACGTGCTTATTCGGTTTTCCGGAAGGTAGGCGGGGCGTATTCAAATATGATACCTCACTCGTTGCTTAGAAAATCGCATGGAGAATATGCCTGTCAATACTCTTATTATAGCGATTCTGTCGCACTTTGGTTTGAACATTTTCAAAACATGGATGCCAAAATGTAACAAGATTTTGTACACGACGGATACAATCTGTTTGTTATGTACCGTTTACAGGAAAATTCATGTGGAATTACTCGAGAAAACAATGAAATTTGACACGGTTTGTTTGCATAAAACACCGCCGTCTGCTTTTGCAAATACGTGTTCGCTATGGTAAAATAAACTGTCTTACTATTGGAGAACAACACGATGTCGCTGATTCACGCGCAGGAGCTTGAGAAGAGCTTCGGAGAGAGAACCTTATTTTCAGATATCGCGTTTGATGTGTTTGAGCAGGATCACGTCGGCCTCGTCGGGGTCAATGGCTGCGGCAAGAGCACACTGATGCGCATGATTGCAGGGCTGGAGCCGCATGACGGACGCGGCCAGCTTTCCGTTACAAAAAACGCATCGGTTGCGATGCTGGATCAAAGCCCGAACTGGGGCAACGGTCAAACACTCTACGAAGCCGTGCTCGAAGCCAGCGGCAAATGGATGCGCGCGGAGCGCGAGCTGCACGAGATCGCCGAGAAGATTGAGCAACAGGGCGCAAGCGAATCGCTCATCCGCAGACAGGCGGATTTGCAGGATCGATACACCGCCGACGGGGGATTGACCTACCGCGCGCGCACGCGTTCAACCTTGCTTGGCCTCGGCTTTTCAGAAGCGCAGCTTGAGCAGCCGATCTCCGTGATGAGCGGCGGACAAATGCGCAAAGCGTCGCTTGCGAAGATTCTGCTGTCGGATGCCGATCTTCTTCTGCTCGACGAGCCGACAAACCACCTTGACATTGCGTCTCTGGAGTGGCTGGAGTCCTATCTTTCGGCGTTTCGCGGTGCGTTTGTGCTGATTTCCCACGACCGCTATTTTCTGGATCGTGTCTGCAACCGCATCTTCGAGCTGGAAAACGGCTCGATGAACCAATTTTCCGGCAACTACACCCAGTCCATGGAAAAGAAGATGGATGAGCGCGAGTTCGCCATGCGGAAATACCAAAACACCCTGCGCGAGATCAAGCGCATTGAAGGCATCATCGAGCAGCAGCGCAGATGGAACCAGGCGCGCAACTACGTTACCATCGCCTCGAAGGAGAAGCAGATCGAGCGCATCAAGAGCACGCTTGTCAAGCCGGAGGACGCGCCGGAGGGGATTCACTTTCACCTCAGGGCAGACGCACTGACCGCAAACGAAGTCGTCGTCTGCAAGGATTTGAGCAAGCGCTTCGGCGAGCGGGAGATCTTCCGCAGCCTCGATTTGATGATCCGGCGCGACGAGAAAGTGTGTCTATTGGGCGCAAACGGCTGCGGCAAAACTACACTGCTCAAGATACTCACCAACAAGATTGAGCCGGATTCCGGCAGCTATAAACTCGGCTCCAACGTGCACGTCGGCTACTACGAGCAGGGATCGATTCGCCCGAACGATCCGCGCACAGTGCTGGAAGCGCTCAACGGCATGTTCCCGCGCTTTGACACCAAGCAGCTGAGAAACATGCTGGGTTCGTTTCTATTCCGCGGGGACGATGTATTCAAACACATGAGCGATCTCTCCGGCGGGGAATACGCGCGCATCCAGCTGCTCAAGCTCATGCTCAACGGCAGCAACGTGCTCTTTCTCGACGAGCCGACCAACCACCTCGACATCCCGTCCTGCGAAGCGCTCGAAGGTGCACTCAGCGACTACGGCGGAACGATGCTGATCGTCACCCACGACCGCTATCTTGCAAACCGTATCGCCGACCGGATCATCATCATGGACGAGGACGGCATGCGCGAGTTTGAAGGCGACTGGGACGCGTATAAGGAATTTCTCGCGGAAAGCACCGCGCCGAAGGAAAAGGAAGCACCTGTCAGCAAGAACGACTATCAACTCGCCAAAGAGCGCAAAAGCGCACTCGTCAAAGCAAAATCCGCGCTGCGCAAGGCGGAGGAACGCGTCCACACCGAAGAAGCGAAGCTCAAAGCGCTGCAGGGGAAGGCGTTCGATCCGCAGATTGCGAGCGATTTTGAGGCGGCGAAAACCGTCTATGCGGAACTGGATGCGCAGCGGCAGTTGGTTGAAACCTGCTACAGCGACTGGGAGCAGGCGGAGTTCGAGGTCAGCGCGCTCACGACAGACGATGATGAATAACTCCAAGCGGAAGCCCGCTTGAGGAGGATCAATACAGATGGAATACTCCAAATTCTCTCTTGGCCTTCGTTTCGCGATGACGAGCGACGCAAGCCTCACGCCCGACGATTGCTGGAACATTGTGTTTTCCGAGGTGCCGATCACACACGTCGTCGGCTCCACGCTGTTTGGCGCATGGGACGATGTCGGCGACGCAACCAGCGAGTCCGCTTACATCTGCATGTTCTCAAACCTTCCGCTCAAGGTCGGAAAAGCATTGTTTGAGCAGCTTCTGCACAAACCCTCGTTGCTTTCCTTCCTGACCATCTACCGCCCGTTCATCCAGAACAATCGCGTGGAAAAATGCAGCGAGGTAGAGTATCTGGGTCAGGTGCAGGAGGACGGCACGGTTGCCGGGGGCGATGTCCGCTACGGTTCGATGCAGATTGCCGGCGCATTGCCCGAAACATGCGAAAAACCCGGCCAATGCACGCGCATCCTGATTGCGCCCGACGCCTGGTATGGAAAATTCACCTCCGCGGATGCCGCGCGGCACATGTTGCGCTCCGCGTCCCGCGTGCTGCCCAAAGCGGTGCTGAGCACGCAGCTCATCGCCGACGGTGGGGCAGGAACCCTGGACGCGCTGATCTGCTCCAACAAGGGTAGATACCGCAAAGCGCCGATTCTGAACGCCGCGGGAATCACACACGATCTACACTTCGGCATTCTGCCCAACCGCACGATCGTCATTGAGTCTGAAAATCTGACGAAAGACGAGCTCACGCAGGCGCTGACGCTGCCCCAGAACAAGGGCTTTACGGAGTACATCGTTGCAGCCGGCAACGGGGTGCTTCCGGATGATGTGCCGGAGGGACGCTATGCGACGGTGCTCGGCAAGCGTATACCCGCGACGCAGCGCAACAACATCCGCGTGGAATATCGCAACGGCATCGAAACCGTACTGGAACAGTGTGAGTTTGACCGCAGGCTTGCAAAAGCGGACTGGCTTATCGCACTGACGCAACTACTCGACGACGCGGGTTCCATGAACGACTCGACGACCGATGCGCTGTTGTTCCACTGCCGCGTGCAAAGAAAGCATGTCGCGGTGCTTGCGTTCACGGAGGACGGACGCTTCTTCGCGAAGATCGACGAAGCGCCGCTGGTGCCAATCGACACCAAATCGTTTGACGAAGCCGCGGACGCGTTGTTTTTGATCATCAAAAACACGCCGATTTCGCCCGCGCCGCTGTTTGCGCCGGTGCTTCGCGAAGAGACCGTCATCAGCGACGTTTAATGACCAGAACATTTTCATCCAAATTTTGAAGGAGGATTTACACTATGCGCATGGTAGATTGCATCGAAAAAAAGGTGAACAATGAGGAACTGACACACGATGAGATCAAGTTCGTCGTAGACGGATTTGTCAGCGGCGAAATCCCGGATTATCAGATGTCCGCGCTGATGATGGCCATCGTGCTCAACGATATGAACGAACGGGAAGCCGCCGACCTGACGTTGAGCATGATGCATTCCGGCGATACGGTCGACCTGAGCGACCTGCCCGGTATCAAGGTCGACAAGCATTCCTCCGGCGGCGTCGGTGATACGACCACACTGGTGGTTGCGCCGCTTGTTGCGGCATGCGGCGGAACGGTTGCAAAGATGTCCGGCCGCGGGCTCGCGTTCTCCGGCGGCACCATCGACAAGCTGGAATCTGTTCCCGGCGTGAACCCCGGGCAGTCTATCGAACGGTTTAAGGAGATCGTGCGCAAGATCGGCGTCTGCGTCATTGGGCAGACGGGCAACCTCGTGCCCGCCGACAAAAAGATGTATGCACTGCGCGATGTCACCGGCACCGTTCAGAGCGTGCCGCTGATTGCCGCGAGCATCATGAGTAAGAAGCTTGCCGCGGGCTCGGATGCAATCGTGCTGGACGTCAAGACCGGAAGCGGTGCGTTCATGAAAACCGTGGAGGATTCCAAGAAGCTTGCGGAGCTTATGGTCAAGATGGGCAAGCACCTCAAGCGTGAGATCGTCGCCGTCGTCACCGACATGAACCAGCCGCTCGGCCTTTCGGTCGGTAACGCGCTGGAGTTCCGCGAGGCGGTTCAGCTGCTCAGCGGGCAGCTGCCTGCGGGCGATCCGCTGCTGGAAGTCTGCCTGCTGCTCAGCACGCACATGCTGCTGCTCTCCAAACTCGCGAAGACCGAAGAAGAAGCGCGCGCTATGCTTGAGCGGGCGATTGCGGACGGCTCCGGCCTTGCCAAGCTCCGCGCCATGATCCATGAGCTCGGCGGCGATGAAAGCTATCTGACACTCGAAGGCATGGACACCCTTTGCAAAGTCAAACGACTCATTCCGGTGACCGCCAATGAAAGCGGATATATCGTCGGCATGCAGGCGGAGCTCATCGGCAGAGCGGCGCAGGTGCTGGGCGCAGGACGCGCGACCAAGGAAGACATCATCGACCCCGCGGTCGGACTCGTCATGCAGAAGCGCGTCGGCGACAAGATCGAAAAAGGCGAAGCCTTCTGCACACTCTACGTCAACGACGAAAAGAACCTCGAAGACGCGATTTCGACCATGTATGAAGCGGTTCATATCGGCGCAAAACCCGATCATGTCCCGCCGATGGTCTACGGCGTCATTCGATAAATTGTTTGCCGGATAATCGGTTCGGCCGACTCTCGCACAACAAACGACAACGCAAGGAGGCATCGCTTGAAACAGCTGATCGCAATCGACGGTAATAGCCTCATGCATCGCGCTTACCACGCGCTGCCGCCCATGACCACGCGCGCGGGTGTACCGACCGGCGCGCTACATGGCTTTTTGAGCATGCTCCTGAAGCTCATTGAACGTAACCCGGACTATCTCGTGGTTGCATTTGATATGCACGGGCCGACCTTCCGGCACGAGTCGTTTGAAGAATACAAAGCGGGCAGACGCGAGACGGAAGACGACCTCAGAGCGCAGTTTCCCGTGCTCAAGGAACTCCTCTGCGAGATGGGTATCGCCGTTTGTGAAACGCCGCGCTATGAGGCGGACGATATCCTCGGCACGTTTGCGCGCAAATGCGAGGCGGAAGGAATCGATGCGCTGCTCGTCACGGGCGACCGCGACGCGCTGCAGCTCATCAGCGACCGCACGCACGTGCTCATGACCAAGAAGGGCATCAGCGAGACAATCGAGTTTGACCGCGATGTGCTCAAGGAACAATACGGCCTAGAGCCCGACCGCATGCGCGACCTCAAGGGTCTCATGGGCGACAATTCCGACAACATCCCCGGCATCGCCGGCGTCGGCGAGAAGACTGCCATGAAACTGCTTGAGGAGTACGGCACGTTGGAGAACGTGCTGGCGCATGCCGGCGACGTCAAAGGCAAACTCGGCGAAAAGATCGCGGCGGGCGCGGACAGCGCACGCATGAGCTATGAAATCGGGACGATCTGTACGGATGCGCCGATTCCGCTCAAGATTGCTGATTGCACGTTCCGCCCGGAGGCGATGGGCGGCGCGCGCACGAAGCTGCTGGAGCTTGAGATGCGCGGGCTTGCCGCGCGCATCGGCGGCGAGAGCGCGCAGGAAGCCACGGCGCAGACGGACATCCCCGCGTCGCAGCACGTCGAGTTGGATTCGATTGAAGCCGTGCTTGACGCAATCAAAAAAGCCTCTCCCGTGAAGCAGTTCGCAATCGAAGCAGGGGAGACCGTTCAGTTTGCGTTTATGCCCGAAACCTATTACGAGGTCGTGCAGGGGGCAGACTTGTTCTCCACGCCAATCGACGAAACCTCGCTCTACGGCGCATTCAAGCCGATCTTTGAAGATCGCGGCTGCAACGTACTCGCGTTTGACACCAAGCGCCTGCGGCACCTGCTGGAGAAGTTCTCAATTTCGATCAATGCACCTGTGCTCGACGCGATGATCGCGGACTATCTACTGGATGCGACACGCCCTGCGACGAGCCTTGCGATGCTCTGTGAGCGTGTTTGCCCGAACCAGAAACCGAATTGCGCAATGCTGTTTTCGCTGAAGGAAAGCATGCTGCGCGAGCTGGACGATGCGAACATGACGAAGCTCTATACCGAGATGGAGCTGCCGCTTGCAAGCGTGCTGTTTGAGATGGAGCACACGGGTTTCCGGGTCGATCGCGACATCCTCAAGCAGCTGCAAACGCAGTTCAACGAGCAGAGCGAATCGCTCGCCAAACGCATCTACGAATCGACCGGAGAAACCTTCAACATCCTCTCGCCAAAACAGCTCGGCGAAGTGCTGTTTGAAAAGCTGGGGCTTCCGACCGGAAAGAAGAACAAGAGCGGTTTTTCGACCGACGCGGAGACGCTCGATGCGCTGTTGGACAAGCATCCGGCGATCCCGTTGATTCAGGAGTACCGTTTCATCACGAAACTCAAGAGCACGTTTGTGGACGGGCTTCTCAACGTCGTCAACGACGGAAACGACCGTGTGCGGACGCAGTTTAACCAGTGCGTCACGGCAACAGGCCGCATCTCCAGCACGGAGCCCAACATGCAGAATATCCCCGTGCGCACGCAGCAGGGCAGGGAAATCCGCAAGGCGTTTGTCGCATCCGAGGGAAACGTGCTCGTTGACGCGGACTACTCGCAGATCGAGCTAAGGCTGCTCGCGCACATCAGCGGGGACGAAGGCATGATCGCAGCGTTCAACAGCGGCAAGGACATCCACCGCACGACCGCGAGCGAGGTCTTCCGCGTGCCGTTTGCGGAGGTCACCAACGAACAGCGCAGCGCGGCAAAAGCCGTCAACTTCGGCATCGTCTACGGCATCAGCGACTTCGGCCTTGCGCGCAACCTCGATATCCCCGTCAAGCGCGCGGGCGAATACATCAAGCTATACTTCGACCGCTATCCCGGCGTCAAAGCATATCTGGATCGCAGCGTCGAGGACGCGAAACGCCTTGGCTACGCGATCACAATGTTCGAGCGCCGCCGCTCGCTGCCGGAACTCAAAAGCTCCAACTACAACACGCGCTCCTTTGGCGAACGCGTCTCGATGAACATGCCGATTCAGGGCACTGCTGCGGATATCATCAAGCTCGCGATGGTAAAGGTTAACGCGGCTCTGCACGAACGCAAGCTCCAGACCAAGCTGATATTGCAGGTGCACGACGAGCTGATCTTCGACACACCGAAATCGGAAGCGGACGAGGTAGAGGCGCTTGTGCACGACTGCATGGAACAGGTGGTTCAGCTCTCCGTGCCTCTGGACGCGGATGTCAAAGTCGGACACAGCTGGTACGAGACAAAATGACGGCAGCGCGGAAGAACTATCTGAAAGTCGGCCTCACGGGCGGCATCGGCTCCGGCAAGACGACCGCAGCCGCGCGGTTTGCTGCTCTCGGCGCGCGTGTCTATCACGCGGACGAGATTTCCCGCCGTGCGCTCGATCCCGGCGCGGTCTGTTATGATCGCGTCGTTTCCGCATTCGGGCAGGATGTTTTGAACGAGGATCTAAGTATCAACCGGCGAAAGCTCGGCGAGATTGTGTTCAACGATCATGCAAAACGAACCATCCTCAACGATATCATCCATCCTTATGTGATTCAGGAGCTGTTTTCGCGCGCGGAACAAGATTTATCGAACGAGCCTTCAGGCATTGCTGTTTTCGAGGTGCCACTGCTGTTTGAGAGCGGCATGCATGAGCGGATGGATCATAACATCGTCGTCACGAGTGATGAGGAGAGCCGCATTCGCCGCGTTATGGAGCGGGACAATCTCTCGCGCGAACAGGTCATTTCCCGCATGAGCGCCCAGATGCCGGAGGAGGAAAAGCTCCAACTCGCGGATTTGATTTTAGAGAACAACGGCACGGAACCGGAGCTACTGCATCAGGTAGACTTGATGTTTGATCAACTTTCAGCCGGAGGAACGCACGCTTGAATCAGCCAACGGAACAGCAGCAGGAACGACGCAAGAAAAAACGCAAAAAACTCAACGCAATGCAGATCGCTGTCATCGCACTCGGTGCAATCCTGTTGCTGGGTGCTGCCGGATTCGGCGGATATCTGATCTATGAAGATATCACCTATCAGCGCGCATTGCGGAACTATCCCGTCGCATACACCGACCTGATCAAGCAATATGCAGACCGGTACCAGCTGGATCCCTATCTCGTACAGTCGATCATGCGCTGCGAGAGCAGCAATGATCCTGCCGCAAAGAGCGATGTCGGCGCGATCGGGCTTATGCAGATCATGCCGGAGACGGGGGAGTGGATTGGCCACAAGATCGACCCGGAGCTTGCATACTCGCTGGACATGCTGGAAGACCCCGCAACGAATATTGAATACGGCTGCTGGTATCTGAATTTTCTAAGCGAACGGTTTGACGGGCGGCTGATCGAGATCATCTCCGCCTATAACGCGGGTCACGGCACCGTGGAGGATTGGCTCAGCGACGCGCGTTTCTCGCAAAACGGCCAGCTCACCGTCATCCCATACGAGGATACGGCGCGGTATTATGAGAAGGTCGTCGCCGCGTATCAAAACTACACCACGCTCTATCCCGATCTTTTTACAGACAATACACAGACCGCAACGGTTGTCGGCGGTTAAATCGCGTGCTATACTAGATCAAATCATCGGAGGATATGAACTTGCTCGAACTCATCATCATTGTCATTCTGCTGGCTGCGGATCAGATCTCGAAGTATCTGGTGCAGCTCTACCTTTCTCCTGTCGGCACAAGCGCGCCTGTTATCGACGGACTTGTCCAGCTGACCAATGTGCATAACACCGGCGCCGCCTGGGGCATGCTGGATGGTTTTCGGTGGCTGTTTATCCCGCTGACGCTGATCGTGGCAGGTCTCTTGATCATCGTCATGATCCGGTTCCGCAAGAACCTGAGCGTGTTTTCGCGCATCACACTCGCGCTTCTGTTTTCCGGCGCGGTCGGCAACTTTGTCGACCGGCTGCTTTTGACCTATGTGCGTGACTTTGTGGATATTACACCTCTGTTCAACTTTCCCGTGTTCAACGTTGCGGATAGCGCGCTGAGCATCGGCTGTGTTATGCTCGTCATCGACGCGCTGTTCCTCAAAGAGAAGTCGATGTTTGAACGTGTTTCGTTTAAGAAAGAGAAGACTGCGGCTAAACCTGCGGAAGAATCCGCTTCTTCCGAAAAGACCGATGCCTGAGCAGGAGAGCATTCTCTGCGAAGCACTCGGCAGGCTGGATTCGTTTGTCGCAGGAGAAACGGAGCTTTCCCGCACGCAGGCGCAGCGGATGATCCGCGACGGCGCGATTCTGCTCAATGGCAACCAGGTCAAGCCCAACGCAACTGTCGCAGCGGGCGATCTGGTCGATGTCACATATCCGGAACCCGTGGTGACGGATGTCGTCGCGGAGGATATCCCGCTCGACATTCTGTTTGAAGATTCCGATCTGCTCGTGATCAACAAGCCGCAGGGCATGGTGGTGCATCCCGCGCCCGGACACGAGAGCGGGACACTGGTGAACGCGCTGCTCTTCCATATCCACGACCTTTCGGGCATCGGCGGAGAGCTTCGTCCAGGCATCGTGCACCGCATCGACCGCATGACCTCCGGCTTGCTCGTGGTCGCAAAAAACGACAAAACACACCGCGCGTTGAGCGATCAGTTTCGAGACCATACAGCCCACAGAAGCTACGCGGCTCTGGTCGACGGCAACATCCGGCAGGATAGCGGAACCGTCACAGCTCCGCTTGCGCGGCATCCTGTCGACCGCAAGCGCATGGCCATCGTGCAGGGCGGCAGAGAAGCCGTCACACATTGGCAGGTCGCCGCGCGGTACGGACAATATACGCTGCTCCAGATCGAGCTGGAAACGGGTCGCACGCACCAGATTCGCGTGCATTTGGCGAGCCAGCAGCATCCCGTCACGGGAGACGATGTCTACGGACGCGACAAACGCCCGTTCGGGCTGCAAGGGCAGGCGCTGCACGGCTATCGGCTGACATTCCGGCATCCGGGCACAAACGAAGATATGGTGTTCTATGCGCCACTGCCGGATTATTTCATGCAGGCGCTCAAGAAAGCAGGGGAGACACAGGCGGAAGACTCCGTACTCCGGCTGCTGAAATCCATACAACACTGATTTCCCGTTGTGAATGAACCGTTAAAGGAGAACCATATGAATCAATCTTTCAAGCGACTGAGTAAAGTGATTGCGCTGCTGATGGCGCTCGTAATGATGATGAGCGTGTTTGCCGGCTGCAAACTGCCGGACAGCACGACGGGGCCTATCACAATTGAGTCGCAAGAAAACGGAACTGCACCGCAGAGCATCGAAACGCCTCTACCGTCGCCGACGTTTACTGTCAGCGACACGACGGAGGCTGCGTTCCACGCGCTGGACCTGGAGGTCTTCCGCTGGTATGTGACGCAGGACGGCTATTCGTACCATATGTTTGTGGACGATCCCACCGTGTATCAGATCGACCCGGCAAGCGTCAAGATGACGCTCGGCGAGTTCACGGAAGAGGATAGTGTCCGCGTGACGCAGGAGGCAACCGTCTATCTGGATCAGCTCAACGCCATCAACCGCGAGGAGCTCAAGCCCGATACGCAGTTCTCCTATGACGTGCTGCAGCAAATTCTGACGGACGACGCCGAAGAAACGCATTTTGAGTATTTCTATGAGCCGCTGACCGAGTACAGCGGGCTGCACTCCAACATGCCGCTCTCGTTTGCGTTGTTTGAACTCAAGAACGTCCAGGACGTAGAGGATTATCTGACGCTGCTTGCGGATATGCCGCGCTATATGGGTCAGGTGCTCGCGTACGAGCAGAAGCGCGCCGAACTCGGCATGTTCATGACCGAACCCGCGCTGGACGCGATTCTGGAGGATATCCAGCTGATCATCGACGCAAAGGACACGACGTTCCTCTACGTGACGTTTGAAGAAGGCATCGACAAGCTGACCAGCCTCACGCCGGAGCAGGCGCAGACGTATAAGGACCGCAACGCGAGCCTCCTCAAGAACGAGTATCTCAACTCGTTCCAGACGCTCTACGACGGGCTTTCCGATCTTCGGAAATCCTGCCGCACCTATGAGGAAGCCTCGCAGCACACCGAAATCCAGAAGGAATATTATGAGTATTCCATGCAGGCCGGCGGCTGTAATTCTCTGACTGTGGAAGAGACGCTGGAGATGCTCAAGTCCGAGCTGAACTATCTGCTGTACGATTTTGTCAAGATTTCGAACGACCGCCCGGACATCTATGACGCGGAGATCAACCTCACCAGCGGAGACATGCAAAAGGATTTGGACTATCTGCAGACGCTGATTCAGCCGTTGCTGCCCGTTCTGCCTGAACACAACCTGACACTGACGGACGTGCCGGAAGAACTTCAGGATCAGTTCGCACCCGCGGCGTATGTCATTCCCGCGATGGACGACTGGAAGGACAACACGATCTACATCAACACCGCAACGGAAGACCCGACGCTGCTACTCACGCTGGCGCACGAAGGGTATCCGGGACACATGTATCAGTATATCTACCAGCGCAGCAAGGACAATCTGGGGCTGATGCAGCGCGCGGCAAACTTCAGCGGCTATGCCGAGGGCTGGGCGCAGTTTGCGGAGTTCCTCGCAGTCGAGAATCAGGATCAGTATGATAAGGAGCTTGTGCGGTTCTATTTTGACTACGGTCAAATCATGAATTCGATCCTTCCCGCGATCATCAGTATCCTCGTAAACTACTACGGCTATACGGAAGAAGCGGTTGCCAACGCGGTTTCCGGTTACGGGTTTGACGGAGAGTACATTGCGCCGATCTTCTACAAAACCGTTGTGGATCAGCCGTATTACTTCTTTGACTATGCAGTAGGCTACAGCCAGCTTGCGCAGCTGTACCGCGACACGAAGGATGAACTCGGCGACAAGTTTGACATGGCGTCGTTCCTCAAGACGTATCTCGACCTTGGGCCCGGCAACTTTGACCTCGTCAAGGAACAGATCAACGTCTGGTCGGACGGATTGCTGCAGGATGCCGCGTAAGGCTTGACAAAACGCACGATTTCCGCTAGACTGACGTCAATCGATTCAAATGTATCGGCTATGAAGATGAGGAGTACGCGAGTTTGTCGCACCAGAGAGACCGCCAAAATGCTGTGAGGCGGTTTGCGAATCAAAACGCGGAAGGTCGCATCGGAGCCGGAGACGCGAGGCAGCTGCTGTAGCGTTTCCCGTCTTGTCCACGTTACGGAAAACCAAGAGGAATACTCTGCCCGTTGGCACGGTATTCAACAAAGGTGGTACCGCGAGCGTCCGCTTCGTCCTTTGGCGAAGCGGGCGTTTTTATTTGTTTTACGGATTCGATTTGAAAAAGGATAGGGAGAGTACGACTTATGCGCCCCGAAATGGACAAAACCTACGACCACGCACACGTGGAAGGCAAGCTCTACAAAACCTGGGAAGAGCGCGGCTATTTCCACGCGCGCCCGAACACCGGCAAGCCGCCGTATACAATCGTCATTCCGCCTCCCAACATCACAGGCAAGCTGCACATGGGTCACGCCATCGACGAGACGCTGCAGGATGTGCTGATTCGCTATAAGCGCATGAGCGGTTTTGAGACGCTCTGGATGCCGGGCACTGACCATGCTTCGATTGCGACCGAAGTCAAGATCGTGGAGCAGATGGCGAAGGAAGGCTTAACGAAAAAAGACCTCGGACGCGAGGGCTTCTTGAAGCGCGCCTGGGAATGGCGCGCGGAGTACGGCTCGACCATCGTCAAGCAGCTTCGCTTCCTTGGCTCGTCCTGTGACTGGGAGCGCGAGCGCTTCACCATGGACGAAGGGTGCAGCAAGGCTGTGACCAAGGTATTTGTGAGCCTCTACAACAAGGGCCTGATCTACCGCGGCGACCGCATCATCAACTGGTGCCCGGACTGCAAGACCGCGCTCTCCGACGCCGAGGTGGAATATGAAGAGCAGCACAGCCATCTCTGGCATGTGCGCTATGACGCGCCGGACAAAAGCTACTCCATCACGGTGGCAACCACGCGCCCTGAGACCATGCTGGGCGACACCGGCGTGGCCGTGAACCCCGAAGACCCGAGATACAAGCACCTGATCGGCAAGACAGTGATCATTCCTGCCGTGGGACGCGAAATCCCCATCGTGGGCGACGAATACTGCGAGATGGAGTTCGGCACGGGCGCCGTGAAAATCACGCCCGCGCACGACCCGAACGACTTTGAAGTGGCCATGCGTCAGGGTCTGCCCGTGCTGCGCGTCTATACCGACGCGGGCTATATCAACGAAAACGGCGGCAAGTTCGTGGGACTCGAGCGCTTCGAGTGCCGCAAGGCAATCGTAAAAGAGCTCGAGGAGAGCGGCCATCTCGTCAAAATCGAGCCGTACGCGCACAACGTCGGCACCTGCTATCGCTGCCACAACACGGTGGAACCCATCGTGTCCAAGCAGTGGTTTGTGGACATGAAGCCGCTGGCAGCGCCCGCCATCGAAGCGGTGAAAAGCGGCGAAGTGAAGTTCGTGCCGGAACGGTTTGAAAAAACGTACTTCAATTGGATGGAGAATATCCGCGATTGGTGCATCTCCCGCCAGCTCTGGTGGGGTCACCGGATTCCCGCGTATTATTGCGACGCTTGCGACAAAATGGTGGTTTCGGAAGAAGCGCCGGACAAATGCCCGGACTGCGGCGCGCCTGTGCGGCAGGATGAGGACGTGCTCGATACGTGGTTCAGCTCCGGCATGTGGCCGTTCTCGACGCTCGGATATCCCGAGCAGACGGAGGAACTGAAGTATTTCTATCCCACCAATACGCTCGTGACAGGCTACGACATCATCTTCTTCTGGGTCGCGCGTATGATCGTGTTCGGCTATGAAGTCATGCATGAGCGCCCGTTTGAGACGGTCTATATCCACGGCATCATGCGCGACAGTCAGGGTAGAAAGATGAGCAAGTCCCTTGGCAACGGCGTCGATCCGCTCGACGTAATCGAAAAGCACGGTGCGGACTCACTGCGTTTTTCACTGCTCTCCGGTACAAGCGCGGGCAACGACATGCGTTTCTATTGGGAAAAGGTGGAAGCCGCGCGCAACTTCTGCAACAAGGTGTACAATGCATCGCGCTTCGTGCTCATGGGCGCGGATGAAGACGCGAACGAACTCCCGCCGGAGGATCAGCTGGAGATCGCAGACAAGTGGATTCTCAGCCGCCTCAACGAGATCATCTCCGACGTGACGAAGAACCTCGACGGGTATGAACTTAGTATGTCCGCGCAGAAGATCTACGATTTCATCTGGTCGGAATACTGCGACTGGTACATCGAGATCGCGAAATCCCGCCTCTACGGCGAAGACGCACAGGCGAAGGCCGCCGTCAGCGGCGTGCTGATCCACGTGCTCAAAACGAGCCTGAAGCTGCTGCATCCGTTTATGCCGTTCATCACCGAGGAGATCTTCCTTAAGCTCTCCGACGAGCCCACGATCATGCTTTCGAGCTGGCCGCAGGTCGACGAACGCTTCAATGCCTACAGCGCGGATTGCGAACGCATGGAGCGCATGATGGAGCTCGTCCGCTCGATCCGCAACCTCCGCGCGGAGATGAAGGTGCCGCCGGCGCAGAGAATCGGTGCGCGTCTGGTCGTGGACAAGGCCGACGCCACGGCGTTTGCCGGCATGACCGGGTATCTCGCGAAGCTCGCGGGCGTGGAGGGCGCAAGTGTCTCCACCGAGACGGGCGAAATCCCCAAGAGCGACGTGCATATCGTCTGCGATGGCATCGAGGCTGTGATTCCGCTGTCCTCCTTGATCGATCCGGAGAAGGAGCGCGCACGCATCCAGAAAGAGATCGAGCGCGTCAGCGGAGACATCTCGCGTGCGAACGCCAAGCTGACAAACGAAGGCTTTCTCGCCAAAGCGCCGCAGAGCGTTGTGGACGAGGAAAAGGGCAAGCTCGTCGCCGCGGAAGAGATGCTGGCGAAGCTCCGCGAGCGCATGGACTCGCTCGCCTGATGCAAGATTGCGCAAGAAAACTGCGCAAACAGCAACGGGATTTGGTATAATCAATCAAACGAAAAGGAGAGATGCGATATGCGTGCAAATACAATTCGTCTCGGCGTCATCGGAGCGGGGAACATGGGGGAGGCAATCCTTCGCGGATACCTGACCAGTGGATACGCTTCCGGCGAACAGACCGCCGTGTTTGATCCCGATACCGAGAAGTGCCGCACTTTGGAGCGCGACCTCGGCGTGTCGGTCGCTTCCTCGCTCGGCTCCTTGATCGACGAAAGCGATCTGCTGCTCGTCGCCGTCAAACCAAACGTATGTGCGCATCTGTTTGAGGAACAATTTGACCGCTTCGCAAACAAGGCTGTTGCTTCCATCGCGGCGGGGTGGGGAGGGGAGCGCCTCAAAAACGCGCTTCCCGCCACCGCGCGCGTGCTGCGCGTGATGCCGAATACGCCGGCGATGATCGGCGAAGGTATGATCGTGTTTGAATCCGGCGACACGCTGACGGCAGAAGAACGTGCATTTGCGGAGACGCTTTTTGGCTCGGTCGGCGACGTGATCAGCGTGGAACCCAAGCTCATGGACGCGGTCACCGCGGTCAGCGGCAGCGGGCCTGCATATGTCTATCTCTTTATCGAAGCGCTGGCAGACGGCGGCGTGAAAGCAGGCTTACCGCGGCCGATCGCGCTCAAGCTTGCCGCGCAGACGGTGAAAGGCGCTGCAATGATGGTGTCCGAAACAGGCGTGCATCCCGGCGAACTGAAAGACCGCGTGTGTTCGCCCGGCGGCACGACGATTGAAGCCGTGGCAGTGCTCGAGCAAAAAGGCCTCCGCGGCGCGGTGATCGCGGCCGTAGACGCCTGCCGGGAGAAATCCGAGAAGATGAGTAAATAATATATTATATATTATTCGAAAAGAGTAGGGATGAAGAAACAGGTAACGATCTATACCGACGGCGCATGCTCCGGCAATCCCGGTCCGGGCGGATGGGGCGCGATTCTAATGTATCAGGAGCAAAAGAAGGAGTTGTCCGGCTTTGAGCCGGAGACGACGAATAACCGCATGGAGCTACGCGCGGTCATCGAAGCCGTGCGCGCGCTGAAGGTTTCATGCGTGATCAAGATTCATACCGACAGTGCGTACGTCTGTAACGCATTTCATCAAAACTGGCTGAACAACTGGAAGGCCAACGGCTGGAAAACGGCTTCCAAGCGCGACGTGGAAAATCAGGATTTGTGGCGCGAGTTACTAGACGCGCTGCACATACACACATTTGAGTTCGTCAAAGTCAAAGGTCATTCGGACAATCCATTCAATAACCGCTGTGACGAGCTGGCGCGTCTTGCCATCAAGCAAGCGCTTGCAGCTGCGCAAAATACATGATTCTATGTATTTTGACCACTAACTATTCGTTAAACTTGTCTTTAACGAATAGTTGTGATATGATATTGGCAGCGATTTTAGACGAAATCGAGGCGAATTTCGATGGCAAACTCCTACCATGCAGCGCTCAATAAAGATTATACGCTTAAAATCCGCGCGCTGCTCACCGAGCTTCCCGTGCTCTGCGGAACATTTTTTCGCGCGGTCGACAGCCAGACTTCCGTTCTGACGCGCTACGCCTACGCGGTAGACCTGCGCGGGTTCTTCCAGTTTGCCGCGCAGCAGGAGGACCTCTTTATAGGAAAAGCCATCCCCTCCCTCACCGCGGGTGATTTTGAGAAGATTCAGGCTTACCATATTGAGCTGTATTTGTCGGAGGTCTCGTTTTATCAGAAAGGCGACCGTGAATGGGTCAATCAAGAGCGCGCAAAAGCGAGAAAGCTCTCGTCGCTTCGTTCGTTCTTCAAGTTCCTGCACAAACAGGAGTATCTGCCGACCAACGTGGCGGCGCTTGTCGATATCCCGAAGCTCAACGAAAAAGCGATCATCCGGTTGGAGCCAAATGAAGTCGCGGATTTACTCGACCTTGCGGAAAACGGCGAAGGCCTCACCGACCGGCAGAAAGCCTACCACGAAACGACCAAGATTCGCGATGTCGCAATCCTGACGCTCTTTCTCGGTACAGGCATCCGCATCAGCGAGCTGGTCGGCATCGATCTAAACGACATCGACTTCGACAACAATGCGTTCGTCGTCACGCGCAAAGGCGGCAACGAGGATATTCTCAACTTTGGAGACGAGGTGCATACCGCACTCTCGGATTACTACGCGGTTCGCGAGAAGCTCTCTCCCCTTCTGGGGCATGAACGCGCGCTGTTTCTCTCGATGCAGCTGCGTCGAATCAATGTGCGCTCGGTTGAGCTGCTGGTCAAAAAGTATGCGCAGCTTGCGACGCCGCTCAAGAAGATCACGCCGCATAAACTCAGAAGCACCTACGGCACCATGCTCTATCACGAGACAGAGGACATCTATCTTGTGGCGGATGTGCTCGGCCACAAGGACGTCAACACGACGCGGAAGCATTACGCCGCATCCAGCGAGGAGCACAAACGCATCGCGGCAAAAAAGATCAAACTGCGCGAGGATTAGTGCCTTTGGTGTGCGCGGCGAACGCGAGCGCCATAAGTCATAGGCAGCGTTTGCGCGTGAACGATGTCCTCGTCCTTCCAGTCGTCGTAAAGATCCGGCACAAACCCGTCATCCGGATCGTCCTCCTCTGGCTCTGCTTCCTGCTCAGGCACAAAGTCATCATCGAGGAACACGCCGGAGATCGGAATCTGCGCAAATGCCTCTATCCCCTCGTCGAGGCAACGAAAGCAATTGTCGCAAATCTTATTTGGATCGAGTTCGCAGCGGTCGTCGCACGTTCCACAGTCGTTGCAAACCTTATCAGCTTGTAAAACACAACGTTTCAAAAAAATTCACCAGTCTTCCGAACATATGTTTGCAATATTTTGCAGTATATGATAAAATCAATTCAAAGTCAAGCCATGACACGCGAACGGAGGTTGTTGACTGACCATGAAGAAACTAGCCGATCCCCAGCAGGTGATTCTCGATTATATGATCTCATTCACCGAGGAGCATGCCTATCCGCCTTCGGTGCGGGAAATCTGCGCCGCGGTTGGCCTTAAATCGACGGCAACGGTGCACACGCACCTGC
The DNA here is from genome assembly GCA_035561095.1 of Clostridia bacterium. Taxonomy (GTDB): domain Bacteria; phylum Bacillota; class Clostridia; order Christensenellales; family CAG-138; genus UBA7703. Next base: position 27,593 of record DATMYE010000026.1, on the reverse strand, counting down.
GGAATTTAGAAAAACGCGGCCTGATCACGCGCGATTCTTCCAAGCAGCGCGCCGTGTTCATCAACACAGACCTCTTACCGGAGCGCGAAGAAAAGCAGTATGCGGTTCCGCTCGTCGGCCGCGTTGCGGCTGGTCTTCCCATGCTCGCCGCGGAAAATATCGAAGACGCATTTCCGCTGCCTGATGTGCTGATGCACGGCAAGGAGCCTGAGGAAGTTTACATGCTCCGCGTTGACGGCGAAAGTATGCGGGACGCCGGCATTCGCGATGGGGATATCCTCGTGGTCAACCACAATTGCAACTGCACCAACGGCGATATCGTCGTTGCCCGCGTACACGGTGAAAGCGCGACGGTCAAACGCTTCTTCCGCGAGAAGGATCGCGTCCGGCTCCAGCCGGAGAACGATCTGTTTGAGCCGATCTACGTGCCATATGACGAGGTCGAAATCTCGGGCAAAGTCATCGGCCTTCTGCGCACGATCTAACCATCAGAATCCCTGTCGAATCAGCTCGTCGCAAGCCATCATACAGGCGATGCGCGCATGCGCATAGGTCAAAGACCCCTGCAGATACGCCGTATACGGCGCGCGAATAGGTCCGTCCGCACTGAGCTCGGTGGTTGCGCCCTGCACGAATGCGCCGGCCGCCATCACGACCTGATCCTCATATCCCGGCATATCCCACGGCTCCGGCGACACGAAACTGTCCACCGGGGCCGCTTTTTGTATGCTCCGGCAGAAGGCGACGAGCGACTCCGCATCCGGAAACTGCACCGCCTGAATGATATCCGAGCGCGTCGCGTCATAGACCGGCATCGTCAGCAGATTGAGCTGCTCAAACGCTTTGGCAAACAGCATCGCGCCTTTGACGCACTGCGCAGTCACATGCGGCGCGAGAAACAAACCCTGGTAAAACAACCGGTAATCTCCGGCATAGGAACCGACCTCTGCGCCCATGCCCGGAACGGTCATGCGCTGGGAAATGCGGTCGATCCACGCTTCCCTGCCTGCGATATAGCCGCCGGTCGGTGCAAGTCCGCCGCCGGGATTCTTGATCAACGATCCCGCAATTACATCCGCGCCCTGCGCAAGAGGCTCCGTTGTCTCGACGAATTCGCCGTAGCAGTTGTCGACGAGGATGATCGCATTGGGGAACTTTTCGCGCACAACGTCGAACGCTTCCTTGAATTGCACCATGGTAATCGCTTCGCGCCAGGCGTATCCGCGTGAACGCTGCGCGTAGACGATCTTCACGTTCGCGCCTTGGCAGGCACGAATGGCATCCAGATCGATTTTCCCTTTCTTCGCAAGTTCAATCGAGGAAAACGAAACGCCCAGCCGTTTGAGGCTATTCGGCGCATCGCCGCGGACGCCGATGGCTTCCAGCAGCGTATCATACGGCTCGCCCGTGATAGAGAGAATTCCATCACCCGGTTCGACCAAACCCGCAAGAGCCGTGAAGATTGCATGCGTGCCGTTGACAAACTGCGGGCGCACGAGCGCTTTCTCCGCCATCAGCGCATGCGCAAACACGCGATCCAGCGTATCTCTGCCGATGTCGTCATAGCCGTAGCCAGTGGTCGGCGCAAAATGCCGCGCGCTGACGCGCTCTTCCCAGAACGCCTCCAGCACTCGCTGCTGATTGACCATCTCCACCGCGTCCACGCGGCGAAACATCTCCTGCAACGTTCGTTCCGCGCTCCAGACCAACTCTCTTGCGCGATCGCTCATCTCGATCATGGTGTCTTCCCTTTCATCCAAACCTGCGCGTCACGCGCAAGCTGCTCGATCAAATCGTTCTTTTGATCGTCCCAGCTCGTCACGTCGTGCCAAACGATCCTCTCATCCCGCTTAAACCAGGTCAATTGCCGCTTGGCAAAATGTCGCGTGTCCTGTTTGATTTTCTCGACAGCTTCTTCCAACGTGCAATTCCCTTCAAAATAGGCAAACAGCTGCTGATAGCCGATGGACTTCATCGCGGGCAGTGTGCGGTCATAATTCACATCATAGATCGCTCGAGCTTCCGCGAGCAAACCGTGCTCCATCATCAAATCGACCCGCAGATTGATCCGCGCATACAGCTGTTCGCGGTCCATCGTAAGCCCTATGATTATCGGCTCGAACGGTGCTTCTCTTCCCTCGCTGTTCTGGAAATCTGCGCCGTAGCCGGAGAGCGGCTGACCGGAACAATCGAAGACTTCCAGCGCGCGCACGATGCGCTTTTTGTCATTCGGGTGCAAACGAGCAGCTGTGATTGGATCGACGCTCTTGAGCCGGGCGTACGCCATCTTAGCGTTGTGATCATACTCGCAAATGGCATTCTCTCGTGCAGTATCGTCCTTCGGCACCGCGAAGCCAAGCGGATAGGTCAACGCGTTGACGTAGAGACCGCTGCCACCGACCACGATTGGAATCTTCCCGCGCAAGAGGATATCATTAATCGCGCTTGCCGCTAGCTGACGGAACAACGATGCTGAAAACTCCGGCGTATTGATCGGCAGACAGTCGATCAAGTGGTGCGGTATCCCCTGCCGTTCTTCGACGGTCGGTTTTGCGGAGCCAATGTCCATACCAAAATAGACCTGCACAGAATCCGCGGAGACGATCTCTCCGCTGATCCTCTTTGCAAGCTCGATCGAAAGCTCTGTCTTATGGCAGGCGGTGGGTCCGACGATGCAGACGATCCTTTGCCGGCGTGACTGTTCTTCCATAGGATTATAGCACGCGCTTGAACATCTTCTCGATGTCCGTCTTGGTGAAGCGAACGGCGACCGGACGACCATGCGGACAGGTCAAGAGCGTATCCTGCTCCCGCAACCGTTCCAATAGCTGCCGAATCTCCTCGTGCGAGAGGCGTTCTCCTGCCTTGACCGCGTGTTTGCAGGCGGATTGCGCAATCGCATCCCGGAACCAGTCGTTCGGGCGCGCATCTTCCGAGGCGGATAGATACTCCAGCACATCGTGCAGGAACGCGGTTTTGAGTGCGGTTCCGTTGATCTGCGGCACGGCAAGCAGGGTGACGCTCGTCTCCGTCGCGTCCGAAAAGACGAAACCGAGCCGCTCTAGCTCTGCTTTGTTCGACAAAAACACGTCCGATTCGGACGGCAGCAGCCGCATATCCTCCGGCAGAAACAGCGATTGGGACACAATCGCAGCTGTTCTCGCCATCAGCGCGTCGTAGAGCAAGCGCTCGTGTGCCGCGTGTTGATCGATGCAGAAGACGAACTCGCCCTGCTGCACATACCAGTAGGTATCAAACGCGCTGCCGATGATGTGAAAGGGTTCGCTCAACGGTCCAGCAGGTTTTGTCAGAAAGATCGGCTGCGGACGCGGGCGACTTTCCTCCGGTTCCCTTGCGGGAAAACGATAGGTCGGCACGCGCGGAACAGACGAATACGATTCCTCGCGAAGGCTGCCACTCGGCTGCGGAATCGGCGCGCGCAAATCGACCGTCCGCGCCTCCTCCGGAATCGTGAAAACAGGGGCCGTAATTTCCTCAGGCTCCTCGCGTTTGATCTCAATCGTCGGGATATAGCTGCGAATCAACGCTTCCGAGCAAGCGACGACGATGCTGCGCGAAACGCGCTGCTCGTCGGTGAAGCGCACCTCCAGCTTTGCCGGATGGACGTTGACGTCCACTTCTGCATAGGCAATGCTCAGATACAGCACTGCAAACGGGAAACGGCCGATCAACACGCGCGTATCAAACGAACGGGACAGCGCATTAGAAAGCGCGTTGGAGCGAATGATGCGCCCGTTGAGCAGGAACGTTTGCCCCGATCGGTTGGCGCGCGCGAGGTCCGGCACGCCCACAAATCCTGTGATCTTGAGGTATCCATCGTCAAACGAAACGGCACAGATCTGCCGTTCGGTGCTGATGCCGTAGACGGAGATCAGCGCGTCTTTCGCGCTCCCGTTGCCTGTCGAGCGATAGACGGTCTTGCCTCCGCTGACATAGTGAACCGCGATCTGAGGTACGGAGAGAATCAACCGCGCGATATAGTCACCGATTGCTGCGCTCTCAGCGCGCGCGCTTTTGATGAACTTCAGCCGCGCGGGGACATTGTAAAACAGGTTTCGTACTTCTATCGTCGTTCCGCGCGTACCAGCCGTGCGGCGATGCTCAATCAAATCCCCGCCTTCATAGCGGATCAGTGTGCCGAGGTCGTCGTCCTCCGTTTGCGTTTGCAGCGTCACGCGCGAAACGGCAGCGATTGACGCCAGCGCCTCTCCACGGAAACCGAGCGAGCGAATCGCAAACAGGTCATTCGCGGTAGAAATCTTGCTGGTCGCGTGGCGCAAGAATGCGGTCTCGCAGTCGTCGTCCGCGATGCCGCTGCCGTTGTCGATGATGCGGATGCTGTCTAGGCCCCCGTTTTCAATCTCGACGGTGACGGCGGAGGCTCCCGCGTCGATCGCGTTTTCCACCAGTTCTTTGACAACCGAACTCGGCCGCTCGACGACTTCGCCCGCGGCTATCTGGTTTGCGATTCTGGGTGGTAAAACGTGTACCTTTGGCATAGATTCTCCGTTGTCGTTTTCGTTATAAGTGTTTCAGCATCGCGTGCAGCGCATAAAGTTGGTTGAGCGCCTCCAGAGGCGTGAGGTGGTTGACGTCCATTTCGCGGAGGATGCGCAGTGCACTCTCTTCCCCGCTCTCGTCGAGCAGAGAAGGCTGTACGCTGGTTTCGATCTTTGCGGGTTCGCGCTTGGCGGCGATATCCGCGGACTCCAGCTTTTCCAGAATTTCCTTTGCACGAGCGAGCACCATGTCCGGCAAGCCTGCGAGCCGCGCCACCTGAATGCCGAAGCTCTGGTCCGCGCCGCCGCGGACGATCTTGCGTAAAAATACGATATCCTCGCCGATCTCACGGACGGTGACGCGGAAGTTTTTCACGCCCGAAAGCTCGCCCTCGAGCTCGGTCAGTTCGTGATAATGGGTCGCAAACAGTGCCTTTGCGCCGCACTTTTTCGCGTCCGCGATGTACTCCAGCACCGACCAGGCGATGCTGAGTCCATCAAACGTGCTCGTGCCTCTGCCGATTTCATCGAGGATGAGGAGGCTATTCTCGCTCGCGTTGTGAAGGATATTCGCAACTTCGCTCATCTCGACCATAAACGTGCTCTGACCGGATGAGAGATCGTCGCTTGCGCCGATGCGCGTAAAGATGCGGTCGACCACGGAGAGATCCGCTTCCATCGCGGGCACAAACGAGCCGATGTGTGCCATGAGCGCAATTAGCGCAGTCTGGCGCATATAGGTGCTCTTGCCCGCCATATTCGGGCCCGTGATGATCAAAAGCCGGTCGTCCGTGCGATTTAAAAGCACGTCGTTGGGCACAAACGGCTCCTTCATCGCGCGCTCGATCACGGGATGACGACCGTTGATGATCTTGATTCTACCCTGTTGGTTCCACTTCGGCCTGCAATAGCCGTTGTTGCTCGCGACCTCCGCCAGAGAAACATAACAGTCGAGTTCGGCGATCAAAGAGCCATTTGCCTGCAACCGTCCTGTGCAATTCACGAGCACCTCGCGAATGCCTGCAAAAAGCTCATTCTCCAGAACAACCAGACGATCCTTTGCGCCGAGAATCTTCTGTTCCATCTCCTTGAGCTCCGGCGTCACAAACCGCTCGGCATTGGCAAGCGTCTGCTTGCGCTCATACTCATACGGAACCTGCGCGAGGTACGACTTCGTGACCTCGATATAGTACCCGAACACACGATTGTAGCTCACGCGCAGGGATTTGATCTTCGTGATCTCGCGCTGTGTCTGCTCAAAGCTCTCAAGCCAGGACTGCGAATTTTCCGCGATGCTCCTTAGCTCGTCCACCTCGGCGTTGTAGCCGTTGCGGATGAAACCGCCATCCTTCAGCGTCGCGGGAGGCTCGTCCGTAATCGAGGAGAGCAGCAGCTGCAGCACATCCTCCATCTCATCTAAGTAATGCGAGATTTCGGAAAGCGCGGTGCTATCGCTATCACGTGTGGCTGCTTTGATGATCGGTACGCGCTCGATGGTTTGCCTCAAAGCGATGCAATCCCTCGCGTTGACCGAGCCGTAAACGATCTTGCTGCAAAGCCGCTCGATATCATACATCCCATGCAGCAGCTCCTGCAGCTGCTTGCGCTGGGTCATGTTGTCCTTCAGAGTCGCAACTGCGTCCAGCCTGCGCTCGATTTCCTGAATCGATTGCAGCGGACGATCCACCCAATCGCGGAGCATTCTTCCGCCCATGCCTGTTTTTGCGTGGTCAAGCAGGTGGATGAGCGTGTTCTTTTTGTTGCCGCCAAAGCGCAGCGGCTGCGTGAGTTCGAGGTTTCTCCGCGTGGTCGCGTCCAGCACCATATAGCTGCTGCGGTTTAAAAGGCGCATGCCGCGGATATGCGAGAGCGCGTTTTTTTGCGTCTCGTCGAGGTAGCGCATCAGCGCACCCGCTGCCGAGACGGCATAAGGCGCTTCCTCTGCGCCGAAGCCCGCAAGTGAACTGACATTGAAATGCCGCTTCAAAATATCTCGCGCATTCTCGGGCAAGAACGCGTTTGCGCCGTATTGTTCCAGATAGTAGGCCGACGAAATCTGCCGCGAGAGCAGCTGCTGTAAAAACAGCGAGGGCTCTGCGATGATCTCGCGCGGGCGGATTCGTTCCAGCTCATCGAGTAGCGCAACCGCTGGTTGTTTTCCGCTCAACTGCAATAAATAGAACTCGCCAGTCGAAACATCGGCATACGCAAGGCCGATCACGCTGTCCCCCATTGAGATGGAAGCAATGTAGCTGTTCTGCCCTTCCTCCAGCATCCGGTCTTCGATGACCGTGCCGGGCGTGATGATGCGGATGACGTCGCGCTCGACGAGACCTTTCGCAAGAGCGGGGTCTTCGATCTGCTCGCAGATAGCGACCTTGTAACCTTTTTCGATGAGCTTGGAGATGTAGTTATCGACCGCATGATACGGCACGCCGCACATCGGCGCGCGCTCGGTGAGTCCGCAGTCGCGCCCGGTCAGGACGAGATCGAGTTCTTTTGCTGCGGTCTTCGCGTCCTCAAAAAACATCTCATAGAAATCGCCGAGACGGAAAAACAGCAGACAGTCGCTGTATTTCTCCTTGAGTTCCAGATACTGCCGCATCATCGGCGTCATCGAAGCTGGCATTCGTTCCTCCGTCGTTCGGGTCAGGCAAAATACCTGTTAGTAGGTCTTAGTGTTTGCAGCCGCCGCAGCCGCCGCAGTCTCCGCTGCAACCCTGGTTCGCGCTCGTCTCGGCGCCGATGCAGGCGTTGATCTCGTCGTTGACCGCGGTGAGTACCGCGGAAAACGCGGTCTGCGCCGCAATGAGTTCTTCATAGAGCGGGCTTTCGCGCAGCTGCGCTTCGAGGCGGTCGATGTCGTTGGTCAGCGAAACCGCTTCCAGATCATCTCCCTCGTCATCCGAAAGTATGCTGATCAGCCGGTCGCGCTTTTCGTTGAGCTCCTGCATGAGCTGTGCGATGGCTTCGTTTTGCTCAAAGTCGCTCTGCGCCTGCTTCATTTGTATGAATTCGCACGAGTTGGCCAGCGCCAATCCCAGTTCTCTTGCCAGTTCAATCATGTTTTATCTCCTCCGGTTTCCGGTATTTGTTGTTGTGATATCTGCGTTACTGCCCGGCGAGTTTACCGAACAGCGAGTTTTTGCGCACATTGGTGATCGTCACCGGAACATAGCTTCCGATCAAGTCGGGTGTTCCTGCGAAGTACACCATCTTGAAGTTTGAGAACTTGCCGTAGCAAACCGGCTCGCTCTTCTGATCGCAATCTTCCACGTGCACGATGCCAGTCACGCCGATGTACTTTTCGTTGTTCTCGCGGGACTTTCGTTCCTGAAGCTCGTTGAGACGATGCAGGCGCTCGCGTTTGACGACGTCCGGCACCTGCTCCTCCATAGTTGCAGCTCGCGTACCCTTGCGCGGCGAATACTTGAAGGTGAATGCGGAGGCATACCCCACCCGCTCCACGAGATCGAGCGTCTGGAGGAAATCATCCTCCGTTTCGCCCGGAAACCCGACGATAATATCGGTCGTGATCTCCACATCCGGCATCGCGGTGTGAAGCTTTTCGACGATCTCCAGATAGCGTTCCCGCGTGTATTTGCGGTTCATCTGTTTGAGAATCTCGTTGGAGCCGCTCTGCATCGGCAGATGTACATGGTGGCAAACGTTCGGGTGCGCCGCCATTGCCGCAATCATCTCGTCGGTGAGATCCTTCGGGTGCGAGGTCATGAAGCGGATGCGCTTGAGACCTTCTACCTTCGAGACCAGCGCGAGTAGCTTCGCAAACGACGCATCCGGCAGGTCCTTTCCGTAGGAATTGACGTTTTGTCCGAGCAATGTGATCTCGCTGTAGCCTTCTGCAACGAGCGCTGTTACCTCCTCCGCGACCGCCGCCATCTCGCGGGAACGTTCGCGCCCGCGCACATATGGCACGATGCAATAGGTGCAGAAGTTGTCGCAGCCGTAGTTGATATTGACAAACGCGTTGATCTTGCCCGTGCGGATGCTCGGCAAATCATCCTCGATCTGGATGTTCTGCTCGTCTACCGCAAGCGTCCGGGAGCCGGATTCCGCGCTCTCAACGAAAACGGGCAGGCGCGAAAGCAGGTTCGTTCCGAACACAATATCCACAAACGGAAAGCGTTTATACAGTTTTTCGGCGACCTCCTGCTGCTGCATCATGCAGCCGAACACGCCGATGATCAGGTTCGGATTCTCATCCTTGAGCTCCTTGAGCGCGCCTATGTTCCCGAAGACGCGCTTCTCCGCGTGATCGCGCACACAGCACGTGTTAAAAAGGATCAGGTCTGCCGTCTCCTTGTCCGTTCCACGCGAAAAACCCAGTGTTTGCAGCAATCCTGCTGCTGTTTCGCTGTCCCGCACGTTCATTTGGCAGCCAAATGTTTCGATATAATATACGCGGCGGCCCTCTTCAGGCTGGCTGCGAAAAGGCGATTTTTGTTCCATGTTAGTACACTCCATTTCAGCTCGCTCCATTATAGCATGATTTCTCAAATCGAATGAAAGAATTTTGTGTTTTCCGTGTTGACAATTTTATGAGCTTGTTGTATATTATGAAAGTCGCGAAAAGCGGTGTGCGCATCTTCGGGGTGTAGCGCAGTCCGGTAGCGCACGTGCTTTGGGAGCATGGGGCCGAAGGTTCAAATCCTTTCACCCCGACCAGAAGTGGCCCCGTGGTCAAGCGGTCAAGACACCGCCCTTTCACGGCGGTAACAGGAGTTCGATTCTCCTCGGGGTCACCATTTTTTTCAGGTACTTGGGCCTTTAGCTCAGTTGGTTAGAGCGGCCGGCTCATAACCGGTTGGTCCGGGGTTCGAGTCCCTGAAGGCCCACCACTTTCGCTTGAGATGCCAGATGGCAATGTTTATATTATGGCCCGGTAGTACAGTTGGTTAGTACGCCAGCCTGTCACGCTGGAGGTCAGGGGTTCGAGCCCCCTCCGGGTCGCCATTATTTTTGCCTCGGTAGCTCAGCTGGTAGAGCAAGGGACTGAAAATCCCTGTGTCGGTGGTTCAAGTCCACTCTGAGGCACCAGATTTGCTGGCTGGTGTAGCTCAATTGGCAGAGCAGCTGATTTGTAATCAGCAGGTTGCGGGTTCGAGTCCCATCACCAGCTCCACTGTTTTCCTTGAAAAGTGAATAGCCGATTCCACACACACTTTTACGTGGATGGGTTCCCGAGCGGCCAAAGGGAGCGGACTGTAAATCCGTTGTCGTAGACTTCGATGGTTCGAATCCATCCCCATCCACCAATCATCTCACCATTGCAGGAATGGCGGAATTGGCAGACGCGCACGGTTCAGGTCCGTGTGAGGTCACACTCATGCAGGTTCAAGTCCTGTTTCCTGCACCAGAAAAGCTCTTCAGAAATGGAGAGCTTTTTGCTCGCTTTATTGATCATCGTAATCTATTATGAAGAAAACAAACAGGTGGTTTCAGTATGAAAAAAGGTTGGATTATCGGCCCGAAGGAGTTGCTAGACCATGCCTGGGAGCATATCATTACTAAATCCGATTTCGACAAGCGAATCGCATTTATTTCTATTGACAATGCGGTGGAACTATCTATCCTGACATATTTATCGCTTCCAAGAAGAATAATAAAGCGAAATGTTCCTTCAAAGAGAGAAATCGGAGAAGCTGAGAATTCCTTTTCAAGTCTACTTGATCTACTTGAGAAATATAACAACGAGCTAAGTGATATTGTCTTTTTTGAGGATATTGAATGGTATCATAGAATAAGAAACCAATTGTATCACAACGGTAATTGCATAACGATAGACGCATCTCAAGTCGAATCTTACTGTGAAACTGCTATAACTCTATTCGAAGTACTTTTTAATGAGAAGTATAAACCCAAACGTGCAGTTAGCTACACTACTTATGTTGCCAATTTTTTACTTAGATGGAAAGATTTCGATCAACTATTTAGAAGCCGGTTGCCTCCTAAAGAAGATAATTATGCCTACTATTGGAAGCGCGACTATCTGTCGTCTATTGATGAGAATCTCAAAGAAGATTATGAAACGATTTTCAATTTTAGAAATGAAATTTCTCATTCTACGACCGTATACACCGAAGAAGAATTCGAATCTATTTACTTAACATTTGATAGACTAGAAAAGGCGCTTAATAAGCAACCTTCAAACGGACTAAATGTAAATGGAAACATTAGTTAAATTCTGGGGAAGAATCAATTATTATACAATGTAAGCAAACCTATAGTCACACTAGGAGGCGCCACCATGTCCATCATCCGCCACACCAACTCTCCGGACGCCGTCTGGACACGCAGACCGGATCATGAAGTCCATGATTACGAAAAGATCGACCTCGTTTCCCGCGCGGAAGCGAAGGGCTGCGTTGCCGCGCTGATCAAGCTGCCGCCGAAGAAAGCGGGCTTCCCCTACCACTACCACACGATCAACGAAGAATGCTTCTTCATCCTCAATGGCCGCGGTCTTCTCCGCACGCCGGAAGGCGAGCAGGAAGTCGCAGCCGGCGACTCCATCTTCTTCCCGACCGGAGAAACGGGCGCGCACCAGCTCACGAATCTTTCCGAAACCGAGCCGCTGCTGTATCTCGATTTTGATACGATGCACAATCCCGAGGTCTGCTTCTATCCCGACACGCAAAAGGTCGGCATCTTCGGCGAGAACATGAAGCAGGTTTATTATCTGAAGGATCAGACCAAGTATTAAACGCGTGAGGATTTTTCTAATACAAAAGAAGACTTTGCTCTCGCTGGTTGCGACGACGCTGGCTTTGATTTGCGTTGCTTGCACCGCACAGCAGCCGGAACAAACCGACTATGGCGTCTTCCTCGGCCTCAATCCTGAGGATGCCTCTATCCTCACGACCTACAAGATCGTCGTCATCGACGCGCAGTATTTCACGCGGGACGAAATCGCTGCCGTGCAACAGAGCGGAACCGAAGTCTACACCTATCTCAACATTGGGTCGATTGAAACCTTCCGCGAAGGATACGATTCTGTCAAGGGCTGCATCCTCTCCCCTTATGACAACTGGCCGGACGAATACTGGGTCGATGTCTCGCGGTCGGAGTGGCAGACGTTCGTCGCAGGCGAGGCGAAATCGCTCTCAGAGAAAGGCGTAGACGGGTTCTTTCTGGACAATGCGGACGTTTCCTATCTCTACCCTTCGAGTGCCATTTACGAGGGCTTAAACGCGATTTTACAAACCCTCGCGCCATATGACAAGCCCGTGATCATCAACGGCGGAGATGTGTTCGTCTCCCGCGCGGTGCTGGACGCAGACGCGCCGAACCGGGTGATCACCGGCGTGAATCAGGAGTGCGTGTTCACGAACATCAACTTCACGACCGGCGCACTGATCCGGCAGGATCGCGAGAATACGGAATACTATCAGGCGTATCTTGCGCGATGTAAGGAGGCGGGTTTGGATGTGTTCCTGACGGAGTACGCAAAATCCGACAATCATATCATCGAAGCGATCAAAGATTACTGTGAGGCAAACGGATTCCGCTACTACGTTTCTCCTTCCATCAACCTCGACGCGAACTAACAAAAGAGCGGGTGTTCCCCGCTCTTTTTGTTTCTCTGCTGATTCGGTTACGAATTTCCCTGAAACACCGTGTCGGTGTCGATGCAGAGATGCTGCACCGCCGTGCGTCCCGTGGTGAGCGCGACCGGACAGCCGCCGGGCGTCGTGAGGCGCTGACCCGCGAAGTAGAGGTTTGCGATGCTCTCCGGCTTGCAGGAATAGCGCATGTTCGACTCGCCTTTGCGCGAAATCGTCATCCAGCTGCCCTTGTAGGAGCCGAGATACCGCTCATACGTCAGCGGCGTCGCGATGTCCCAAACGACTATTTTACCCGCAATCTGCGGATACTTCTGCTCAAATTCGCGGATGATGCTCTCGGCGAGCTTCTGCTTTTCGACTTCATAGGTGCCGTCCGCCTTGCAGCGATTCCAGAACGCATAGCTGTCCCCGATCAGCGCCGTGGTCAGCGCGGTGCAGCCTTCCGGCGCGTAGCCCGCAAAGCCCGCGTAGTTGTTGTAGCCGATGCTGTCGTAGCTGAGGTCGCCGACGTGAATCGGGCTCGTCGCCGGGAACGTGCAGTTCGCGGGCAGGTCGGAAAGATCCGCCTGCACGCCGATGCCCATGAACACATTCAGCACGGGAGCTGCTTGCTTTCGCATTTGCTCCGCCCAGGGCTCGCGAATAGGCTCCGTAAACAGGTCGTCGATCGAGCTGAGCGTGTCCTTTGTGACGATGACCGCGTCCGCGGAGATCGTCTCGCCGCCGATCACAACGCCTGTTGCAACGCCGTTTTCGACGACGACCTGCTCGACCTTCTTTTGATGCTCGATCTTGCCGCCAAGCGAAAGAAATTTCTTCGCCATGCGCTGCGCCATCGCAATCGATCCGCCGACGGGATAGCCGCCGTCTCCGGAGGACAGCGTCGCAATCGTGAAGAGCACGCCTGCCGCGTTGAACGAATCGCCGATCATGTTACAGATCAGTTTGCGGATCAGCGGACTTTTGAACTTCTCGCTGTATTCCTGCGTCGACATGTTCTGGTAATACTTCATGCGCGGCATCGCGGGAATCATCGCGAACAGCATCGAGAGCGGAAACTTTGCCGGGTTCTTCGCCTTGAGATTCGGCAGATCCAGCACCGGCATCTCCATCTTCGTGAACTTCTTTACGTCCGCGCAGAGCTTGTTGATCTCTTTCCGATCCTCCGGCGAGAGCGCGATCAGGTGCGCGCGCAGCTTCTCAAGGTCGCGGTACAGGCATGCGCGCACGCCGTCCAGTTCGTAGCTGAAGAACGGGTCGCGGTTATGCACCTCCACCGTGTCGTCCAGCGCGCCCACCTCGCGCCAGAGCTTGTAGAGCTGCGATTTCGGAGACGAGCCGGTCAGCCAATGCAGTCCGCCCTCAAAGTAGTATCCCTTTCTGCGCCAGCTGGTCGAGGCGCCGCCCGGAATCGTATGGCTTTCGTAGATCGTTGTCTCAAAGCCGCTCTGCCGCGCGTAGATGCCCGCAGAAAGCCCAGCCAAGCCCGCGCCGATGATGATTACCTGTTTCATAAGTCCCCCCATTTTCTTTCTCTATTGAAATTTTTATTTTGCCCGGAGGATGTCCGTGATCCACTCTCCCTGTGGACACGGCATGTCCGGATACATCGCGATCGAATCCGCAACGCCCTGTATCGCACTCCAGAACGCAATCGCAAGCGCAAGCGGGTCTCCGCTGCGGATTGTGCCGTTGGCCTGCCCCTGCCGAATCAGCGCCGCGGTCGGAGAATAGACGTCAAACCCCTTCAGCAGCTCCTTGACACTTGCGGGCACATCCTCGCTGTAATATGCCTGATTCATCAGCACAAACATCTTCGCGACAAACGGCTCCGCTTTGATATAGCTCAGGATTCGCTCCGCGGTCGCATCAAAATACGCAAGCGGTTCCAGCCCCATGGGATCCAGGCTGTTCATGGGTCCCTCTACACCCTGTGACACCAGCGCCAAATAAAGCTCTTCCTTCGAAGCGAAGTAGTGAAACATCAGTCCCGCGCTCATCCCGACCGCGCCTGCAATGTCCTTGATCGTCGTGCCGGAATATCCCTTATGGATGAACAGGCTCAATCCGGCATAGAGAATCTCCTGTTTGCGCTTTTCTTTTTGCTCGTCTCGAATCTTCATATCGTCACCTCGCAAAATCATTGAACATTCATTCATTGATTGATCGTTCATTTTATATCATGCTTCTTTTGATCTGTCAAGTAGTTTATGGAAACATTGTTGTGTGCCAAAGATACTTTACAAGACGGAATGTTAGGGATAGTATGAAACTATCAATTGGTATGTGCGCCTCTATGCCACGCAAAATACCCAACCACAATGAGAGGTGAAAATAAATGAATCAAAGAATGCCTGTACTGTTTGTCGGACACGGCTCACCCATGAATGCAATCGAAGACAACGAATATTCCCGTGCCTGGAGCGCACTTGGAACCACTTTGGAGAAACCCAAAGCGATTCTCTCCGTCTCCGCGCACTGGTTTACGCGCGGCACAAAAGTCAACGATTCGCCGACGCCAACAATGATCTACGATATGTATGGTTTTCCAGAAGAGCTGTATCACCTGAAATACCCTGCTCCCGGTTCGCCGGAACTTGCGCACAGAACACGCGCGCTGATCGGCGACTCTGTAAGCATCGACAACAACTGGGGCATCGATCACGGAACCTGGTCTGTCCTGCACCGCGTCTTCCCGAAAGCGGATATCCCGATCGTGCAGCTCAGCATCAACGCAATGCTGACGCCGGAGGAGCACTATGCCATCGGCCAGAAACTCATCCCGCTGCGCGACGAAGGCGTGCTGATCTTTGGCAGCGGCAACGTGGTGCATAATCTCGCCCGTGTTGACTGGCGAATGAACAGCGGGCAGCCCTGGGCGCTGGAGTTTGACCGTTATATTCAGAAAGCCGTGCTGGACAAGGACCACGACGCGGTGATTCACTTTGAGCGGCAGGGACAGTCCGCAGAGCTTTCCGTTCCGTCGATGGATCATTTTGCCCCGCTGCTTTATATTCTGGGCGCGAGCGATGCAGACGATGCAATATCGTCTATCAATACAGAATGCACGCTGGGATCGATGTGCATGGCCAGCTATTTGTTTTCATCTAAAGAAACCATCTAGCGCTTCTATCGCTATCATCTTTCAAAAGGAGTGATGTAATTCATGAAACAGCGAGAAATCGTGAAAACGGTGCGCGGGCAGCGCGCTGTTGACGGCGCGGGCGTCTCCCTCGTGCGAGTGCTGAGCAACCGCGATGTGTATGACTTTGATCCGTTCCTGATGCTGGATTCGTTTGATTCCACGGATCCTGCCGACTATACGGCTGGCTTCCCCTGGCACCCACACCGCGGCATCGAGACGATTACCTATCTCATCCGCGGCAAGATCGAGCACATGGACAGCCTCGGCAACAAGGGCACGATCGAATCCGGCGAGAGCCAGTGGATGACGGCAGGCAGCGGGATTCTGCATCAGGAGATGCCGATGGCATCCGAGCGCATGCTCGGCCTGCAGCTCTGGCTGAACCTGCCGAAGGCATATAAGATGACGGAGCCCGCGTATCTCGGCATCACGCCGGATATGATCCCCGTCGTGGAAGTCGAGCGGGGCACGGTACGTGTGCTCTCCGGCAGCTTTGGCGGCGTCACAGGCGTCGCTCCGCGGCACATTCAAGCTGGCATCCTCGATGTTTCGCTCGAAAAAAGCGGTAGCATCACGTTGCCCACCAAGCCGGACGAGACGGTGTTCGCGTTTTTAATCACGGGCGATGCCGTGGTCAGCGCGCATCTCATCAGCGAGAAAACGGCGATCCTCTTCGGCGCGGGCGACAGCATAACCATCGAAGCCACGCCGGATCGCGATCTGCGTTTTCTGCTGTTCTCCGGCAAAGCGCTGCATGAACCAATCGCATGGGGCGGACCGATCGTCATGAACACGCGGGACGAGCTCGACCTTGCGTTCGACGAACTGCGCCGCGGCACGTTCATCAAGCATAACCCGAATCTGTAACGAAACGAAAACTGGAGCAAGCATGGAACAGAAACGAATTGCCGCAATTGTCGGCTCATTACGCAAGAACTCTTATAACCGTCAGCTCGCCCTCGCCGCAAAAGAAGTCGTCGGCGACCGCGCGATCTTCGACATCATCGACATTTCCGATATCCCGCTTTTTAACGCGGATATCGAGTATCCGGCTCCGGAGGCAGTGCGCCGTGTACGGGAGCAGATCAAGGCCGCGGACGGCATATGGATCTTCACGCCCGAATACAACCACTCCTACCCCGGCCTCCTCAAAAACCTTGTGGACTGGCTCTCAAGGCCCGTCAGCAAGGAGGAGCGGCAGGTGCTCTCGCAAAAGCCGATCGCCATCAGCGGGGCCTCAAATGGCCTCGGCGGTACGGTTGTTGCGCAGGATCTTCTGGTGATGCTGCTGAGTATGCTCAACGCCCGCGTGATGAACATTCCGCGTCTGCGGGTTCCTAACGCGCAGGACCAGGCGGATGAGAACGGTGTTTTGAAGCTTACAACCAGCCTGCCATATCTGCAGAAGCAAGCGGACGCATTCCTGAAGTTTATCGAATCCTGATCAGAAACCGATTCATCCGCTCCGGACAAGCGCCGGGGCGGATTTTTTATTATGTGCCTGAAGATTCAAAACTTTACAAAAACGCAAAACGCGCATACTATAGAGTAGTCCACATAAGATTCTATAGAACTGGATTTGAGATTTGACATGCAGAAAAAAGAGCCCCGCATCCGCATCCTAAAGGACGGCCCGTACGTCGTTTCCGGCTGCGTACCGCTCTCGGAGAAGGTCATCGTCCCCAAAGGCGGTGGCTATGTTTATGAGGATGGCGATCCGCTTCCGCAGCAGGCGACCTATTCCCTCTGCCGCTGCGGTCGGACGAGAACACCGCCGTTTTGCGATGGATCACACGTCACATCTCATTTCGACGGAACCGAAACCGCGTGTAAAACCGATTATCATCAGCGCGCGGCGCGCATCTCAGGCGACGGGATCGATCTGCTGGACGATGGCCGTTGCGCCTTTGCGCGGTTTTGCCACCGTGACAGCGGTGACGCATGGGAGCTCGCCGAGGATTCCGAGAGCGAATTTCACCACGCAGAGGCGATTATCGCCGCAAACGAATGTCCCGCGGGGCGGCTTACAGCGGTGGAAAAAGACGGAACCGAACACGAGCCGGACTATCTGCCCGCAATCGAAATTCTGCAGGACCCGGAAGAGCGCGTGAGTGCGGGCATCTTCGTCAAGGGCGGCATCCCGATCGAATCCGCTGACGGAACAGTGTATGAAATCCGCAACCGCGTCGTGCTTTGCCGCTGCGGCATGTCCGGCAACAAGCCGTTCTGCGACTCGAGGCATGTTTCGGAAGAATACCGCGACGATCTGGTAGAATAATCTCAGTTTCTATATTTGACCGGAGGGTACCGCATGAAAACCGTGCTTCTCGTCATCGATGTGCAGCAGGTGCTGATCGACGACAACCCCGCCAACAAAGATACATTTCTCGTCAACCTCAAGCTTTTGATCGACGCCGCGCACGATGGCGGAACCGAAGTCGTCTATGTCCGCCATGACGGCGGCGAAGGAGACGTACTTGCCTGCGGCAAACCCGGCTGGCAGCTGGAGCGCTCGCTCAAGCCCCGTGCGGAAGAGCGCATCTTCGACAAGCGCTTCGGCAGCGCATTCCTCAAAACCGGTTTAAACGAGTATCTGACCATTCAGGGTGTCACGCGCCTCGTCATCTGCGGCATGCAGACGGAGTATTGCATCGACACCAGCGTCAAGACGGCATTTGAGCACGGATACGAGGTGCTCGTACCGTCCGGCGCGACCACCACGTATGCAAACCCCTTCCTCTCCGGCGAGAAGCTCGTGTACTACTATGAGCGGATGATCTGGATTGAACCGCTTGCCCGCGTCGTCGATCTGGAAGAAGCGATCCGTATGCTACAGGCGAAAGAATGAGATAACCGCACCGCTGTTGTACAAGCCCGGCGGTGCGTTCTTTTTATTTGACAGCCGAAATCCTGTCCGCCTATAATCAGATCAGTCGCAATCAAATTTTCCCGCGGTCAACCCGCGAGAAGGAGAACGTGTGCAGGATTCGTTTGAACGCTTCGACATGCTGGCTTATCCGAAAAAGCAAAAGCTGCGTCCCATCGCCTGGGCGATCAGTTATCCGGATGTCTGGAAGCACCGCGCAAAGATTCAGAAGATCGGAATGGAAGGCATCAAACCGCCGTACATCCTGCTCTGCAACCACAACGCATTCCTCGACTTCAAGGTGACCACCGCCGCGATCTTCCCGCATCGCGCGAACTATGTCGTCGCCATTGACGGTTTTACTTCTCCCACAAAAAAAGGCTTTGCAAGCCGCGAATGGCTCCTGCGCACCGTCGGCTGCATCTGCAAACGCAAGTTTACCAACGATGCGATCCTCGTGCGTCAGCTTGGCCGCGTGGTAAAAAACGGCGACATCGCCGTGCTCTATCCCGAGGCGCGCTATTCCCTCTGCGGCACCAACGCGGTGCTGCCGGAATCGCTCGGAAAGCTCTGCAAGCTTCTCAAGGTTCCTGTTGTGTCACTCATCATGCACGGTCATCACGTGAACTCGCCGGTCTGGGGACTTGGCGACCGCGGCGTGAAGCCGGTTGAATCGGAGCTCACCTGTCTCTTTACAAAGGATGCATTGGCAGCAGCCTCTGCAGAAGAGGTTAACCGAAAAATCAATGAAGCTTTCACTTATGATGATTTTTCTTGGCAGCGCGCGCGGGGCATTCGCGTATCCGATCCCAAACGCGCGGAAGGCCTGCATAAAGTGCTCTTCCAGTGCCCGAACTGCCGTGCGGAATACAGGATGGATTCCGCCGGAACGGAGCTCTTTTGCACTTCCTGCGGCAAGCGTTGGGAGATGGACGAACTTGGCAGTCTCTGCGCGACAAGCGGCGAGACCGAATTTTCGCATATCCCCGACTGGTATGAGTGGGAGCGCGCCAATGTGCGATGCGAGGTGGAAGCAGGCACCTATTCCTTCACAGCTCCCGTACGCGTGATGTCCCTGCCCAACGCAAAGGGCTATATCCACATCGGCGATGGAACACTCACGCACAACATGAACGGGTTCCTTGTGCGCGGTACGGGTGCGTACGGCGATTTCGAGATGGAAAAGCCGGTGCCATCGCTCTATTCCAGCCACATCGAGCTGAACTATCTGGGCAAATACGGCGACTGCGTCGATCTTAACACGCTGGAAGATTCCTGGTATTGCTATCCGCATGGTGGTGCGTTCTCCGTCGTCAAGATCGCGCTCGCGACCGAGGAACTCTATCAGCGCCATATACGAACCAAGAAACACGATTAACGCACCAAGGCGGCTGCAAGTTCAGTCGCCTTTTTTGCCGAATTCATCATGCTTCTCACCCGTTCGGAACGATCGCAAAAAAAGTATCAGAACCCGATTTTTTATTGAGATATTCTATTGACACCGGAGCGATATTTCGGTATCATATCCCTTGCAGCCGCGCTCAGTTCGTCTAGTGGCCTAGGACACCGCCCTCTCACGGCGGGAACAGGGGTTCGACTCCCCTACTGGGTGCCATCAAAAAACACCAAAGGTAATTACCTTTGGTGTTTTTTGTTTGCTTCAGAATATCAGTGATCCTTACAAAAAAAGCTTCCCCGAAGGGAAGCTTATTTGCTCAATCTTTTGACTTATCGACCACGGGACCATCCAGAACGAATTCCGGCGTATAGATCGCGTGATACGGGTTTTCCGGGTCCGGATCGCTGGGATCCCAACCGTACTCATGTTTTGCGTCCATGTACGGTTCTTCATAGATCAGCGCCGGAGGCGTCGGCGGCGTGGGGCCCGCATCATCCGTGATGATGATTTCGGTACCGACCAAGCAGTTCATGTAGATCCAATAAGCGTCCACACAACGCAAGCGGACACATCCGCCAGACGCGATGGTTCCGAGAGACTCATAGTACTTCACGAACATCTGCTTCTTGCCGTACTCCTGAATCGAACGCTTTTCGCCGCCGATCGGTACGGAGTGGAACAGATAGCTGCCGACGATGCGGCTTGCATACTGCGAATAGACATTCTCGCCGCGAATCTGACCCATTTTCTTATACGGATACTGCCGCACAAGATGGAACGTTCCGCGCGGGGTTAGATCCTTGCTGCGTCCGGTGGAGCAAATCATCACACGCTCTTCGGTCCATTCGCCATCGACCGCCTTATAGACGACAACGCTCTGAGAACCGATATAGGTGACGATCATGCGATCTCCATCGGCTGCCGGAACGGAATCCGGCGTATAGGAAGGAACCGCAATTTTCTCGGTCGTGGGCAGCGCTCCGGGAATCATCTTTCCGCTGCTGTCCGCCGGATAAAACGCTCCTTCACCGCCGTTGAACGCGCCGTAGATGAACGTGCTGCCCTCGGTGCCGGTGATGATGCCGGTTTCCAGCAAGGTATACTTTGCGCGCAAGCGAAGCGTATCCGGCAGCGGCGAACTCGCCGCAATACCAAAGGCTTCCGCAGCAGGATCGACAAATGCTTTGGCATCCGCGAGAATCGCACCTGTTTCATCCGAAGGATAGAAGCCGGTGTAAGACTCTCCAGCAACACCGTCTACAAACTCGGTGTAACCGCCGTAAACGCGATACTGCAAAACGCCGTCGCTGTCGGTAAACGCGAAGAGCGAAAGATTCGGGTCTTCTGTTTCCACGCGGGTATAGCCCGCGGGGACCGCATTGTCATCCGTCAGCGTGATGGGCAGCGCATCTCCGATCGTGATGACCGGTTCGGCTGTGGGCACAGGGACAGGCGTCGGTACGGCTTCCGCAACGTCGTTGAGGGTGTTCAGCGCCTGTGAGCAGGATGCAAGACCGAGCGTCAACACGATGCCAATGGTCAGAAGCAAAATTTTATTCCATGCAAATTTACGTTCCATGTTAGCTATTATAATCGATTTGGCAGCATAGTTCAAACACCTGAAATGTGACGATACTGTAGAAAAGCCACATTCGCAAGCCTTTTTTCGCGAATTCTTCCAATTCGTTCCGATTCCGCGTCTTTTCGCCCTTTGACGGCTGTTTTGCGCAAGCAAAGCTTCTGCATTACTGATTTACGAATTCTCTGCCGCGTGCTACACTATGAAGAAATCCTGAAACAAATAAGAAGGTGATGACATGGAACACGCAGCCTCTGCACGGCGGAACAATGTGCTTCGCGTGCTGCTTTTGGTTGCGGCATTCATCGTCGTGCTGGCGATCATCCTTCTTTCTCTCAACGCGATTCTGCCGGGCTTTGCAGACGTGCTGCAGCGCGGCGATCAGGGCGAGCTCGTGCACTATATCCGCGGTTTCGGCAGTGTCGGCGGCGTCGCACTCGCGCTGCTGTTGCAGTTCATCCAGATCATCAGCATCTTCTTCCCCGGCGGGCCGATTCAGGTCGCAATCGGCATCGTATTTGGCACATTCTTTGGTTTTCTGATCTGTCATGCAGGATACGTTCTCGCCAACATCGTCGTGTTTTTCAGCGCACGCAAGCTCGGAAACCGTTTGGATCAGCTATTCTCGGAGAATGTCAAAAACGAATCGCGCTTTCGCTTTCTCACGCAATCGGAGCATCCGGCTTTCGTCGTCGCGCTGTCCTGCCTCATCCCCCTGCTTCCAAACGGTCTTGTGCCGTATATCGCAGCGAGAACCCGGATCACGTTCTGGCAATTCTTAGTCGCAGTCTATTTCGGCAGCATCCCGACGCTGCTCATGCTCAACGCGATCGGAAACAAGCTGCTGCACGGGGACTATCGGATGGTGGTGCTGTTGGGTTGCGCGCTCGTGCTCGGCGTTGTGCTGCTGTACCTGTTCAGAAAGAAGCTCTTTGCGCTTGTGGATCGTCTGCACGAACGGCGCGCATCCAGAAAGCATCCATAACTAAACCAAACAAAACGGCTTCCGATTTGAATCGGAGGCCGTATTTTTATTTACGTGTTATTGCTCCGGGCCGAGTCCCCGCACGGTGCAGTTTCCGATTTCGCGGGCAATCGCCTCTCCCGTCTTGAGCACTTCGGCAGGCGCGTGCGCCAGCGGGTCCTGCTCGTTGCGCGGACGGTATTGCTGGAGATAAAACCGGTCGCAGCCCTTGACCATGCGCGCGGTCTCAAGTGCGTCCTCCTGAGTCAGCTGCGGTGCATAGGTCATGCGAAACTCGTGCGGAATGCCGCTGTTGCGAATGAGCGTGATGCTGCGGCGGATGCTGTCCATGTCCACGCGGCTGTCGGTGATATCGTCGTATTTTTCCGATGGCGCTTTGACGTCCATCGCGATATAGTCCAGCAGGTTCTTTGCGAGCAAAGCCTGCAGCACCTGCGGTTTGGTGCCGTTGGTGTCCAGCTTGACCTTGTAGCCGAAGGTCTTGACCCGCAGGATAAACGCCTCCAGATTCTGCTGGAGCGTCGGTTCGCCACCGGAGATAACCACCGCGCTCAAGAGTCCTGCTCGCTTCTCCAGATATTCCAGCACTGGTTCTTCGGGAATCAGAGGCGCGTCACGTTTGATGATATGCACATTGTGGCAATAGACACAGTTCATGTTGCAATACGGCGTAAACACGACCGCACACGGCTGCCCGGGGTAATCGACGAATGAAGTTTTCTGGAATCCGGCAATCAGCATGCGTGATGACCTCTGTTTCTCATTGCGTTCTGTCCTATTCTATCATATACTCCGGCAAAAAAGTTGGAGATATGCGCAGGGCACATCTCCAACCGAATTGCACATCTGATTTCATCGCGCCACGATTCGTCAGATGACGAACTTCTTGCGCATCATGTACTCTTCCTTCTTGCCGGGGTTATAGTTCTGCACTGGGCGCAGGTAGCCGACCACACGCGACCATACTTCCGCTTTTTGTCCGCACGTCGGGCAGTTGAAGTGCTCGCCCGCGATATAACCGTGATCCTTGCAGATCGAGAACGTCGGCGTGATGGAGATATACGGCATCTTGTACTTGGCAAACACGCGCTGGATCAGCGTCTTCGCGGTCTCGATGTCCTCGATGCGCTCGCCGATGTAGAGATGCTGCACCGTGCCGCCCGTGTAGAGCGACTGGAGTTCATCCTGCAGGTCGCAGCACTCAAACACGTCGTCTGTATAGCCGACGGGCAGCTGCGAGGAGTTGGAGTACATCGGTTCGTCAACGCCGCTCTGGATGATGCCGGGGAACTTCTCATGGTCGATCTTCGCGAGGCGGTAGCTCGTGCCTTCGGCGGGCGTGGCTTCAAGATTGTAGCTGTGCCCTGTCTCCTCCTGGAACTCGATCATCAGCGCGCGCAGGTAGTGCATGATTTCCAGCGAGAACTCCAAGCCCTCGGAGCTGCCGACGTCTTTTCCGATGAAGTTGAGGCAGCACTCGTTCATGCCGACGAGGCCGATGGTGTTAAAGTGATTCGTCCAGAATTCGCCCGTACGATCTTTGACGTTTCTTAAATAATGGGTCGAGTACGGATACAAGCCCTGTTCGGATTGCTTTTCGATGATCTTACGCTTGATCTCCAGACTGACTTTGCCAAGCGTTGCGATTCGGTGGAGACGTTCGAAGAATTCTTCCTTCGATTTGGCAAGATAGCCGATGCGCGGCAGGTTGATGCTGTATACGCCGATGCTGCCCGTCATGGGATTGCTGCCGAATAGGCCGCCGCCGCGCTTTCTCAGCTCCCGCTTGTCGAGCCTGAGGCGGCAGCACATCGAGACCGCATCCTCCGGCGAAAGGTCGGAGTTGACATAGTTCGCGAAATACGGAATGCCGTATTTGCAGGTGATGCGCATGAAATCGTCCACCACGGGGCTCTTCCAGTCGAAGTCCTTGGTGATGTTGATCGTCGGAATCGGGAAGGTAAACACGCGGCCCTTCGCGTCGCCGTCGAGCATGACCTTGCAGAACGCGTGGTTGAAGAGATCCATCTGCTCCTGGAAGTCGCCGTAGGTCTCCTCCATCATCCTGCCGCCGATGAGCACCGGCTCGTCCTTGAGCGTGGACGGCACCTTGATGTCAAATGTCAGGTTGGAGAACGGGCACTGGAAGCCGACGCGCGTGGGCACGTTGATGTTGAAAACAAACTCCTGCAGGCACTGGCAGACCTGATCAAATGTCATGTTGTCATACTTGATGAACGGCGCGCAATAGGTGTCAAACGAGCTCCACGCCTGCGCTCCCGCGGTTTCGCCCTGTGTCGTGAAGGTAGAGTTGACGATCTGCCCCAAAAACGAACGCAGATGCTTTGCGGGCTTGCTCTCTACTTTCCCGTCGACACCGCCGAAACCGTCAGACAAGAGCTGACGAAGATCCCAGCCCGCGCAATACGGGCCGAAAAAGCCGAGGTCGTGGATATGCGCCTCTCCGCTCTCGTGCACCTTGCACACGTCGATGGGATAGACTTCATACAGCCAATACTTCTTTGTAAACGCTTCGCGGACATAGTTGTTGAGTCCGTTGACGCTGCGCTGCATGTTCGCGTTCTCTTTTACGCCCCAGTCGCGGTCGTTGAGATAGTCGCCGAACATGTCGATCGTGGCGCCGATGAGCGCGTTGATCTCGCGCGTACCGCGGCGCTTTTCGCGATAGAGAATATACGCCTTCGCGGTCTTCGCGTGGCCGGCTTCGATCAGAACCTTTTCCACGAGGTCCTGGATGCCTTCGACGTCCGGCGTATTGTCGCCGTAGCGCTTCTCCGCGAGGCGAACGACCTCGTCTGCAAGGCGCTCGGAGCGCTCCTCGTCCGTGCCGTTGACGGCCTGTGCGGCCTTCCAGATAGCATTCTTTATTTTGAGGCGGTCAAACGGTTCCTGATGGCCGTCACGCTTGGTGATCGTAGTAAACATATGCCTGTCCCTCCCACTTTGTGTGCAATATCAGTTTAGCTGTCGCTATATTTTGTGTCAATAGACGATCTTGCATACCAAATATTGATATATTCAGTGGACAGACTGTGGACAATTATGGCAGAAACGCAACCAAAGATCAAAACAACGTAAAGTAAGCCGCAAATGCAACATCTTGCAAGAGTAACAATGTAGCAGGTTTTGCATAGAGAATGTATATCGCGCATAAATGCGTGGAATGTTTTTTAAGAATTCATAATTTATCTGATAATTAGATACAAAATATAGTATCATGCTTCATGCATCAATCTACATATGGTGGTTGTGGTTCGAAAACTAAAATCACGGTTCAAAAAAACTCCGGCACAGAATGCCGGAGTTCCATACTAGATGCAATTGAGTTGAATCAAATCTCTTACAGATTGAACGCCTTGCTGATCAGATCCACGATCTCTGCGCCGATGCGCGCCTGCGCTTCTTCGGTGGAGGCGCCGATGTGCGGCGTGCTGCTCACGCGCGGGTGCTTATAGAGCGCTTCGTTTTTGCTGGGTTCTTCGGCGAACACATCGAGGCCTGCACCGTAAACCTTGCCGCTC
This sequence comes from Clostridia bacterium, assembly GCA_035561095.1. Taxonomy (GTDB): domain Bacteria; phylum Bacillota; class Clostridia; order Christensenellales; family CAG-138; genus UBA7703. The sequence goes on along the minus strand of DATMYE010000026.1, from coordinate 1,971 downwards.
TCGAGCGCTTCGAGGAGCGCCGCTTCGTCGACGTTGGTGCCGCGGGAGGTATTGATGATGATCACGCCATTCTTCATCTGCGCGAGCGTCTCGCGGCTGACCAGCGGCTGGCCGGGCAGCGACGGAACATGCAGAGAGATGATGTCGGACTTGGAGAGCAGCTCGTCCATTTCGACATAGCGCATGGATTCGCATTCGAGCTCCGGCATCTTGTAGATGTCAAACGCGAGCACGTTCATGCCCAGCGCCTGGCAGCGGCGGCCGAGTGCCTGACCGATGCGGCCGTAGCCGACGATGCCGACGGTCTTGCCCGAAAGCTCGATGCCTTCGTAGGCTTTCTTCTCCCATTTGCCTTCACGCATGGTGTGGCCCGCGGCGGAGATGAAGCGCGCGCAGGAGAACATGTGACCCAGCGCAAGCTCGGCGACTGCGTCGGAGCTGGCTTTGGGCGTGTTGCAGACGGAGATACCGCGGCCTTCGGCGCAGACCTTGTCGATGTTGTCGATGCCGACACCCGCGCGGATGACGAGCTTGAGTTTGCCGGTCATGCACGCCGCATTGATCTGCGGCTCGCGCACTTTGGTCGCGCTGCGGACGACAAGCACATCATAATCCTGAACCGCTTCGCAAAGCGCGTCGGGATCATAGAACTTCACGTCGACCTGGCAGCCTTTTGCCTGCAGCGCCGCGATTGCGCTTTTTTCCATGCCGTCGCTGGCAAGAATCTTAATCATAGCGAATTCTCCTTCGTGTTGAATGCGTTATTTGTTCTCGGCTTCAAACTTCTTGAGGAAGTCTACCAGCGCGACCACGCCTTCTTTGGGCATGGCGTTGTAGGTCGAGGCGCGGAGGCCGCCAACGCTCTTGTGGCCCTTGAGGTTGTCGTATCCGGCAGCCTTGGTCGCGGCGCAGACCTTTGCGTCGAGCTCTTCGTTGTCGGTCACGAACGGGATGTTCATCAGCGAACGGTACTTCTTCTCGACCGTGCCGCGGAACATCTTGCTGGCATCGAGGAAATCGTAGAGTACCTTGGCTTTGTCCTCGTTGATGGCCTGCATGGCGGATAGTCCGCCGATCTTCTTGAGATACTTGAACACCTTGCCGCAGACGTAGATCGCCCAGCAGTTCGGCGTGTTATACATGGAGCCGTTCTCCGCGTGGATGTCGTAACGCATGTAGGTGGGCACCCATTCCGGCAGATCCGTACGGATCAGGTCCTCACGGATGATCACGACGACCATGCCCGCGGGACCGACGTTCTTCTGCACGCCGGCATAGATCATGCCGTAGTCGGAGACGTTGCAGGGCTTAGAGAGGAACATGGAAGACTGGTCGGAGACCAGAACCTTGCCCTTGGTGTTCGGGAGCTCGGCATACGTCGTGCCATGGATGGTTTCGTTTTCGCAGATATAGACATAGTCCGCGTCTTCGCTGATGGGAAGATCGCTCACATCGGGAACATAGCTGAAGTTCTTGTCCTTACTCGAGGCAACGACGTTGACTTTGCCGTACTTTTTTGCTTCTTCTGCGGCCTTCTTGGACCAAGCGCCGGTGACGATATAATCCGCAACGCCGTTCTTCATCAGGTTCGCGGGAACCATCGCAAACTGCAGCGTGGCGCCGCCCTGGATAAAGAGTACCTTGTAGTTATTCGGGATGTTCATCAGCTCGCGCAGATCGGCTTCGGCTTCGTCGATGATGGTCTGGTAGACCTTCGAACGGTGCGACATCTCCATGACGCACATACCGCTGCCCTTGTAGTTCAGCATTTCAGCCGCTACTTCTTCGAGCACTTCAACAGGCATGGTTGCGGGTCCCGCAGAGAAATTGTAGATACGGTCGTATTTCATACTGCACACTCCTAAAGAATTTTTTTCGTGATATGCGAGAAATGGTTGTTCGAATACATTATATCCTTGAACTTCGCGCAATTCAACCTTGAATTCTCGAAAAATTTGAGGAATCAAAATA
>DATMYE010000025.1:0-2619 GCA_035561095.1 Clostridia bacterium | reverse complement strand
TTCAATCGGGTTTTCGAGCTTGCCGGTGTTGACGTAGTGCAGGTCGATGCCGCACGATTTTGCATGCTCGACGGTATAGATCGAGGCAGCGCGCGCCAATCTCGCGTCGTCGATGTCGGTGACGACGAGCAGGCCCGGTTTGCGGTCGCAGTGCAGCGCGTAGTCGATGGTGCCGAGGCCCATCGGGCCTACGCCCGCGAGGAGCGCCATCTTGCCGCCCTCGCGTATACCCATATCGTGGACGTACTCGCCGTCACGGGTGTGGTACATCGCGTGGAACGTGCCGATGATGCAGCTCATGGGTTCGGCAAGCGAACCGTAGAAGAAGACATCGCTCTTGTAGGGCAGCAGGCAGTCCATGTGCAGCGTTTCCCAGGGGATATTGACGTAGGTCGCGTCGCCGCCGCACTCGCGGAAGGAATAGCCCGGCGCGGTCAGCGCACCCTGATAGGAGTGCGCGGGCTGTATGACGAAGCCGTCGCCCTTTTTGAACTTGTGCGCCCAGTTCTTGCCGACTTCATCCACGATGCCGCAGAACTCGTGCCCTATGATCGTGGGATTTGTCGCGACATCATCAGGAACGCGCTTGTGCGCAGCTCCCTGCATGTAGACCTTATACGAGGACATGCAAAGGCTGTCCGAAATCACCTTGCAGCGAACGCCGTCGTCGCCGACCGGGCTCAACTCAAACTCCTCCAGCCGCAGATCCTGCGCGCCGTAGATGCGAACTGCTCTTGTCTTCATGCTCTTACTCTCTTTCTCCGTTCTCATGCCGGATCAGTCTCCATGTGCTCTCGATTAAATTGCTGAACTGCTCTTCCCGCATCTTCTCGATGATAAAGCTCTGTCGCGGGGAGTTGATGTCCTCGCCCGTGATCTGCTGCATGCCGCAGCGGTCGCAGAGACTTCTCAGCCGCTCGATCTGCGCTTGCGAGTTGCGCGTGGGCATATAGGTCACCGCGCGGATACCCGCCCGGTCGATCACCGCAAACAGCTCGTCGAGGTAGTCGTCTTCAAATTTCTGCGCTTTCTTGTCGCCGGTGACGCTGCTCGTCACGTCGCCGAGATACGCATACGCGAGAATGCCGCCGGATTCTCCTGCGAACCGCACGATTTCATTCAGCGTCGGGCATTCGTCTGTCGCCGGGATAAACACCTTCGGGATGCAGTCCTTTTTCAGCGCGCCGACGAGGTCGTATTCCGCGAACATAACGTCGAGTTCGCTCGCGTTCTGCGGGAGGCTCGCTTTGCCGAGCGCAATCAGCTGCCGCGCGAGCGCGAGCATGAGGTGCCGTTCGGTCACGCTTCCGCCCTCTGCCGCCTGCGAGAGCGGCAGCACATCGCGATCGAAATTGAGCTGTACACCGTCAAGTGCGTAGAGATCATTGATCCGCTCGACCATTTTTCTATTACGCGCGTTGCGCTTTTCGCGAACGGGCGCGAAATACGCCTGCACCAGATCGATGTTCTCGTGCGGAACCGCGTGCAGCACCATGTAGCTGTTGCCGATCTGGTCGGGGTTGTTGGTGCGCTTGTCTGCAAGCGGGGTTTCCGCAAACGAAATCCGCGTCTCGATGCCGATGGTCGTCGGAATCCCGACGATCTTCCCTGCCTCGATGAATTCTCTTGCTCCGCCGATGCTGTCGTGATCCACGATGCCGCAGGTGGCGAGGCCTTCCGCTCTTGCCGCGTAGACCGCGGCAGATGGCGAATAAGGCGAGAACGAATAGTTCGTGTGGATGTGGTTGTTGACCATCCTTGGGTCAACGGAAGTGAACTTGGCGCGCGCTGTCGCGCGCGCAAGCGCGGCTAAGCGATCTTCGCTTGTTCCTGCATTCAATTCGTTAAGGAGCGAAAAATCAATCATCTGAGCATCACCTGTCCGCCGGTCACGGGGATTGCCTGACCCGTTTCGTAGGTCTGCTCCACCGCGTAGAAGATCGCCTTTGCGACGTCCGACGGCAAACATCCACGCTTGATCAGCGATTTGCTTAGATAGAAGTTCTTGACATCTTCAATCGTCTTCGCGCCCGGCACCTTGCCTGTATGCAGATACTGCACGAACAATCCGCGCTCGGGATCGCTCCAAAGCGGGCCGTCGTAATAGTTTCCGGGGCAAATCGCGTTGACCTTGATGTTATAGGGTGCGAGCTCCAGCGCAAAGCTTTCGACCAGCCCGATGCCACCGAACTTTCCGCCCGCGTAGGCGAAGTTCTTGTTGCTGCCCTCAAGTCCGCTCTTGCTGTTGATCTCAATGATATCGCCCATCCACGAAGCATCCGCCGAAAACTGTGCGCGCATGATCCGCTGGGCGTATTTCACGCAGGTGAAAAACGCGGTGTAGTTGATCGCGGTCACGAACTCGAAATCCTTCTTCTCCATTTCGTCGAGTGAGCCCGCCTTGAGCACGCCCGCGTTGCTGACGAACAAGTCCAGCCCGCCGAACGCTTCCACCGTGGCTGCAATCAGCGCCGCGACGCTCTCCTCGCTGGAGACGTCCGTCTTGACCGCAACCGCGCGCTCGCCGAGCGACTCCGCGACCGTCTGCGCCAGCGGCTCGTTCAGGTCGGCAATCACGACAAACGCGCCCTCACGGTAGAGTTCCTCCGCAATGCCCTT
>DATMYE010000024.1:0-39222 GCA_035561095.1 Clostridia bacterium | reverse complement strand
TTAAAAAATAACTGATTCCGAATTATGTGTGATCATCTTCCAATGACTGTATTTTATTGTGGTCCGTTAGCGATAACTAGTGATCTAGGAGGATATAAATGGTTGGTATTCACGTATGCAGATATCCAATGGTGGCCAAATCTGATATTCAACAAATTATGCTTGCATGCTCACGAGTAAGTATGTTGTATGTAGTGCCACTGTTTGATCCAGCCTCAGCAATGCCACAAAGTGAAGTTCTACGAACTTTGACAATGGAACTCGTTGGAGTTTCACATATCAAGTTAAGAGAAACGAATCAAAAGTATAGCCTTTCTCTAGATGATATATGTGACGTGTTGTCCGAACCGAATTTGCTTGTTTTTCTTTCAGATAGCTGCTTTGAATATATTCATATGTTTGAGAAACTCACAGTATCGCTTTTTCCATCAAACAATATAAACTGCCTGAATTTGCCTATGTCAAACTGGGACGATATTCCCCTAATCAGCAGATGGTATTTTGCAAAAAAAGTTTTGTTTGCCGGAGTAGAGAGTACGGGAAAATCCACCTATGCAAATATCTTTTCAAAGATTTATAATTCGTCTTGTACGTTTGAATACGGACGGTATTATTCGAGGGATTTTCTTGGAGGCGATGATCGTCTTTTCTCAGAAGAGGATTTTACGAGAATAGCAATACGGCAGAGAGAGCTTGAACAAACGTGCATATCTCAAGCTAACAGGATCGCTTTTTTTGATACCGATTTAATCATGACTCAGTTCTATTGTCTCGAATTTCTAGGCAAGAAATGTCACACAATAGATGCGCTTATCCAATCAGACTGCTATGACTTGATATTCATTTTAGAACCTGATGTGATTTGGGTGCAAGATGATGTTCGTTATATGAAGACATCGGATATTAGATCAAATGGTTCAAAAAGGTTGAAGAAGCTTTTCTGCTCATATGGTTACGAGAAGAAAATTGTATCTTTATGTGGCGATTTTCAAAATAAATTTCTTATATGCAAAGGGTTTATTGAGGAATTATTGCACGATTAGGATACATGAAGGAGCCTTATGAGAAAACGATCAAGAAATATCGTCCTAATCATTATAGCAGGCTTGTTGTTAACGGTTACATACCTTATACGTGATCCGTTGATTACTCTAAGGGTATTTGTTTATGATGCTTTGATAAATATATCTTTCATAATTCTAACCTTAGTAATTCTAGATATAGTATGGAATCTCTTTGGTGGTGAACCGATAGAAAATTTATTACTACGTCTACAAACCTCCATTAACCTTGTATCAGACAGCTATAAAACCGGATTAATACGGTTTTTCGCTGTGAGTGGGGATTATGGTTCGCACAAAGACTGGATTGAATTGTTGAAGAAAGCTCGGAAACACATCGATTTAGCTGGATATACCCTACATATTTGGACAAGAAGCGAAGATTTCAATAAAGTTCTAATAAACCTAATAATAAATGGTGTTACCGTTAGATTAATGATTATGGACCCTGATAACAAGTTCTTTGAAGCGGGCATCAACGTTGATCAAATAAAAGCCCTTAGCGTCGATGAAGTGAAGGCAGAGATAGCTGTTGTTACAAACTATTTCAATGATATTATTGATCAACTAAGTAAGTGTTCGCATGTTAGAGGGAGTATCGAGCTAAAACGAATAGAAAAAGGTTTAATAACTTCACAGATTTGTCGATTTGATAATTTTCAAATGGTTACTCCGTATTTGTTTTCCGTAAACACAAGTCAGTGTCCGACTTTCGAGATATCTGGCGGAGACAGTCAACTTTTTCAAAAATATGTGCGAGAGTTTGAGTCGTTATGGGCTTTGAATCAGGATGGTGAGAAAAATGTCAAATATGGTGCTTGATTTCAAGATCACTGGTGATTGTAATTCGAACTGCCACTTTTGCTGGGATTTTTGTAAAGCCCAAATTGGCTCTGATGTTGAGATAATTTATGGTGCACTTACTAAGCTATCGGATGCCGGTGTCAGGTTTGTTTCTTTGACAGGTGGAGAACCATTGATTTATCCGGACATAAGCAAGGTGCTAAGAAAGCTTCATGAATTGGGAATAAAAGTCTACTTATCAACAAATGGATATTTATTAGATACGTTCCTGGACGATATAATTGCAAATGTAGATATCGTTGGATTGCCATTAGATTCTTGTGATCGGACGATAAATCTTAAAATGGGAAGATCACCCGATATGTTTAGTATGACGTTAGATAACATACGGAGAATAAAAGAACGAGCTCCTTGGATTAGAGTGAAGATCGGTACAGTCGTGACAAAAGAAAATATAAATGAAATTATGTGTGTAGGGACGTCATTATTTGCAAGTGATTACCCTCCTGATAATTGGCGGGTCTATCAATATACCGCCATGGGCAATCAGAAGAACAACTTGGAAACATACTCTATATCTGACACAGTGTTTGGAAATCTTTGCATGTTACTGAAAAATAAGTTCGAGGATAAAGTTAGTTTTTTATCATCCGCAGATGTATCAGGTTCGTATTTGTTTATTTCTCCGCAACTTGATATACAAATTGTAAAAGAGCAAACCGCAGTGAAAATCGGGAATGTGTTATCTATGGAATTAGCAGACCTTCGATTTGTTCTTGAAGAAGAGCATGGAGTTGCAGAACAAGCGTTAATAAAGAGGGCGCATTTAGCGCAACGCTGATTTTGTGCAGAGGATCGTGTTTACCTTGAGAGATTCTGTTTTGATTAAATTATGTCAAAATCATATAAAAAATATATGATAAGAGGATTCTATTGAGCACTTGTTTAGAAGTGTAAGTTTTCTCGATATCAAGTTTAATGCGTCTGTTTGTCATTGATGGAGCTCCACAGAACATATTCATTATGCATTCGGGTTTTTTTTGACAGCCACCCGTAAATCGTGTACAAAGCTCGGCCCTCTGCCCAGCGCCACGCCGGTGAGTGCATACAGCAAATACCACAGCATCGGCTGCGCCACGTCGACCGCCCCCTCAAGAAAGTTGATCTTCGTAACTACCGCGATCACGACCCCTATGCCCATACTCACGATCTCCGCGACGGTGATCTTGCCCGCGGTCTTGTCCCAAAGTGGCTTGATCGTTTGAACGATCGCCTCCACAAAGAGCGCTAGAATAATCAAATTTGCTAAATCCATAATTGTTCTCCTTTCATTTATCCGACAGCGTCATCGCTGTTGGTTTCTGTTTTGCTGTTCTGCATAATGAACGGATTGATCCGGCCGAGGATCAGCTTGCCCGTTTTCAGTTCGGAACAGATGAAGATTTCCGATCCCCAGAAGCCATACCATAGGCGGGAATACTCCGTATCAATCCAGAAGTCGTACTTTACCCGCAGCCACAGCAGCACCACGGTATATGCTATGATCGCCATCATGGATAAGACAATAAATTTCGTCAGTGTCGGTATCTTCGCCATGGTTGCACCTCACACATTGCCGGGCAAGATTTCAGATGCAAGATTGCCGAAGATGTAGCCGACGGTGCCGTTGTAGTCGATCTGACACCATTCCTCAGCTACACCGTACACGTTGTAGACTTCGTCCTTTTTTGCGCGACCGACTATGGTGTATTCCAGTTCCGGCCCGCTGCGAACGTTGCACCATTTGTTGACTCCATCCACGATAATCCTACCGATAACAGAGCGTTTGACTTCCTTCACGTTCTGCTCGGTCGTGCCGCCGTTGTCTTGCAGCGCCATCAGCACATGGCCGTTGCGCAGGAAGACACCGCCGCGCTTGGCGAGTGCATCGGAGCTGACATGCGCGCTGTCGGAGTAGGATTTAAACTTGCCTGTGGCGAGTAGTTTCGCGCGCAGATCGCCGGTATAGCCATCCTGCTCAAGGTTCAGTCCTGCGAGAATGAAACAGCATATGATCAGCGAACTGCAGTCGAAATCGCCGCCTGCACCCGCTGTGCGGCCGCTATTGGCGACGATTGAGCGGTATCCGTCCCAACGCCGCACCTTATCTTGTGAGTAGCCGTAGGCGCTGTCAGCGCAAATTTGCTCCATGTGCCGTGCCGCGCGCTCCGCTATGGCGGTGTCGGTGCATTCGAGATAGTATCTCCATACGCGGCCAGAGCTGTTCTTGGCATACCACTTGGCGATGGAGATCTCCTTTCCGGTTTGGTCACTGGGCGTGAGACCGATGGTCTTGCCCTGTTTGTCCATGACTGCATGGCCGATTCGAATGCTCATATCACTCGTTCTCCTTTTCGGTTGCCCTGCGCGCCGACTTTCCGCTCGCGCGAATGTGCTCATCAAGGCGTTTGTACGCCTGCTTGGTGGAGGCATCCACTCGGGCGAGCTCAACTGCGAAATTAGTATTAGTATCGCGCTGGCGCTGCTGCTCGGCTTTGATCTCATCCGTGTTCGACTTCACGTAGCCAAGATCAGACATGATCATGCCCATATTCTGACCGTCACCTGAGTCATCAGCCTTTTTATTGCGAAATAGGGCAACGATACCGAAAACCATGCCCATGATGATGGCCAGTGTGCTGATGAGGTCTTTGATCTCATCCATCCGTTTTTTCCTCCTGTCTTGATTTTTGTGAAATTCGCGCAAGCAAAAACCGCCGAGCTGAACACGGCGGTCGAATCAATACGCGCAACATATAATTTGGTGTATCTGTGGGGTTAAATAGGAGCGATCATCTCACCATAAAAGACCGCACCATCCACGCGCGTCCACGATTCCCCATGCGGCACGATCCGGTAGCGCGGAATTAAGTCCTCACAGCCTACGAAGAAAGCGGTCGCGTAAGGAGTGAGTCCTTCAGCCGGTTCGGCGTGACAGTGGAAATCGGAATTCAGATACACCGTCACCGTAATGATTTCGTCCATATCAGCACCTACTCTCCATATATGGCGTTTACTGTTAGATCGTCCGTTTCATAATAGCTACTCTTGCCAAGCGCCACATGAATATACTGAAGCCCGGTCAGCGCGGACACATCCAGAGACAAGGTCCTTGCGCCTGTCGAGAGATCAACGCCAGCCACACCCGTGGAGAAACTAGCGTTCGTTCCCGACAACACGGTGGGGTTGAGAAACAGATACGCCTTATGTGATCCAGAAGATCCGCCGCGGTATCGGGCATAGTCGATTTTGAGGGTGTCGAAGTCGGTCACGTTGATCGGATTCGCGCCATTCACACGGGCATACCCGGATGTCCCTCCGGTGGTCATGCGCAACACAAGGGTGTTGGAGCCGATTGTGTAGTTCGCGGCCCCTGTTGAGGTCCCTGAAAAACTGCCAACCAATCCGACAGCGCTAGCGTTGTAAAACTCAGATCGGATTCTTTTCCATGCGGCGGATTCTCTTAGATTGGCCTCCAGAAGCACCCAGGAGGAACCGTTGTACTGATATGCGGTCAGCACATATTCGGTGACCAACGGATCTTCCAAGATGGTCAGCAGCCTTAGGGACTTCGATCCGATTTTCACACGGATCTCGCCGCTTGGCCTGCCCGCCGGGCGATCATTGGCAACCAGCACATCCGTAATCGCCAGCGTGGTTATAAATCCAAACGTGTTCTCCTCAGCGATGGATGGGAGGTTAGCATAACTGAATGCCGACACATAGTCGTATTGGATCGCCGGGCCGCCCGCGCCGCCGCGCCGGATGATTCTGCCGCTTGCGTTCATGTCATGCCTCCCAAAGCTGAATTGATACATCTATCGTCGGCGCAGTGTCTCCGCAATAAAATGTGATGGAATTTGTGCCTATGAGATACTTGATTACAAGCGCCCACGCTGCCGCCTGCGCCGCTTCTTCACTCGGAACACCGTCTTCCGCAAACCTCAAACCGCACGTGAGCGTATGATCCGCCGACACGCCGGTGATCACGAGCGTTTGTACCTTTCGCACGGCGTACTCCGCAACGATCACGTTGCCATTCGTTGGTGTGCCGGTCAGCGATATGCCGTAGGTCGCAAGCGACACGTTCGCGCCGCTGAGCTGCCAGGATGCGGCCGCGCTGCTGTATGTGAAGGTCTTCAACGCGGGCGCGTTGGACAACGCGCTCTTGAACGTCACCGTGTTTAAATCGACAATGCTGCTTGCGACGTTCGTGCGTTTGCCGAACACATCGGCATTCGCCCAGTTTACCGCAAACAGCGTTGCTGTAAACGGCGACTGGTTCGCTGCGGCGATCCGCGCCGCCTCGTCGATCTGTGCGCCGGAGTAGGCGCTGTTGTAATCTTCCATAGTTGCTCCTTATCTAACCATCAATGTATCGCCGCTCACGATGAATGCTCCGCCGTCCGTCGTTCGAAAGGCTGTCAGCGGGGTTTCGTTGAGTTTGGCATAAACCGCCGCACAGGCGCGTTCTATGCGATTCAAGTCGTCTGCGGCCGGTGTTTTGCCGTTGCTTGTCCATGTCGCTTTTCCGGTATAGTCAGGCGGCGCATAGGTGTTGGTCGTGATCCGGTACAGGCTCTCCTCGAGCGCATTGATGTCGTCCGCGCGCGGAAATCCGGAGCGATCCTGCATCGACATGCCGAGAATATCGAACACCACCGCGTAGACGTTCTGCCCCGAGGCGTGCAGATAGCGCAGGTTCCCGATGATACGGTTATAATCCTCCACGTTGAACCAATCGCCCATATAGCGGCCGTTCACCAGCGGCTTGATTTCCCAATCGGAATTTGGTGTTTGCCACATCAGATCGATTCCTCCTTCCGCAGGGTGAACTGCTCCCGCAGGCTGTATTGATAGGTAATGTTCGCGTCGAGAATGCTCGCCTGCATACCCTTATAACCGATCAGATCGCTGGGCTGCAGCTCCGGATAGCCGAGCATCTGCGCGTTCCATTCGACGTTCTTTCCAAAATGCGCCGCTAGCCACGCCAGATAGCCGGGCTTGATCGATGTGCCGGACAACATCCATTGCGACTTCACATTGATCTGCAGGGGTGACAGCATGATAGGTGCGTGGATTCATGACGGTGACGTTGTGTACATCCGCCAGCAACCTGACGTGGAAAACAACGAAATCGCCGCGGTCATCATCGACGAAGAGAACGTGACGCTTAAGCGCGTCTACCACAACGGGGACTACTTAGTGCTAATGTCCGAGAATCCCACTTATGCGCCGATCATCATCAACGGCGATCACATCGCGCGCATTATCGGCAAAGCGGTCGGGTTTACAAGCATATTGAAATAAGCAGCGAAACAAAAAAAGCCGCTCCGGTGCGTTAACACCAAAGCGGCGGGTGCAGATTAAAAAACCGATGAGAGCTTCTTTTTCTGCGCCCTCAATATACCATATTGAAGGAGGGCAACACAATGGCAACCCAAAAGAAACGCCTGCGCGCTCAAATCACCGTTGGTCACGACGCGGACGGAACCGCAATTTACAAGTGGGCAAATGGACGAACCAAGAGAGAGAGCTCGAGGCGAATAAGGAAGAAATTCGTCGGGCACATATCAATGGAGCTGTCGCGGTTCGCCGCGATATTTTATTTGGAGATTTCGTTTCTGACTGGTATCGCGTATATAAAGAGCCTACTCTAAGCCCAAGTTCCAAGGCGAGTTACCGCACTGTACTAAATATGCACCTCTTCCCAATATTTGCGGATAAGCAAATGCGCGCCATTACCGCCCTGCAATTACAAGCCTTCATGAATAAGCAAGCCGGACGCGGAAAGACCACGACTGGCTACATCATGAGCGTGTTGACCAACTGCTTTGCTCTCGCGACCGCGCAGGTCATCATTGACCGCAACACCGCTGAGGCGCTCAAGCAACCGCGGGCGGAGTGAAACAGCCGGCGTGCGCTAAAGGCGCAGGAGACGGCCGCTGTGCAAACTATCATAGAGAACCACCAAGACGGCCTGCTCGTCGCGTTGTTGTACTATACCGGCCTGCGTCGCGGCGAGGCGCTAGGACTGCGCTGGTCGGACATCAACTTTCCCGCGCGTACCCTCCGAGTAGAAAGAGACATCGACTTTGTCACCGGTGACGTTGGAACCGTAAAAACTGCGACTTCCGTGCGAACCGTACCGATTCCGGATGCGCTGATGAGCATGCTGCAGGAGCACCGCCAAATTGGAAAAGGCTACATCATCCGCGCGCCGCGCAGCGGAGAGTTTTGGTCTCAGGCGACTTTCATCCGTCGCTGGCGGCTGATACAGGCGGCCCTGCTCGAAGCCGCGCCCTCCATTGAGAATGATGGAAAAGGCTCGATCCTCACACCGCACTACTTCCGCCACAACTACGCTTCGATTTTGTACTGCGCTGGAGCAGACGTTTTGACCGCGCAGAAATACCTCGGACATGCTGCTCCGGCAACGACGCTGCGTATCTACACGCACCTCGCAGACGAAACACAGATGAAGGTCGCGGAAAAGGTGAGGAGGGCGTTTCAATAATGTGCAATACTATCGAACTGAAAGTAGAAATAGCTTGGCAGGATTTCACTCAAACGAGGCTATTATGTCCATTCTGGACTATATGCCTTTTACAAGATGTTTAACTTATTAATTGCAAATCTGAATCTAATAAATGTAACTTAGAACTGTTTCTGTTCCTCTAAACGATGCAATCCTTGACTCAGCATAAGTATTCTCGACAAACGAACTAGTAATTGCATCTTCAATTTTAGAACTTAAACCATATGGGCCAAATTTCTCCCAATACAATGAAATATTCTTGTAAATATATTCCACAACTGACCTTTCTCCATTGGCAGACTGCTTAATTACTTTCTCAAACGCAAGTTCATCAATATCCCAGTTAATTCTCTTTGAGTATACAAGAAAACTCTCAGCAAATATTGAATTATAGAACTGGCTGAGATTCTGAGGTGGCAACAAGACCGTCGGTATTTCCATTTGACTTGTTTCCAAAATTGTTGTTAATCCTGGAGAGGTAATAAGAACATCGCAATCTTCTACGGTACCATTAAATGTAGATTGATCAAGGGTTGTTATTGATAATGATGAACGCATATACGCCGGCACAAATTCAAGTATTGCCTCTATATCTTTAACCATGTTACTGCTTGTAGTAATTACCATTTTCATATCAGAACCGAAACGAATATAAAGTGCGTTCATTACTGCTGGTAGAACACAATTCAAGTAATCCTTGTTTTTCCCTAAAGGCGAAGAAACTCCTCCAAAGTTCACAACAGCATTGAAATGCTGATTGTTTAATTTTTTTTCATATTTACAAATGATTGGATCTATCCAAACCAAGTTGCGAATTCCAGATAACACATCTTGATTAGTTATCTTTGAAGAACGTTGTGCACAATAAACGGACACTTCAGTTGGCAAATTGTCGTTTGCTGTCCACATGAATGGTAAACTATCAACGAAAATGACTCTTACCTTCAAATTCATTAGAATTCTTGCCATGGTCATATCCAGTACGCACACAGCTGCTGTGATACTATTTTTAATTATATACTTACTAATCTCATCCGGATCTTTCGTCCAAAGATAATTCACAGGGCTAGTAAAAATACCTAGTTCCAACTGATCACCTGACAAGAACCAGTTAATATCTTGAGACTCCGAAATGATGGAAGATAGTTTTCCAGTAGGACCCATACCAAATGCAACAGCGCAACCGAGAACGTTCATCGTACACCTCGAATCAATTTGATATTGGTTAGTTTGCAGGTTTTTTTCGAAGACTACCATCCGGATTGAATAGTACATGTGTAAGATCGATATACTCCGAAAAATCCGGTTCATTATTCTGTCGAACATTAATAATTAAAAAGTAACTGTCATGGTGTTTTTTCAATATCTTGTATAATTTATGAATATGTTCAGAGTAACTACGTAATGCTTGGTAAGACGAGTTTTCCAAATCTCCAAAGCACATATGAACAACACCGTGTTCCTCATCATCCCAGAATTTTCTTCCTAATTTAACCAGTGCAACATAATCCAGATCATAATGAAACTCACCGTTGGGATAATATATAATTCTCGGATTGTTATCATTTACAACCTTTATGTTCCTCAGATGTGCGTTTCCAATTCGATTATATGACTCGCTTGTGCTTCCAAACTTTATGTCTGGGAAGTATGTGGAGAAGCAATTGAATGTATAACCGTTTGATGAGTTCTTACCCAACAAAAACTTATCATTCCCATATTTTCCCTGCTTAAGATCATAGTATGAACAAATGTTCACATTTATCTCAAGAGACTTTAGAATGGCAGTTATTTCGATTATTGCGCTGACTTCCTCGAATTTTGCGTAATTGTAACTATTACTCATATCGAATGTATTGCCATACTCATTTATGACGTTTGTTAGTTTACCGTTCCTGACAGGAATGAAAACTTCTATTTCTTTTTTCTTGTTTATGGATAGTAGCCTTGAAAGTTCTCTATTGCGAAAGAAACGCTTAAGTTTATCTCCAAAAAATATCGACCCAACAGCAATAACATAGAGAGACAAACTTACGTAAGGTGAAAAGCTCTCGATTATTGCGATAACTCTTTCTAGAAATTCTTTCACAATGCACCATCCTTCCTTACTAGAGGCGATATATCGAGATATGTTTAATAGTATTATATACTTTGCTATTTAGGTGATTATAGCAGTTTGTGAATTACCACACAATAGAATGGTAACGCTGGTGAATGTTTTTTGCCGAATCAAATATATGCTTGAAGCAACGTTTTCAGATAATCAGCCCAATGAGAATTAAATAGATAACTATCTTTATGAGTTCATCCGGATACACTTTGATATTATTGGAACGGCTGAGTCCCATTTGGGTTTATCTTCAATAGAAACATGAACCGTGAAGAGTAGCATTGGAGAATTTAGTAGATCAAATTGAATCTATCTAAAGTGGATTCTATTCTCGGAGCACGAATTTTTAACAAGATACGGATTATAAAATATTGAAAAAGCTCGCGAAACTATGATGCAAAGCGTTTTTTGACCTCATTCTGGGCAAGAAATTGGCAAGAAAGGGGCAAGAAAACCCGCATTATCGTACGTGATTGTACGAGAGTGGAAATAGAAAAAAGCCCCGATGTCGGGGCTTTTTTGGTAGCGGCGATCTGATTCGAACAGATGACACTCCGGGTATGAACCGAATGCTCTAGCCAGCTGAGCTACGCCGCCATATGCTGTTTTGTAGGCCGCTTTTCGGCGGCACATGGTGTATTATAACCGTCCGTCAAACCCCTGTCAAGAGTAAGATCGCGGATTCTCCCTGCCCGATTTTTTTCACACAGATCGCGATAATATACCCTTGTTTCGGCTTTTCTTGCGCGGGAAGGCATGGTACAATTTTATACGTGGAAGATTCCGCCCGAATCCCCTTTCACCAACTGAATTCACCACGGTACGATCATCAAGGAGGAGCCAATGATTCGCTATCATGACCATCCGGTGACCCTGCATAACGGCAGGCCGCACACCGCCGGCAAGGATAAGGCAGCCGCGCGCGAAAAGACCATCGCGTATTCCATCCTGCGCGCGCATAATGTTTCCGGCGACATGGAGAAGCTGCGCCTCCGGTTTGACGCGCTGATTTCGCACGACATCACCTATGTCGGCATCGTGCAAACCGCGCGCGCAAGCGGACTCACCGAGTTCCCCGTTCCGTATGCGATGACCAACTGCCACAACAGCCTCTGCGCCGTCGGTGGCACGATCAACGAGGACGACCACGTCTTCGGCCTCTCCGCCGCTAAAAAGTACGGCGGCATCTATGTGCCGGCGAATCTCAGCGTCATCCACAGCTACGCGCGCGAAGAGCTCGCGGGCTGCGGTCGGATGATCTTGGGCTCGGACAGCCACACGCGATATGGCGCGCTGGGCACGCTCGCGGTCGGCGAAGGCGGGCCGGAGCTGGTCAAGCAGCTTTTGAAAAACACCTACGATATCGCGGCGCCCGAGGTCGTGCTCTGCTATGTCACCGGCAAGCCCCGCCGCGGCGTCGGCCCGCATGACGTAGCGCTCGCGCTCGTCAAGGAAGCGTTTGCGGAAAACCGCGCGAAAAACAAGATTCTGGAGTTCGTGGGACCGGGGATCAAGAACCTCTCCGCGGACTACCGCAACGGCGTGGACGTCATGACCACGGAGACCACGTGCCTAAGCTCCATCTGGGAGACCGACAGCGAGACCGCGGAGTTCTTCCGCGCGCACGGACGACCGGAGGCCTACGCTAAGCTCGCGCCGGAAGAGGGCGCCTACTATGACAGCATGATCACCATCGAGCTGGACAAGGTCGAGTGCATGATCGCGCTGCCGTTCCATCCGAGCAACGCCTATCCCATCCGCGAGTTCATCGAGCGCGCGGACGAGCTGCTGGGCAAAGTCGAGGAGGAAGCAAAGGCGACCTTCCCGAAGGTCACGCTCGATCTTAAGAGCAAGATCAAGCCCGACGGCGTCTATGCCGATCAGGGCATCATCGCGGGCTGTGCGGGCGGTTTGTTTGACAACATCCTCGAAGCCAGCGAGATTCTCGAGGGCGGCTCGACAGGCAACGGCGAGTTTTCGCTCTCCGTCTATCCCACGAGTGTGCCGGTCAGCCTCGCGCTCACCAGAGCGGAGGCCACAGAGAAGCTCGTGCGCGCGGGCGCGGTCATGAAGCCCAGCTTCTGCGGCCCGTGCTTCGGCGCGGGAGACGTGCCCGCCAACAACGGGTTTTCGATCCGCCACACCACGCGCAATTTTCCCAACCGCGAAGGATCTAAGCCCGGCGAAGGCCAGCTCTCCTATGTCGCGCTGATGGACGCGCGGAGCATCGCGGCGACCGCGGCGAACGGCGGCAGGCTCACGCCCGCGACCGACGTGGTGTACCGGAAGCGCCGCATCCGCTACCGCTACGACCGCTCCAGCTATGAAAAGCGCTGCTACAACGGCTTCGGCAAACCCGATCCCACCGTGGAGCTCGTGTTCGGGCCGAACATCGCCGACTGGCCGAAGATTTACCCGCTCACGGACAACATGCTTGTCGAGCTGAGCGCCGTGATTCGCGATCCCGTGACCACCACAGACGAGCTGATCCCCTCCGGCGAAACCAGCTCCTATCGCAGCAATCCGCTCCGTCTCGCGGAGTTCACGCTTTCCCGCCGCGCGCCCGACTACGTCGGCCGCAGCAAGGCGGTTGCCAAAGCGGAAGCCGCGCGCAGGGAAGGGAACGCCTCCGACGCGCTGAAGTCTCTGCTCGGCAAAGTCGGCGACGCGGACAAGCTGCTGAAAAACACTGCCTACGGCTCTTGCGTGTTCGCCAACAAACCCGGCGACGGCAGCGCGCGCGAGCAGGCAGCCTCCAGCCAGCGCGTGCTTGGCGGCTCGGCCAACATCTGCTATGAATACGCGACCAAGCGCTACCGCAGCAACTGCATCAACTGGGGCATTCTGCCGTTCACGCTTCCCGCGGGCGCAAGCTTCCCGTACGAGGTGGGCGACCATGTCTTCGTGTCGAACGTGCGCGAGGCCATCGAACAGCAGAAGGACACGCTTGCCGTCACCGTGATTAAAAAGGACGGCACGACCGACAGCATCACGCTCAACCTCCCGCCGCTGACGGACGACGAGCGCGAGATCCTGCTCGAAGGGTGCCTGATGAACTACTACGCCGCGCATGCGGGCAAGTAGGCCGGAACACGATTCACAGCCGACATAAATTGCGACGACGCAATTTGGTGAATCACCAACAACCAAAACCACAAGCCGAAAGGAAACGGATATGGATTTGATCAAGATGAAAACCCCGCTCGTCGAGATGGACGGAGACGAGATGACCCGCATCCTCTGGCAGCAGATCAAGGAAGAGCTGATTCTGCCGTTCGTCGATCTCAAGGCGGAGTACTACGATCTGGGACTGCCGGAGCGCGAAAAGACGAAGGATCAGATCACCACGGATGCCGCGAACGCGATCAAAAAATACGGCGTTGGCGTCAAGTGCGCAACCATCACGCCCAACGCCCAGCGCGTGCAGGAATATAACCTGAGCGAGATGTGGAAAAGCCCGAACGGCACCATCCGCGCGATTCTCGACGGAACCGTCTTCCGCGCGCCGATCCTCATCGACAGCGTGAAGCCTGTGGTCAAGACGTGGAAAAAGCCGATCACCATCGCGCGTCACGCCTATGGCGACGTCTACCGCGCAACCGAATACCGCGTGCCGGAAAAGGGCAAGGCGGAGCTCGTGTTCACGGGCGAAAACGGCGCATCTTTCCGCAAGACCATCTACGATTTCGAGTGCCCGGGCGTGATTCAGGGCATGAGCAACAAGGACACCTCCATCCGCTCCTTTGCGCACAGCTGCTTCCAATACGCGCTGAGCACCAAGCAGGATGTCTGGTTCTCCACCAAGGATACGATCAGCAAGATCTATGACCACACCTTCAAAGATATCTTCGAAGAGATCTACGAAGCGGAATACAAGGCGAAGTTTGAAGAGATGGGTCTTACCTATTTCTATACGCTGATCGACGACGCGGTCGCGCGCGTGATCCGCTCCGAGGGTGGCTACATCTGGGCGTGCAAGAACTACGACGGCGACGTGATGAGCGACATGGTCAGCACGGCGTTCGGCAGTCTTGCGATGATGACGAGCGTGCTGGTTTCGCCCGAAGGCAACTTTGAGTACGAAGCCGCGCACGGCACCGTCACCCGCCACTACTATAAATATCTGCAGGGCGAAGAGACCAGCACCAACCCCATGGCGACCATCTTCGCCTGGAGCGGCGCGTTCCAGAAGCGCGGCGAGCTGGACAAGCTGCCGGAGCTGACCGCGTTCGGCAAAAAGCTTGAGGAAGCGTCTATCGAAACGCTCGACGCGGGCATCATGACCAAGGACCTTGTGGGTCTTTGCGAGGGCATCACGCCCCAAGCTGTCACCAGCATCGCGTTCATCCGCGAGATTCGCAGACGCCTCGAAGCGAAATACGCGTAAACAAGCCGAGCCCCAAAGACCCGCGCAAGTAAACGCGGGTCTTTTTTTGACAGAACATTCATACAGGCGTCATGCGCCCGACACAAGTATTTCATAAGATCATAACGTGTGATTCTATCTGGAAACGCACACAACTTCAGAGCATCATACACAAGGAGTGAATCCGATATGAAGCAACATCTTTTCAAGCGCGTTCTTCCGATCGCGATGATTCTTATCGTGCTGTTCGCCGCAGGCTGCGGCAAGTCTCCGGTGAAGGACGCCGTGGAAGACACCGCGCAGGAGCCGGTGGTCATCGGCTCCGAGCCGCAGGCGGAAACAGCCGCCGCCGACCACAGCAGCCTCTATACGGTTGACAGCACGACGGAGACCTCGGACAATGAGTCGTACGCTTCCGACACGGCGGATGTCAACGCGATCCTCGTGGAGCGCATGGGGATTCTGACCATGACCAGCGCGGACATCAACAAAAGCGGCGACGCAACGGGCGATTACACCACCGGAAACAACGCTGCCGTCGCGGTCATCTCCAAAGGGCAGCTGACGCTGAACCAGAGCAACATCACCACCAACGGCCTCGGCGCGGTCGGGATCGCCGTCTCCGGCGAAGGCACGCAGCTCGCGGCGACGGATACCTCCGTCTACTCTTCCGGCGCATCCTCGCCTGCAATCCTCGTGCGCGAGGACGCAAGCGCTGTGATCACCGGGGGAATGCTCTCGACCGAGGGCGCGGATTCTGCCAGCATCCTCCTGCTCGGCGGGCGGCTCACGCTCAGCGGTGTGACGCTCTCCTCCAAGAGCGGGGATGTGCTGCGCATCGACGCGGGCGCAAACTTCCTGACGCTGGACAATACGACTGTCTCCGCGATGTCAACCTTTGCGGAGGAATCGTCGCTGGAACTGCGCTTGAGTAACGGCGCTTCATTCACCGGTGCGCTCGGCGGACTGCTGCCCGCGCGGGCGTCGGTCTATTTGGATGCGTCGAGCAAGCTTATCCTGACGGCGGAGACGTATCTTTCCGTGCTCGTCAACGCGGATCTGACGCATGCGAACATCGAGTCCAACGGCTTCAACCTCTACTATGATTCTAACGCAGCGGAGAACGCGTACCTGAACAGCCAGTCGTTCATGCTGCCCGGCGGCGGGTTCCTCTCTCCGATCATCTAAGCGCGATAGAGGCGCAATTTTCCGCGGATCTTCTCGCTTTTTTGGAAAACCCGTGTTATAATCAAGCGCTCAAATAAAAAACAGACCCGCATAACGCGGGAGAGGAGATAGTAGACTATGAACGGAGCGGAGCGCGCGGAATACCGCAAGCTTGCAAATACGCTGAAGCCGATTTTCCAGATCGGCAAAGAAGACATCGGAGAGAACCTGATCAAGACGGTGGACGAAGCGCTCACCAAGCGGGAGCTGATCAAGCTCGCCGTGCTCGAGACGAGCACCCTTTCTACCAAGGACGCGGCGGGCACGCTCGCCGAGGCGCTGGGCGCAGAAGTCATCCAGAGCATCGGCAGAAAATTCGTTCTGTACCGGAAAAAGCCGGAAGAGAAATAAAGAAACAGAAAAGATCGGGCGTGCCCGATCTTTTTTTGCGTAAATTCGTTGATGATTAGAAGAGCTTGAATACGTGCTGGTTAAACCAGCTGAAGCCGAGGTCGTAGAACGGAATCCATTGCAGCGTCATCGCAACACCCGCGACGATCCAGAGCAGCAGGAGGCTCACGATGATCAAGAGGAAGATCGAGACGCCGTGTCCGCGGCTGCGTTTCGCTTTTTTCTGATAGGACTCGTCATAGATTTCGTCCCGTACGCTTTCCTTCTTCTGGCGCGGTTCGCGTTTCTGCACGCGCTCGATGCGCTCCGGCTTTTCCGTGGCGCGGGTCTGCATCGGGTCGAGTTCCGAGCGCCAGGCGAGCGGATCGGGCTCGTCTTTTCTCGAGGGAGCAGCGGGTGCCGGTTCCGCTTCTTCTTCCCAGGCGGGCGCTTCCGGTTGCTTTGCGACCTGCGGGCGCATGATGGAAGAAACAGGCATGTTGCCCGTAATCTCGTGATCCAGTTCGCTCTCGATGGTGCGCATATCGGTGCTGATTTGCGAATAGGTGGAGATATTTCTCTCGATCAAATCGCCGAACCAGAGGTTCCAGCCGTCGTCTTCCGGCTGCTGCTGCACGATCGCGACAAACTGCCCGAATGTCTGGCGGGCTGCTTCGCGCGCGAGGTCTTTGTCTCCCGTGCGCTCAAAGGCGCGCTGGAAGACCGCGCTGCCGTATGTTGCAACGAGCTCCTTGACGGCTTCTTTTTCACCGCTGCGGATGCGGCGGACCAATTCTGATAGCTGCATGCCTGAGGCGCTCCCATATACAAGATAGATTATTATAACATGCTTTCTATTCCCTGAAAAGAGCGGGTGTAACAGCGCGTGCCCGCGCAGGTTTTATTTGACAAAACGGTTATTTTCTGGTAAATATATTACTTTGTTGGTTGGCACAGAACGCGGGCGAGTCCGCCCGCCGTATGCCGAAAAATTGGAACACACAGCACCGGAAACTGATTTGGGAGGAACACACATGCAGACAGACGTTGTGATCGTTGGCGCAGGCCCTTCGGGCATTTTCACTGCACTCGAGATGATCAAGCGCGGCTCGAAACAGCGCATCATCATCGTGGAAAAAGGCCTCGCGGTGGAACAGCGCCGCTGCCCGAAGGCCATCACAGGCCGCTGCGTTAACTGCAAACCTTACTGCCATATCACCACCGGTTTCTCCGGCGCGGGCGCGTTTTCGGACGGCAAGCTTTCGCTCTCGTTTGAAGTCGGCGGCGATCTGCCGAACCTGATCGGGCCCGACAAGGCACAGGCTGCGATCGATTATACCGACGGCATCTATCTCGAGTTCGGCGCGGACGACCACATCGAGGGCATCAACAACTCCACCGCCGTCAAGGAGATCCGCCGCCGTGCGATTCAGGCGGGTTTAAAGCTCGTCGATTGCCCGATTCGCCACCTTGGCACCGAAAAGGCGCAGGACATCTACTATGCCATCGAGCAGTATTTGCTGCAAAACGGCGTGGAGATGCTCTTTGGGCACGCCTGCGAAAACCTGATCCTCGAAAACAACGTCTGCAAGGGCGTCCTGGTCAACGACGGCAAGCAGGGCTATGAGCTCTTTGCAAAGACGGTCGTCATCGCAACCGGCCGCCGCGGAGCGGACTGGCTGGAGAACATCTGCGCGGAGCACAGCATCGCACACCAGCCGGGCACGGTCGATATCGGCGTGCGCGTCGAGGTGCGAAACGAGGTCATGGAGACCGTCAACGAGGTGCTCTACGAGAGCAAGCTCATCGGCTATCCGCAGCCGTTCCGCAACAAGGTTCGTACCTTCTGCCAGAACCCCGGCGGCTTCGTCAGCCAGGAGAACTACGACAACGACCTCGCTGTGGTCAACGGTCACGCGTATAAAGAGAAAAAGTCCAACAACACGAACCTCGCAATCCTCTGCTCGCACAACTTCAACGTGCCGTTCGATCAGCCGATCGCCTACGCGCAAAAGGTCGGCGAACTGACCAACATGCTGGGCGCGGGACACATCCTCGTGCAGAGATACGGCGACATCCTCGACGGCAAGCGCACCTGGCAGCGGGAGCTTTCGTTCTCCAACGTGGTGCCGACCCTGCCGGACGCGGTCGCGGGGGATATCACGGCTGCGATGCCGTATCGCGCGATGACGAACATCATCAACTTCATCCAGGCGGTCGATCAGGTCGTGCCCGGTTTTGCCGCGGCGGAGACTCTGCTCTACTCGCCGGAACTGAAGTTCTATTCTAACCGCGTGAAGATGGACGAAACCTTCACCACCAACATTCAAGGATTCTACACGCTGGGCGATTCCAGCGGTTGGACGCGTGGACTCATGATGGCCTCCGTCATGGGTGTTCTGATGGGACGCAGGCTCGCCGCGGAAGAGAAGAAGTAATTAAAAAGGGCTGTCCGGTTGGACAGCCTTTTTGTCACGCGAGTTACGCGAAGAGGTTATGAGCGGGTGCGGGAGGAAAGATTGACCGTGATGTTGCCGCGCGTCGCGTGGGAATACGGGCAAACCTGATGCGCTTCCTGCGTGAGCGCCTCGGCAAGCGCCGCGTCGTCCGTATCGATGATGGCAAGCAGGTTAACCTCCAGCTGGAAGTTGCGCGCTTCGTTGCGGCCGATGCCGACGGTGGCCTGCACATCCGGCGCGGGCAGATTCAGCCTGCGGACGCGGATTGCGTGCTGCAGCGCGCTGCCAAAGCACGCGGCATATCCCGCCGCAAAGAGCTGCTCGGGGTTGACGCCTTCGAGCTTCTTGCCGCCCATGGCGGCAGGCAGCGCCATTTCAAAATCGATCGGGCTGTTCTCCACCTTGACGTGTCCGTCACGCCCGCCGGTTGCGTATGCTGTCGCTTTATAATCTATGTTCATACAAGCACCTCCATCGTTGTGATAACTTGATTATACGCCTCAAAATACAATATGATGATGACAAACTCACATAAGATTCTTTTATTTCGACGTTTTTTACGGAGGAGCCTATGGTAAGCCCCTTTTCAGAGTTGGAATTGCGCGAAGCCGCGCGGGCGATTGACTCCACGCGGATGAAAAGCGAGAAGGCGATCCTCAAGTTAAAGGAAGGTTCCGCGCAGCAGCGCCTGACCGCGCGCGGCATCGCGGCGTATTCGCTTGTACTCGCGCTCATCGCGCAGGAGCTTGGTGAGCCGCAGGAGCTGCCGGAATGTTCCGCGGAATCCCTTGCGCAAGCGCGGGACGCCTTCGCGTTTGCCGCAACCCGCGTGGAATCCATCCTGCCGAAGTTTGCCGCAGGCACGCCGCAGCATACCCTCGCCGTGCGGAGATTGCGCGCGTTTGAGATCGCGCAGGCGCTGATCCGGCGGGAGCAGAACACGCCGGATTGACCGCGAGATAGCCAAAATTTTTGCCGCTATCGGCAAGAAACGGTTAAAACAACACAGAAAAGCGCAACTTTCTTGCCGGTATCGGTAAGAAACGCTATGAAATCCGGAATAAGAAGTATATTTCTCGCCGATAAATGAAATATCAATGCACACAAAAAGCCCGCCGACAGGCGGGCTTTTACTTGCGTTGATTCGTTATTGCTTCTCCACATATCTCCGATAACTATCCATAATCGCCTGCCAGCCTTGCCGCTGGAGTTCGACGGAGTTTTCACCCTCCGCTTCAAACGTTTCGACGATGTGCGTGCCGGAGGCGACGGGCTCAAACGTCGCGAAGACCTTGCGGTCGTCGCCGAGGGTGGAGTTGAGCATGCGGTAGGGTTCCACGGCGTCATAGATGCCCCAGAAGTCGAAGCCGTATTTGCCGTCTTTCGACTCCATGCGGGAGGAGAATTTGCCGCCTACGCGGACGTCATTCTCCGCGCGGGGTGTGTGCCAGTCCTCCGAGGCCTGGTTCCACTGTATGATGTGTGCGGGTTTTGTCCAATATTCCCACGCAAGTTCCGGTGAAACGGGAACCGTCGTCTCGATCGTGATGCGGATGCGTTCTTTCTGTTCCATTGCGGATACCGCCTTTCCGAGCATAGATGCTCTTGTCTGTGTGTGCTGCGGCAGCCGTCTGCGGGCAAGCGGTTAATCGACGAAGTCGAACTCCCACTCGCCGAGGCGAATGCTGTCGCCGTGCTTTGCGCCCATTTCGCGGAGCGCCGCGATGATGCCGTTTTTGACCAACAACTGCTGGAAACGGCGCATGGAGAGCTCGTCGTCCGGATTGGTGGAGTCGAGCAGTTTTTCAATCTCGCCGCCGGTGACGTCGAACACGCCGTCGTCGCCGCGCTTGATGTGGAACCCGCTTTCATAGCCGGTCATCTCCGCAAGATCGGTCTCCTCATACCGCAGCACGGGTGGGAGGGTATCCAGCACCTGCACGACGCGATCCAAAAGCGCTTCAAAGCCCTGCACGGTCGCCGCCGAAACGGGAAATACTTCCGCGTTCGGATAGGCTTTCATAAACCGCGCGAGGTTTTCTTCCGCCTCCGGCAGGTCGGTTTTATTCGCCGCGACGAGCTGCGGAATCTCGCCGAGCAATGGCGAAAACTTGCTTAGCTCATCGTTGATCTTCTGATAATCTTCCACGGGATCGCGCATCTCGCTTCCGCCGATATCCAGCACGTGGATGAGCATGCGTGTGCGCTCAATGTGCCGCAAGAAATCGTGCCCGAGGCCCGCGCCTTCCGCCGCGCCCTCGATCAGCCCCGGAATATCCGCGAGCACGAACGAGCGGTTGTGGCGGGATGCGACGCCGAGGTTCGGGGAAAGCGTGGTGAAATGATATGCCGCAATCTTCGGCTTTGCCGCCGTGAGCACGGAGAGAATGGTCGATTTTCCGACGGAGGGCAGACCCACGAGCCCGACGTCCGCGATGGACTTGAGCTCCAGCTCGACCTCGTATTCCGCGGTCTTGATGCCCGGCTGCGAGAAGCGCGGCGCCTGATGCGTCGCGGTCGCAAAGCGCGCGTTGCCCTTGCCGCCGCGTCCGCCGTGCAGGATGATGCGCTCCTTGTTGCCTTCGCTCATGTCCGCGAGGATGGCGCCGCTCTCGACGTCCCGTACGATGGTGCCGACCGGCACACGGATCACCAGCGGCTTGGCGTTTTTGCCTGTGCAGAGCGCAGACCCGCCTGCGCCGCCGTTATCCGCGCGGTAGAAGCGCTGGAACTTGAAGTCCAGCAGCGTGGACATCTGCGGATCGGCAAAGAACACGAGGTCTCCGCCGCGTCCGCCGTCTCCGCCGTCCGGCCCGCCCATCTGCACATATTTTTCACGGTGGAAGGAGGCATGACCGTCTCCGCCGTTGCCGGCCTTGACGACGATGCGCGCTTTATCGACAAACTGCATGGTGTTACCTAATCTTTCTTGCTGGTTCTATTTGTTTTGGTTTTACTTGCTGCGCTTTTCTTCGCGGCGGTTTTTTTCGCGGGCTGCCTGTCGCCGACTGCATAGAGGCAGAGGTGGTTTAACGGGCAGATATCGCACTTCGGCTTTCGCGCGTCGCAGATCTGCCTGCCGTGATAGATCAGCCAGTGGTGCGCCTGCGTCCAGTGTTCGCGGGGAATCGCTTTTTGCAGCTGCTCCTCGGTCTTTTCTACGTTTTTGGCATCCGCAAGTCCGATGCGGTTGCTGACGCGGAACACGTGCGTATCCACCGCGATGGCGGGGATGCCAAAGGCGTTGCTCGCGACCACGTTTGCGGTCTTCTTGCCGACGCCCGGCAGGGTTTGCAGGGTTTCGATGCTCGCGGGCACCTGACCTCCGTACTGCGAAACGAGGATGCGCGCGGTCTCGAGGATATGCCGCCCTTTCGTGTTGAAAAAGCCGCAGCGCTTGATGTACGGGAAGAGTTCTTCCTCCGTCATCGCGGCAATCTGCTCCGGCGTGTTTGCGACAGGGAACAGCTCTGCCGTGCACTTGTTGACCATCACGTCCGTGCTCTGCGCGGAGAGGATGGTCGCAACCAGCAGCTCAAACGGCGAATGGAAGTCCAGCGCGGGTTTCGCGTCGGGATACGTCGCGGCTAAGATCGCAAGCGCTTCGGTTTTCTGTGCTCGTGTCAGCATTTGAACATCATCTTTCTTATCCGTTCCGCCGAAATCGTTTCGATAAACAATATTACGTACGAATCTTTCCGTTATATTTGCGCACGATGATGTGCGCGAGCGACAGCGCCTGGTCGAGGATGGACTGCTCGTCCTGCCCTTCGATCATGATGCGCACGAGCGGCTCCGTGCCGCTGGCGCGGATGAGCACGCGCCCGTTTTTGCCGAGCTTGTCCTCGATTTCCTTCGTCAGCTTCGCCATTTCCTCGTCCGCGAGGGCTTCCGCCTTTTTCTCGTTTTCAACGATGACGTTGACCAGCACCTGCGGGTACTGCGGAATGCGTGCCGCGAGCTTGCTGAGTCTCTTTTTCGTCTCCGAGACGACGCCCAGCAGCGCAATCGCGCTCATGATGCCGTCTCCGGTGGTGTTTTTCGCGAGCTGTATGATGTGCCCGCTCTGCTCTCCGCCGATGGAGTAGCCGTTGGCGAGCATGCTCTCGAGCACATAACGGTCGCCGACTTTGGTTTCGACGATGCTGATGCCCGCTTCCTTGAGGGCGTTTTTCAATCCGAGATTACTCATCACGGTCAGCACCAGCGTGTCCTTGACCAGCGTGCCCTTGCTGTGCATGTGGAGGGCGAGGATGCCCATGGCCTGATCGCCGTCTACGATATTGCCGTATTCGTCGCAGGAGATCAGCCGGTCGGCGTCTCCGTCGAACGCAAAGCCGAGGTCCGCGCCGTAGTTGACCACCATCTCCTGCAGGTGTTCCGGGTGCGTGCTGCCGCAGAGGTCGTTGATGTTGATGCCGTCGGGTGCGCAGGATTTTGCGATGACCTCCGCGCCGAGCCGCTCGAACACCTCTTTTGCGATGAACGATGCCGCGCCGTGCGCGCAGTCGAGCACGATCCGAAGACCCTCAAATCGATACTCCGACTGCTCGACGAGATAATCGCAGTAGTCCTTCCGCGCGCGGACGGCGGAGATCACGCGTCCGACATCGCGCCCTTCGGGGCGCGGCAGCTCCTCGCCGCCCTGGATGATGGATTCGATGCGGTCTTCGATCTCGTCTGAGAGTTTCAACCCGTTCTTGTCGAACCATTTGATGCCGTTGTATTCCATCGTGTTGTGGGAAGCGGAGATCATCACCGCTGCGTCCGCCTCATAGAGGCGCACGAGGTACGCCATCGCGGGCGTGGGCAGGATGCCGACGTCCAGCACATCGCCGCCGACGGAGCAGATGCCCGCGGAAAGTGCCGCGCCCAGCATGGTTCCGGATTTTCTCGTATCCATGCCGACGAGGATGCGCGGGGAATGCACCTCGTTGGTGAGCACAAACGCCCCGACCGCGCCGATTTTGAACGAAAGCTCGCAGCTGAGATCGCGGTTTGCGATGCCGCGCACGCCGTCGGTTCCAAAAAGTCTACCCATGAAATCTACCTCTCCTGTTTCGTCCGTCTGCTTTCCGCACAGCGCGGGGAAATTGCCCGCCTTAGTGGCAGGAGATGAACTCCAGCGCGCTGGTCGCGGCAACCGCGCCGTCCGCGCAGGCGGTGATGACCTGTCTTAGCGGTGTGGTGCGGATATCGCCCGCGGCGTAGACGCCGGGGATGTTGGTCTTCATCAGTTCGTCGGTGAAGATGCTGCCGCCCTCGTTCATGTTGACGACGCCCTTGACGAGCGCGCTCTGCGGCGTGATGCCGACCGCGACGAACACGCCCGAAACGGGCAGCGTGCGCGGAACGGAGGTCTTGAGGTCCATGATCTCGAGGCCTTCCACGCAATGTTCGCCGATGAGGCTCAGCGGCACGCAGGAGGTTGCGAAGTGGATATTCGGCACGGTTCGGGCCTTTTCGACCAGCACGGCTGCCGCGCGGAATTCGTCGCGGCGGTGCACCAGCGTCACGCTCGTGCAGAAGCGCGAGAGATACAGCGCGTCGGAAACAGCGGTGTCCCCGCCGCCGACCACCGCGACCGCTTTTTCCTTAAAGAACGCGCCGTCGCAGGTTGCGCAATAGCTGATGCCGGCACCCGTGAGCGCGTCCTCGCGCGGGATGCCGAGGGAGCGCGCGTGCGCGCCCATGCAGAGGATGACGGCCTTTGCCGTGTCCTCGCGGTCGGGCAGCAGAATGCGCTTGGGGTTCTCTTCGAGAATGAGGCCGGTGGCTCCTGCGTATTCAACCTTCAGGCCGAATTTCTCCGCCTGCTTCTGAATCAGCGAGCCGACCTCGTAGCCGACCACACCGTCCGGGAAACCGGGATAGTTTTCCACCAGCGGCGTCTTTGCAATCTGTCCGCCGGGGAAGAGCTCTTCATAGAGGGTGACGCTTGCGCCGCCGCGCGCGGCATATAATCCGGCTGTCAGCCCGGCCGGGCCGCCGCCGATGATTGCGATATCAGAATGCATACAAATAACCTCCACGAATCACTCAAAAAGTACTTATTAGTATAACGAGACTTTGGTAAAAAAGCAATTCGCGCGGGGAAAGCCCTGCGTGACTAGCGCACACAAGCCGCGGAGACAACGTTTGCGTAACCACGTCACATCCTCTATACTACAGCCATACGGTCCCGTGAGCGGACCCAAGTAAGGAGCGGCGCATGCGCCCGAACAGTCTGTTTTTTGACCGCGGCGGCAGGCAAGGTCTTGCCAGAGCGGTGTCGATGATCATCACGGTCGTGTTTCTCGTGCTGATCGGATATAGCATCATACGCTACAAACACTTTGCCTATCTGTTGCGCGGGGAGCTTTTCTCCACGCCGCAGTTTGGCTGGCTCGTGTTGGGCTATGCCGCGCTTGCCGTGATCGCGATCTTCGTGATTCGCTGGGCGAACTGCCGCGTGAAGCGCATGCCCGCGCTCTGGGCGGTCGGCATCTTTCTGGTTGCGCTGCTGCCGCGCGCGTTTGTGCTGCTGGCGGAGCGCGCGCCCGCGTTCGGCGGGGATGTGTTTGGTCGGCTGAACTTATACGCGTCCGTGCTTCCGGAGAACCTTGTTTCGATTCTGTTTTGCGCGATTCCTGCGCTTTCGGCTGCCGTGATCTATCTCATCGCGCGGAGGTTTGACGACGGCAGCGCGCCCGCGGCCGGGCTGCTGTTTGCGCTGTATCCCGCGAACATCGTGCTCGCGCAGGATCAGCCGGTCGTGCAGATTGCGCTGCTGACCGCGCTGTTATCGATCCTGTTTGCGCTCGTCGCGTTCTCCTCGCTCCGGCGCGGCCGCGCGATGCTGTTTTCGTTTCTCAGCGGCCTTGCGCTCGCCGTTTGCGCCGTGGCGCTCGCGTCCGCCTGGATCGTGCTGCTCGCGTTCGGCGCGTTCTGGGTGGTGCTGCTGCTTTCGTCCTTTCAAATCGAAAAGGAGCCGTTCCGCCTTGTGCTGATCGCGCTCGCGTTCTGCGCCGTGTTCTTCTCCCTGCGCGCGGTTGCGGCGGATACCGCGGCACGCGGCATGCTGGACGGCAATCTCTCCGCGGTCAACGCGGCGGGCGCCGCGCAGCAGGTGAAGGAGGGTGATGCAATCCTCGATTCGCTGAACTGGAACACGCTCAAGCAGGGATACAATGTCGTAGGCAAGCCGGTTCGCCTTGATGCAAACCTTTCCACGCTCTGGCTGGAAAAGGACGACGTGCTGGCCGCGGCGACGGGGTCTCCGGCGTTCTTCGGCTCAAAGCTCGCGCCGTTTGCCGCGGCGATTCGCCTGATGGACTTTTTCTATATCGCGGCGATCTTCCTCTTTGCGTGGATCGGCGGCCTTTTGCGCCGTCGCGGCGGCGCGGGGGACTTGCTGCTGTGGGTGTTTCTTGCATGGGCGATTGCGCATCTGTTCAGCGACCGGCAGATGATCACGCGCGCGCTGGGCCTGCCGCTTTTGATGATCCTTGCGTCCTACGGCGTGTTCGCCATCGTCGGTACGGAGCCGAGGCCGAAGGAGCGGGGCAAGTACGATAGCTGCGTCAACCGCGGCGCGCTGAACCTCGGCAGCATTCCCGAGACGGACGGCGACCTTCGCCGCGCGGACGCGTTTCATCCCGCGTCGGGCGCGACAAAGCACACCGACGGCGGGCTCTACGGCGCGATGGAAGCGGATCTGAAAAAACGCGAGCCGCAGGAGCCGGAACGGATTTAATCAAGTGCAACAGCAAAACACGGGGGAAATATCATATGAGCGAGAACAATCAGGAGATCAACGCAAAAACCGTCGACCGCTGGGTCGAAAACGGCTGGGAATGGGGTACGCCGATCACGCATGAGCAGTTTCTCGCGGCGAAAACGGGCGACTGGAGCATCGTGTTCACGCCAACAAAACCTGTCCCGCGGGACTGGTTTCCCGACCTAGCGGGAAAGAAGCTCCTCGGCCTCGCGTGCGGCGGTGGCCAGCAAATGCCTTTGTTTGCGGCGGCGGGCGCGGACTGAACCGTGCTGGACTATTCCGAGCGGCAGCTTGCGAGCGAGCGAATGGTCTCCGAGCGCGAAGGATACGGCATCACCATCGTACGCGCGGACATGTCCAAGCCGCTGCCGTTTGCGGACGAATCGTTCGATATCATCGTGCATCCGGTCTCCAACTGCTATATCCGCGAGGGGGAGCCGCTCTGGCGCGAATGCTACCGCATTCTAAAGCCCGGCGGCGTGCTGCTCGCGGGCATGGACAACGGCATCAACTACATCTTCGACGAGGATGAGACCAAGCTGTGCCACAGCCTGCCGTTCGATCCGGTGAGCGATCCCGCGTTGATGGAGGAGCTGGAAAGGACCGACTCCGGCGTGCAGTTTTCACACACCTTCGAGGAGCAGGTAGGCGGCCAACTCAAGGCGGGGCTCGTGCTCACACACCTGTTTGAGGACGTCAACGGAGCCGGCAAACTCCACGAAATGAACATCCCCACATTTCTCGCCACGCGGGCGGTGAAACCAAAATAAAAAAAGCGGGGTATTTCAATACCCCGCATAAAGAATGATATAAGCCACCGGTTATCCGGCGGCTTTTTCGCGCAGACGCGCTTCGTTCAGCAGATGATACCCGTCGGATCGCTTCGCAAGCAACCCCGCCTCGCAGAGGACTTTCAGCGAGCGCAGCAGATGGCGGTAGCTCACGCCGAGCTGCTCCGCCACGTCGATCAGCCGCTCGGAGAAGATGCCGTTTTGCGCGGATTGCAGCAGGTATTCACAGAGCCGCGTTTCAAACGGGCGCAGGATGATCTCGGTCGTATTGGAAACGCTCGCGTGCAGCTTGAGAGAAAGCCCCCTTGCCGCGCGCAGCACAAACGGCAGGTGCGCGAGCATCGCCTCCGCGTAGACGTGCAGCGGAAGCCCGATGCAAGTGACGGGGGATACCGCCTGCACAGAGGAGATTGCCTCCCTGCGGCCCATCATCAGCTCCACATCGCCCATGATGCCCTCGGAGACATAGTAGCATAACAGCAGGTTTCTGCCGCTTTCGTCGCTCATGCAGACTTTCGCCTTGCCGGAGAGCAAGATATAGACATACGAAATCTCCTGCTCGGCCAATAGAATCCACTCGCAGCGCTCGTATCTCAGCAGCACCGCGGAGGAGAGATCCAGCCAGTCCAGCGCGTATTCCGCGAGCGCGCCCGCATACTGCGCGGGCAGCTTCTGTTTCTGCATATCGTTTCCTCCTGATGACTTTATCAACAGTGTGACATATGTCATATGCTGCGTCAAGCGGTTGCACTATACTCAGGTTGTCAATCAACGCGCATTGCGCGTAACGTCGCGCAGTCGGCGAAACCAGAAACCCGGAGTGAAACACATGTATTATCTTTTGTCCTTATTGATCGGCATACTCGTCGCCGTGATGATCACCGTCAACGGCGGCTTGACCACGTTCTACGGCGTGTATTCCGCGGTCGTGATCATCCATATCGTAGGCCTGATTCTCATCGGCGCGATCATCCTCTTCCGCAAAGAGAAGCCCTTTGCCAAACGGCATCCGTGGTATTTCTATATCGGCGGCGTGCTGGGTGTTGCAACCACGGCAAGCACCAACTTCGCGTTCGGCAAGATCAGCGTCTCCGCGATTCTTGCGGTGGGACTGTTCGGCATGAGCATCGCGGGCGTGCTGACGGATCAGTTCGGCCTCTTCGGCATGAAAAAGCATCCGTTCCGCCTCTATCAGATTCCCGGACTCTTGCTCGTACTCGGCGGCATCATCTGGATGATGGGCGGCGGATTTGCGTTCCTTCCGGTGCTTGCGGTGTTCCTTTCGGGCGTACTGCTCGTGGTCTCGCGCTCCTATAACGCGCGGCTTGCGGATGCATCCAGCGTCTATGTCAGCACGTTTTTCAACTATGTCAGCGGGCTTGTTACCGCGATCCCTGTGTTCCTCTTCTTCGGGTTGAACGATCCGATCTGGTTAGGCTTCACGTTTGCGCCGCACTTCTGGTCCTATCTCGGCGGCGCAATCGGCGTCATCACCGTGTGGCTGAGCAACGTCGTGGTCGTGAAGATTCCGCAGCTTTACATAACACTTCTGATGTTCGTGGGGCAGGTCTTCACGGGCGTACTCATGGACGCACTGATCGACGGCGCGGTCTCCACACAGAATATCATCGGCGGGGTGTTGGTGACCCTGGGTCTTGCGCTGAATTTGCTGTTCGAGCGGCGCGCCTCCCGGCGGCTGACGGCACAGTACAATCTGACCGAGGAATAACCCCCGCATTTGCAGCAAAAGCCGGCGCGTTAGTACCAACGCGCCGGTTTTTGCTTGGCGGATTGCGTTTTTTCCGGCTGCGAAAGACGGAAAAGCGTGATATGATCAGAATCATCCTTTGATCGGAGCGTGCGTTATGAATTTCTACGTGTCCGTGATTCAGGATACCGTCGAGTACATCGAGTGCAACATCGGGGAGAGCCTTCCGCTCGCCGCGCTTTCGGCGCAGGCGGGCATTTCGGAGTTTCACTTCAACCGCATGTTCAAGACCGTCTCCGGCATGACGCTCAAGCAATACGTGCTCGGCAGAAAGCTCTCCCGCGCGAGTGAGCAGATCGCTTCCAGCGATCAATCCGTGCTCGATATCGCGCTCGATCTGGGCTTTGAGTATCCGGAGGTCTTCAGCCGCGCATTCAAAAAGCAGTTCGGTGTCGCGCCCTCCGAAGTGCGGCGAGGCAACGCGCGCGTGCGCGAGATACCCAAGGCTTCGCTCGTCGAGCGGGATATCATCAATTATCGCGGAACGCTCGCGCTCAAGGGCGAGTGTGTCTTTCTGGACGAGATGCCGCTTTGTGGCGTGTATACGCGCGCGGATGCCAGCTCCGAAGCGTTCGAGCGGGAGCTGCGGGAGCGAAACGGAGCGTTCCTTGCATCTTCAGCGACAGATTTAGGCCTGAAGCAGGATGCGTTCTACACGGTCGTGAGTTGCGGCGGCAGGGAGAACGGAGAATACGACGTGTTCTGCGGAAAAATGCCCGCGGGCGAAGCAGGCTTGGAGGGATTCGACGCGTTCTCTGTGCCGGGCGGCTGGTACGTCGATTTTACGTATTACGGGGACATGTTCGACATCAGCGACGTGTTCATCGACGATCTGTACAAATGGATCATGATCAAAGAAGCCGAAATCAACCCCAACGGCGTTGGCATGCTGAATATCTATCGCAGCGATTATCTCAAGGATGGCGCGGTGCGGATGCTGGTGCCGATCGTAAAGCCCGTATAGTCAGCAAGATTCGTCATGAACCGAATAAATAATTATCCTAGAATCAATACCGGGTAGACAACCCGGTATTTTGTTTGGAGGGGAAGAATATGGGCAGCTTTCAGGCGACGATGACGCGGGCGATGATCAAGAAATCGAATATGTGGAATCAGCCGCTGGAGGAGATTCGGAAGAACATGGAGGCGATTCCGGATGCGGAAGGGTTGCCGGAAGGCATTGTCTGGGAGCGGACAACGCGCAACGGCGTCACGGTCGAGACCTTCCGTCACGCGAAGGGGAAGAGCGAGCGCGTGGTTCTCTATTTCCACGGCGGCGGGTTCTGCCTCGGCATCTATCCCGCGAACCGTGCGTTTGTGGCGCAGCTGGCGACGCAGACAGGGTTGGATGTCGTGCTGCCGGACTATCGCTTAGCGCCGGAGCATCCGTTCCCTGCCGCGTTGGAGGACGCGATCGCGGTCTATAAAGCGTTGCAGCATACGGAAGGCTACCGCGCGGAGCAGATCGCCGTCGCGGGGGATTCGTCCGGCTGCGCGCTGGCGCTTTCCGCGCTGATGGTGCTCCGCCGAAGCGGAGAGGCGATGCCGGAGCGCTGCGCGTTCCTCACGCCGGTGTTTGATCTGGCGGGCATGGGCGAGAGCTTCCGCACCAAGGCCGCGAAAGATCCGTTCCGGCTGGAGGACCCGCTCGGAATCGCGAAGAACTACGTCGGGGATAACGCGGCGACGATTCCGGAGCTTTCGCCGCTGTTTGGCTCGCTGGCGGGGTTGCCGAAGATGTTGATTCAGGCCGCGGACTACGACGTGTTCCTGAGCGACGCGCAACGGCTCGCGGAGCGCGTGAATCAGTTGGTCGGGCAGGCAGAGCTGCGGCTTTACAAGCGGATGTGGCATGTGTTTGTGATGCAGCACGCGTTTGTGCCGGAGGCAAAGCAGGCGCTTGCGGAGTTCTGCTCCTATCTGCGCGACTAAATCCTGCCGGAGGCGCAGTGCGCAAAAAAACCTTGAACCGCCGGGGGGAGGTTCAAGGTTTTTTATTTATGTTTGAGCGTTTTTTGTATCAATACCCCTTCAGAATATCCCCGATATGGTTCTTTAAAAACTTATCCTTCGTATAGACGAAATTCTGCGAGACGATGTAGGTGTGCCCGTCGTCCCAGAGGATAGTCTCGGTTTTGTCCTCGGGGTTGGCGCGTCCGGTGACGGTCGTGGCGCGGTTGTGGATGCGGTTTGCCAAGAGGATCATGAACTGGTTCTTCTCCGGATCGACCGAAAAATGATTGCCGGTGAACCCGTTGAGCGCGATGGTCTTGTTGCCGAAGTATGCGGGCACCTCGCTGAAGGTCTGATCCGGCTGCTTGGAGTAGCAAAGATACCCCATATACTGCGAATCCGTGCCGTCCGGCAGCCTGCCGCCCGTGCGGTTGACGCCGATTTCGAGCAAGGTTTTGCGGCTGAGCAGCGCGTCACCCAGCAGCCCGCGCGCGAGCTTTGTCATGTCGTCGAGGCTTGCGAACACGCCCGCGTGTCCGCAGAGAGCTGGACGTGCGGTGTTTAAAAGCCGCGCCTTCGGGTCGTGCACCGTGCCCGGCGGGCAAGCGGTGTCCAGCCAGAACGCGCCGTTGACGATCCGCCGCTCGTAGTTGCAGTCCACGGTCTCGCGCAAGAGTGAATCCGGCACCTCGGCAAATGTGCGCGTCATGCCGAACGGGAGGACGATGCGCTCGTTTAGATAGTCCCAGAAGAGCGTATCCGAGACGGTTTCGACGATGTATTTGAGCACCATCGAGCCCATGTCGGTGTAGTATTTCCGCGTCGCGGGCGGGCCAAGGCGAATCTGGAACAGCAGCCCTTCCGCTTCGTCGGCGGAGGATGCCGCGTCCATGCGTCCGGCGGTCTGCAGCTGCGCGCGGAAGCACAGCAGGTCTTCGATGGTCACGTCCTGAATGTTCGTGAATCGCTTATCGATGCTGCCGACGGTCTGATCCAGCCGGAGCTTGCCGCGCTCCATTAATTGCAGCACCGCGATGCAGGTAAAGAGCTTGGTGACGGAGGCGAGGTCGAAGACAGAGTCGTTTTGCAGCGGTGCAGCATCCGGCACGAACGCGCCATCCTGCAGACGTACCTCGCGGAGGTTCCCGCGGGAAAACGCCTCGCCGCGCGTGCGGTTGCCATAGGAAACGGCGATGCCGCTGATGATCTTTCGTTCGTCCACCAGATGGCGGACGCCCTCTTCCAGCCGTTGTCTCGGGTCTGTCATGCCTTTGCGATTTCTCCTAATTATTCGGCGCAATAACGCCTGTTGTTTACGGGTTGCTGTTCGATTCTTCACGCGGCAAAACCAACGCCGCATTCTTTTTCGCCCAGTTCTTCGCGAACGCTTTCTTCACGGGAGCAATCGCAAACTTCGCGGGATCGTATTTGCCATAGAACGCGGCTTCGTCGATCAGCGCGCGGATGAACAGTTCGTCCATGCCCGCTGCGTCCTGCGAAACAGCCTTCATCCAGCCCTGCTCCAGCGCGTCGCGCTCGGCGTAGAACTCCGCGGGAACGATTTTCCCGATCAATGCGCGGCGAAAGCGCTCGGCCTCGCGCCAGTAGCGCGCGCCGGACTCGTCCTCCGGCTTGACCACGGGGCCACGCGCGGGGTTGCCGAAGCGGTAGGGCTTGTAGAGCGAGACGCAGGGCGTACTCGTTCCCGTGAGGAACACGGTCGGTGCACTGTCGTCGAGGCGGATGACCATGCTCGCGGTGGAGTGATCGCCCACCATGCCGCCAAAATGCATGCAGCAGGAGGAGACAGAGCCTTCCGCAAAGGGAGTCTTCACGTTCTCGTTGTGGCTCCTCAGCGCGCGCATGAGGTCGACTTCCGTCTTCGCGGTGGGCAGCGCGCAGCCGCTTGCGGTTTTGCGCTGATTGCTGCCGGAGAAATAAGAGTACAGCGGGTCGGAATAGGTCTTTGCAAAGTCGCAAACCCCGCCGCCGTACCGCTCGCCGTCCGAACCGATGCTGAGCCGGTTGCTGATGGACGCGCGCGGATAGCTCTTCACCACCCAGTTTTTGCGGCAGGTTTCGAGCACAAAGAGCTTTTCTTTGTCCATGACGAGGAATGCGTTGTCATAATTAAACGTATGGTCAAAGCCGCAGTTGCCGCCCTGGCCGTAGGTTTCGAGTAGCTCGATGATCACGTTCACCGCGCGCTCCGCGCTTTCCGCGCGTTCCAGCGCGAGGCGCAATAAATCCATGCCCGTCAGCGACGGTGCGCCGTATTTCCCCTTGGTGAACACCGCCTCGTTGCCGATGGCGACGCCCGCTTCGTTGACGCCGATCTCCGCGCCCCACATCCAGACCGGACGCGAGAGCAACACACGCAGCGTCTCCCGCGCCTGCGGAATCAGCCGGTAGGTGCAGGCGACCTCGCCGCCGTCGTAGATCCGCGCGGGGTAGAGCTCGGTGACCTGCGCCTCGTTGGGGCTGCGATCGCTGTTTTTGCCGAAGAGCGCATAGGAGCCGTGGAGCACGCCAAGCGTATCACACATAGGGTTGCCTCCTGCTGTTTAGTCGATTGCGGTGATCATCGGAGCAAAAAATGACGCGCGAGAAACTATGATATCGTACTTAGTATAGCATTTCCGGGCATGCGGACGGTACAGATTTCGCTATAAAAAAAGGCCTCCGTTTCGGGAGGCCGGGCGGGAACGGGCTATACCTTCCAGCGGTATCCGCAGTTCTGGCAGACCGCTTCGGTGTGCGTCTTGGAGACGACCTTGGTCTTCTTTGAAAACAGCGCGAAGATCAGCTTCGGCAGCGTGAGAAACACCCAGGCGAAGATTTCCCACCACCAGCCGATGAAAAGCCAGTAGAGGAAACCCTTCTTGCGTTTTTCTTTGGTGATCGTGACAGCCTGAACCAAAACATCCTCTGATTTACATCTGGGGCATTTCATGGTAAAACCCTCTCTTTATGTGCGTTAGGTCATTTTACTGTGTTTCGGCGCTGCGCGTCAATCCCGACCATTTCGCGCGCAAAACGCGGATTTTTTGCGCCCGCAAATGGCTGCTAATTCGCGTTCGGCCGGGTTCCGCGCGGCTGCGAAAACGCCCGCAACGGTTGTGAGAAGGTGTCAGGTATGATACAATACCCTGCGGAAAGAACTGGAGGCGCGTATGGATTTGGACCCGCTGGCGATCCGCAATTTGCTCATCTGGGTGGCGCTGGCATTGCTCAGCACGATCCTGCTTGGCGGCGTGCCGAGCTGGATTCGCTGCGCCGCAAGAAGGGCGGATCCCTCCGCGGCCTCCGCGTTGTTCGCGCTGTTTTTGGCGGCGTTTTGCGCCGTGCTGCTGCAACTGACCGGCGGCATCGCCCGCGCGGTGATGATCACACCCGCGCAGCTTCTGTGGATCGGAGTCTGCGGCCTTCTCTCCGCGCTGACCTGGCTGAGCCTGTTTACCGCGCTCACCGGCGGCAAGGTCAGCAAGGTCATGCCCGTGTTTCTGGTGTCGCAGCTTGTGACGCTCGCGGCCTCCCATTTTCTCTTTGGCGCGCCGATGGGATTGTGGAAGATCTGCTGCATGGTGCTGATTCTCTTGGGCATCGTGTTTATCGAGAGCAGCACGCAGCAGATTCAGAGCCAGCTTTGGTTTGTCTATGCGCTGATTGCGCTGTTTGCAACTGTGGGTTCGCAGCTGGTGCGCCGCGGGCTCGTCGGCGAGATGATCGAATCGAACGTGTTCGAGTTCTGGCGCGCGTCGTTTGCCGCGGTGTTTCTCTGTGTCTTCGTGTTTGTGCGCAAAAAGCAGCTGACGCTGAAGCTCTTTACTCCGCGGGCGTGGCTCGGCGTGGTGTTTGCGGCGGCGTTCCTCGCGGGCAGCTTTGCCGCGACGCATTATTCTTCGTTGCGCGGAGACATGAGCTATCTTGCTCCGATCGGCGTGCTCACGAGCGTGTTCGTGATGCTCTTTGCGCGGATGTTTCAAAAGGAAAAACAGCCCGGCGCGTCGCTCTTTGGAACGCTTCTGGTCATCCTCGGCCAATTCGGGATATTGATGGGATTGTGATGTTTTGCGCCTTCGGCGCAGGAATCTGATCGGGCAATGGAAAACTGCGAATCGGAACCGGTTCGACTTGAATAGGAAAGAAGTCTGGGAAAATCATGGTAAAACTCTGCGTATTCGACCTTGACGGCACGCTCGTCAACACCCTGCACGACCTCACAAACAGCCTCAACTTTGCGCTCGCTTCTTGCGGGTTTCCGACGCTGTCCGAGTCTCGCGTTGCCGCAATCGTCGGCCACAGCGTCAACTATATGTGCGAGCACGCCGTGCCGCCGGAACACAAGGATCAGGCGGAGACCGTGCTACAGCTGTATCGGGAGCACTATAAGGAGCACAGCCTTGATCTTTCGCATGCCTACGACGGCATGATCGAGGCGGTGCAGGCGATCAAAGCCGCGGGCGTAATGGTCGCCATCGCGAGCAACAAGCCGCACTTGGACACGGTCAAGGTGGTCGAGACGCTCTATCCCAAGGATCTGTTCTCCATCGTGCTCGGGCGCATGGACAAATTCGCCATCAAGCCTGCGCCGGACGTGCTGTATTTCATCATGGATTTCTTCGGTGTCAAGCCGGAGGAATGCGTCTATGTCGGCGATTCGGACGTGGACGTGAAGTTTGCCCACAACGCGGGCATGCGCTGCGTCTCCGTCAACTGGGGCTTCCGTTCGGTGGAGGAGATCATAGCTGCCGGAGCGACCTGCATCACGGGCGACCCGAAAAAAGTGCCGGAGCTCGTGCTGAACGATCCGGGCGAATGCGGCGTCTGCTGACGCGCGAGGACCAACTGAAATTCTTCCGGCGCGGATTGTCCGCTGCCCGGGAAAGGGCACTGCTTGCAAAGAAACGTTTATGATTTTGACAATACGATCTACCGCGGGGATTCCAGCGTAGATTTCTTTCGCCATTGCGCGGGTAAGTTTCCACGCATCTATCTCTGCGCGGTCTCTGCAGCTCCCTGGTTTTTGTTGATGCTGCTTGGGCTTGCGGACAAGACGCGCGTGAAACAGCGCTTCTATCGGTATCTGCGGCATGTGCCGGAGGTGCGCGAGGAGGTCGAGCGCTTTTGGCTGACGCACGACAAGAACCTCAAGGACTGGTACTTCGCGCAGAAGCGGGAGGACGACCTGATCATCTCCGCCTCGCCGGAGTTTCTCTTAGAGCCGCTGATGAAGCGGCTGGGACTTAAAATGCTTGCCTCCCGCGTGGAGCCGGAGACCGGCATATATGAAGGAAACAACTGCCACGGCGAGGAGAAGGTGCGCCGCATGCGCGAAGCGTACCCCGAGACGCAGATTGAGCAATTCTATTCCGACAGCATGAACGACCTGCCGCTGGCACGGCTCGCGCGCGAAGCATATATGGTCAAGGGAGACGCGATTTCGCCGTTTCCGCTGGACTGACAAGGCACGAAAGACACGACAGGCAAGGAGAATTGTATGAAAATAATCGCGATCAACGGAAGCCCCCGCTTCAACGGCAACACGGCGACGGCGCTCAAGGCAATGACTGACGAGCTGGAGAAACAGGGAATCGAGACCGAGACGATCCAGATCGGCAACCTGAGCGTCCGCGGCTGCATCGCCTGCATGCATTGCAGAACGTCCGAAAATAACCGCTGTGTATTCAAGGACGACTGCGTGAATGAAGTCGCGCAGAAGATGCGCGAGGCGGACGGGTTCATCCTTGGATGCCCGACGTATTACGGAAGCATTCCCGGCACGATGAAATCCTTCCTCGATCGGGTGTTCTATAGCAGCACACCATACTTCCGGCTCAAGGTCGGCACAACTGCCGCCGTCGTGCGCCGCGCGGGCGGTGTGGACGTCGCCCACCAGCTCAACAACTACCTCAACCTCGCGCAGATGGTGATTCCGCCGTCGCAGTATTGGACGATCGCCTACGGGCGGGACAAGGGCGAGGTCACGGGAGACGGAGAAGGCATGCAGACGCTCGTAAAGAACGCCCGTAGCATGGCGTGGCTTCTCAAGCTCATCGAAGCGGGCAAGGGAAACATCCCCCTGCCGGAAGACGAGCCGCGGATCATGACGAGCTTTATCCGGTAAGCATGTTTGAATAATAAGAATGTTTGAAACAAGGGGCTGTCCAAGTTGCGATTCTTTAGAATCGTTTCCGGACAGCCCCTTTTTTATTTGTCAATCCATCGTGAAGATCAACGCTTTTCAGATTGTTTTGTCTTTCGCAAGCGGATCACAAGCAACGCAGCAACCGCTGCCGCAGCAAGCCCGATTGCCGCAAGCAAGATTCCTTCGGTGCCCGTTTTAGGCGCGGCTTCCGCATTTGCCTTCTCCGGTGCGGGTGTCTCAACCTGCTGCACCGCCGCTGGTGCGGGTGAACTGACAGCCGCGGGAAGCGCTTCTCCCCGTGCCTCGGCGAGTATCAAGTCCAGCTCCTCCTGCGAAATCTGCTGAATCGTGTAGCCGTTCCATTCCGTTTCGCCGTTTGGCGCCCACTCGTCGGCATAGGCCGCGGTGTAGTATAGGGTGGGGTAGGGGATGATTTCGCCGCGTCTTTCGTAGGAACTAGAGATATAGCTTTTTCCGTCGGGGGTCTTTTCCGTTTCATCAAACAAGTTATCTGCAAAAGACTTTGGTGTGCCTTTGGTAAAGATGATTCGATTTAGCTTATCACAGTCTGCGAATGCTTTCTCCTCGATCACCAAATCACTTGAATTTATAATCAATGTATTTAAATCGTAGCAAATTCGAAAAGCAAGTGTTTCAATTCGTTGCGTCGATTCCGGCAGTTCAAGCATTTGAATGCTGAAACAGGCTCCGAAGCAATCATTGCTGATCCGAGTAATCAACGTGTCTTTGATATTCGGACTGTTTAGCTTGATACAACCGCTGAACACCCCGTTGCCGATATTGCTCAGATTAGTCGGCAACTCGATTGTCGTCAATGAATCGCAGCTCGCAAAAGCAAAATCTCCAAGCGTATGTAGTTCATCTGGCAGTTTTACTGTTTTTAAACTCTTGCATAACCAAAATGCCGATTCCTGAACCTCTTTTGCGCTGGAAGGGATATTGATTCGAGTTAAATTTCTTCGCTCCGCGACTGCATGCGGACCGATGACCTCAATGTATGATGGAAGGTTATCAATAGCGGTTGCTTTTATCGACTCTTTTATGTTGGCTGCACCAAACAGCGTATTCGTCTTCTTGTTTACAATCCACCCGTTATCATCAATGAAGCATTCGTTACCTTCTTCAATAACCACTTCTGAAGGTTCAAAGGGGCCTACCATGCTGTCGATCGCGAGATCGGCAACATTCCTCCCAATCACAACTCTAGTCACATCATAAACTGTATGCTTATATTTCGGTAACTGCGTGATCGGATCTTCGTTATTGATAAAATCGCCAAGTCCATTATTCTCCGTAATGGTCAGCGTTCCGTCCTGATAAATCCACCCGTCGCCTGTTTCGTAGTCGCTTTCGGCGAGGGAAAGAGCTGGCGCGGTTAATAACAGCAGGATGAGCATGGTCAGGATTGTGCGTTTCAGCAGCTTCATGGTGAATCCTCTCTTGTTGACGTGTTGGATTTCTCGAGGCGAATTGTATTGTCTCCATTATACCGAACAAACGTTCCGACTTCACGTGACAATATTGTAAAGAAAACGGAGCCGGGTTGGCTCCGCTTTCTAAACGTATGCGTCTCTAGAAGTAAAACGGTCTCCTTACTTCTTTGACTTTTGCTTTTGCACCACCAACATAACGACTATTCCCACCGTAATTGCCGCAATCGCGGAAAGAAGTAGAATCTCCGGTGTAGATGAACTTGCGTGATTCGGTTCATCCGTCTCTTGTGCGGCTGCTGTCGGTTCCGGCACGGTTGTCG
The DNA here is from genome assembly GCA_035561095.1 of Clostridia bacterium. Lineage (GTDB taxonomy): Bacteria > Bacillota > Clostridia > Christensenellales > CAG-138 > UBA7703. The sequence continues at coordinate 95 of DATMYE010000024.1, read as the reverse complement.
CGGCCGCTGTCGGCGTGGGTGTCGCGGAGGATTCCGGTTTTGCCTCTCCTCTTGCTTCCGCAAGCACCGCGTCCAGCTCCTCCTGCGAAATCTGC
>DATMYE010000023.1:0-51154 GCA_035561095.1 Clostridia bacterium | reverse complement strand
GGTATAAATATTAAATTTAGCTTTTCACATTGATTTGTTTATGTTATATTTCTCGCTAAAGAAATTTTTACGCCGCTGTGTGTGGCGGAGGACAGGAGGAGACGGATGGACAAGCCTAGATACCTGATTCTGGAAAATGGGCAGGTGTTCTGCGGGCGGCCGTTTGGCGCCGCGGGTCAGGTGATCGCCGAAATTGTGTTCACGACCGGCATGACCGGATATCTCGAGACGTTGACCGATCCGAGCTATTATGGTCAGATGGTGGTACAGGCGTTTCCGCTGATCGGTAATTATGGTGTCATTCCCGCCGACTTTGAGTCGGAAAACCCAGCATTGCAAGCGTATATCGTACGTTCCCGGTGTCAAGTGCCTTCGAACTTTCGCAGTGAAGAAGACCTTGACACTTTTTTATTCTCCCGAAAAATAGTAGGACTATGGGACATCGATACGCGCGCGCTGGTCAAGATCATCCGAGAGCACGGCGTGATGAACGCGCTGATCACGGACGACCCGCACCCGGACGAGAAAACGCTGGATCAGCTCCGGAGCTTCCGCCTCACCGACGCGGTCGCGGCGGTCACGGGTAAACATCCCGCGCGGATGCAACCGGACGAGCCAAAGCGGCGTGTCGTGCTCTGGGACTTTGGTGCGAAGCGAAACATCGCGCGGGAACTGATCAAGCGCGGGTGCGATGTGACGATCCTGCCCGCCTACGCGACAGCGGAGGAGATTCTCGCCTACGAGCCGGAAGGCATCATGCTCTCCAACGGCCCCGGCGATCCGGCAGAGAACACGGGCATCATCGCGGAGCTTCGCAAGCTATGCGCCGCGAACATTCCGATCTTCGGCATCTGCCTGGGTCACCAGCTGCTCGCGCTCGCGCGCGGCGGCGAGACGATGAAACTCAAATACGGCCACCGCGGCGCGAACCAGCCTGTGCAGGATACTGCCAGCAAGAAGGTCTACATCACGAGCCAGAATCACGGCTATGCGGTCAGGACGGACTGCCTGCCAAAGCAATCCCGCGTGAGCTTCGTGAATCTCAACGACGGCACCTGCGAGGGCATGGAGTATCTCGATATCCCCGCGTTCTCGGTGCAGTTTCACCCGGAGGCATGCGCAGGCCCTCTCGACACGCGCTATCTCTTCGACCGGTTCGTGGCGCGCATGGATGCGGCGCAGGAACAGGCCAAGATCGGCTGACACAGGTTTTTCGACAAAGGAGTACACTATGCCACTGGATCAGGATATCAAGCGCGTGATGGTGATCGGCTCCGGGCCGATCGTGATCGGACAGGCCGCGGAGTTTGACTATGCGGGCACGCAGGCCTGCCGCGCGCTGCGCGAGGAGGGGTTGACGGTCATCCTCGTCAACTCCAATCCCGCGACGATCATGACCGACCGCGCGATGGCGGATCATATCTACATCGAGCCGTTGACGCTGACGACGCTCAAGCGCATCATCGAGCAGGAGAAACCGGACAGCCTACTCTCCACCCTCGGCGGGCAGACGGGGCTGACGCTCTCGATGCAGCTCGCGAAGGACGGCTTTTTGGAGGCGCACGGCGTGCGCCTGCTCGGCGCAAACCCGGTGACCATCGAGAAGGCGGAAGACCGCCAGCTCTTCAAAGACGCGATGATCGAAATCGGACAGCCCGTGATTCCCTCGCTGGTGGTAACGGAGCTTGCCTCCGCGCTCGCGTTTGCGGACGAGATCGGCTACCCCGTGATCGTCCGCCCGGCATTCACGCTCGGAGGTTCCGGCGGAGGCATCGCGGGGACGCGCGAGGAGCTGACCGAGATCGCAACAAACGGCATCCGAATGTCGCCGATCCATCAGATCCTGGTGGAAAAATGCATCTCCGGCTGGAAAGAGATCGAGTTTGAGGGCATGCGGGACAAGAACGGCAACGTCATCACGATCTGCAGCATGGAAAACTTCGACCCCGTCGGCGTCCACACGGGCGACAGCATCGTGATCGCACCCGCGGTGACGCTCTCTGACCGCGAATATCAGATGATGCGCACGGCGACGCGCGATATCATCGATACCCTCGGCATCGAGGGCGGCTGCAACTGCCAGTTTGCGCTGCATCCCACGAGCTTTGACTACGCGGTAATCGAGGTAAACCCGCGCGTGAGCCGCTCCTCCGCGCTCGCTTCCAAGGCGACGGGCTATCCCATCGCGAAGGTTGCGACCAAGATCGCAATCGGCTACACACTCGACGAGATTCAAAACGCGGTGACCGGCAACACCTCCGCGTGCTTTGAGCCCGCGCTGGACTATGTGGCGGTCAAGCTGCCCAAGTGGCCGTTTGACAAGTTTGTCTATGGCCGCCGCACGCTCGGCACGCAGATGAAGGCAACCGGCGAGGTCATGGCGATCGGGCCTTCATTCGATCAGGCGATCATGAAGGCGGTGCGCGGCGCGGAGATCTCGCAGGACAGCCTGAACATGAAAAAGCTCGCGGACATCCCGACGGAACAGATTCGCGAGCGCCTTTACAACTGCGACGACGAGCGGCTGTTTGTGGTGTTTGAAGCACTCAAGCGCGGCATTCCGATGGACGAAATTCACCAGATCACGATGATCGACGTCTGGTTCCTCGCAAAGCTCAGGCACCTCGTTGAATTCGAGCAGTCGCTTGTTTCAGGCGGGCTGACAGAAGAAGCGTATCTCGAAGGCAAGAAACTCGGTTACCCGGACAATGCGCTCTCGCGCATCAGCGGGCAGCCGATTCAAAATCATCTCTACGCGGGCTACCGCATGGTCGATACCTGCGCGGCGGAGTTTGAGGCGCAGACGCCATACTTTTATGCGGACTACGACTGCATTGAGAACGAGGCACAGACCTTCCTCCAGCGGCACGACACGGGCAAGCGCCGCGTGATCGTGTTCGGCTCGGGCCCGATCCGCATCGGCCAGGGCATCGAGTTTGACTATGCCTCCGTCCACTGCGTTTGGGCGCTCAAGCAGGCGGGGTTTGAGGTCGTCATCGTCAACAACAACCCCGAGACGGTCTCCACGGACTTCAACACGGCGGATCGCCTCTATTTCGAGCCGCTGCTGCCGGAGGACGTCATGAACGTCATCCACACGGAGCAGCCTTACGGCGTGGTCGTCGCCTTCGGCGGGCAGACCGCGATCAAGCTCACGCGGTATCTTTCCGAACAGGGCGTGCGCATCCTCGGCACCCCCGCGGACAGCATCGACGCCGCGGAGGATCGCGAGCGGTTCGACGCGCTCTTGGAGCAGCTTTCGATCAAGCGACCGCAGGGCAAGACGGTCAAGACGGAGGAGCAGGCCTTGCATGCCGCAAACGCGCTGGGCTACCCGGTGCTGATTCGCCCAAGCTACGTGCTCGGCGGGCAGAATATGATCATCGCGTTTACGGACGACGACGTGCGCGAATACATGGGCATTATCCTCCGAAAAGGCATCGACAACCCGATCTTGATCGACCAGTATCTGATGGGTACCGAGATCGAGGTGGACGCCATCTGCGACGGCGAGGACATTCTGATCCCCGGCATCATGGAGCACATCGAGCGCGCGGGCGTGCACTCCGGCGACTCCATCGCGGTCTATCCCGCGTGGAATCTCAATGGTCCCTTGATCGAACGCGTCGTGGAGCACTCGCGCAAGCTCGCGCTCGCGCTGCACACGCGGGGACTCATCAACATCCAGTACGTGATCTACGAAAACGAAATCTACGTCATCGAGGTCAACCCGCGCTCCTCGCGCACGGTGCCGTACATCAGCAAAGTCACGGGCGTGCCGATGGTGGATCTCGCGACGCGCGCGATGCTTGGCGAGAAGCTAGGCGATATGGGCTACGGCACGGGGCTTTACCAGACGCCGCCGTATGTCGCGGTCAAGGTTCCCGTGTTCTCGTTTGAAAAGCTCGCGGACGTGGATATCCAGCTCGACCCGGAGATGAAGTCCACGGGCGAGGTGCTGGGCATCGGCAAAACGCGCGAGGAGGCGCTCTACAAAGGCCTCGTCGCCGCGGGCTACAAAATGAAGCGGCGCGGGGGGATGCTCGTCACCGTGCGGGATCAGGACAAGGCGGAGATGACCGACGCGGTGCGGAAGTTTTATGAGATGGGCTTCACGATCTACGCGACCCGCGGCACGGCGGCGGTGCTGGAGCAGGCGCAAATGCGCGTGCATGTCGTCGGCAAGCTCCACGAATCGCAGGGCGAGAACATTCTTTCCCTGATCGAGAGCGGAAACATCGACTACATCCTCTCGACCTCCTCCAAAGGCAGGCTGCCTTCGCGCGACAGCGTCAAAATCCGCAGAAAAGCCATTGAGCGCGCGGTGCCGTGCATTACCTCCATCGACACCGCAAACGCGCTTGCGGACAGCCTGAGAAGCCGCTATTCGCAGCACAGCACGGAGCTTGTGGACATCAACCACATGCGCACGGAGAAGGTGCGCCTGTCGTTTACCAAGATGAACGGCACGAGCAACGACTATATCTATTTCAACTGCTTAAAGCAACCGATCATGGCACCGGAATCGCTGAGCGTGTACCTCTCCGAGGAGCACGCGGGCATCGGCGGCGACGGCATCATCCTCATCGAGCCGTCCGAGATTGCGGATGCGAAGATGCGCATCTTCAACAAAGACGGCAGCGAAGGCAGGATGTGCGGCAACGGCATCCGCTGCGTGGGCAAATATCTCTACGATAACGGCGTGACCGACCAAACCGACCTCACGATTGAGACCAAGAGCGGGATCAAACACCTCAAGCTCTATGTGCGCGGCGGAAAAGTGAAATCCGTGACCGTCGACATGGGCAAAGCGGAGCTCCGGCCTGCGTTGATCCCCGTGCTGCTGGAGGGGGACAAGATCGTCTCCCGTGCTGTGGAGATCGATGGAACGAGCTACGACATCACCTGTGTCTCGATGGGAAACCCGCACTGTGTGGTTTTCTGCGACTATCCCGATCTGCTGCCGATTGAGAAGATCGGCCCCGCGATCGAGACCGCGGCGATCTTCCCGGATCGCGTGAACGTCGAATTTGTGCAGGTGCTGGATCACCACACGCTCAAGATGCGCGTCTGGGAGCGCGGCAGCGGCGAGACGCTCGCCTGCGGCACGGGTGCGTGCGCCGCGGTGGTCGCGGCGACGGAGAATGGTTTTTGCGACAAGGGCGAGGACATCACCGTGCGCCTGCGCGGCGGCGATCTCTTGATTAAATACACCGACGAGACCGTTTGGATGACCGGCGACGCGAAAAAGAACTTCGAAGGCTTCGTCGAACTGTAACGAAAGTGTGCAAAAAAAGCGCTTGGGCAAGTGCCCAAACGCTTTTGTGTTGCTCTGTTCCTTATGCCGCCTCGAACTGGCTGTTGTACAGCTCAGCGTAGAAGCCGCCGTTTTTCAGCAGCTCCGCGTGGCTGCCGCTTTCGACGATGTCGCCGTCCTTCATCACGAGGATAAGGTCTGCGTTCTTGATCGTCGAAAGTCGGTGCGCAATCACGAACGACGTTCTGCCGCTGGTGAGGCGATCCATCGCCAGCTGCACCATGCGCTCCGTGCGGGTATCGACGGAGCTGGTCGCCTCGTCGAGAATCAGCAGCGGCGCGTCCTGAATCATCGCACGTGCGATGGTCAAGAGTTGCTTTTGCCCTTCCGAGAGGCTCGCCTTGTCGTTGAGCACGGTGTCGTAGCCGTTGGGCAGCGTCTTGATGAAGCGGTGCAGGCCGACGGTCTTGCAAGCCTCTTTGACCTGCTCGTCCGTCACGCCCGGCTTACTGTAGACGATGTTCTCGCGGATCGTGCCCTCAAAAAGCCACGTATCCTGCAAGACCATGCCGAACTGCGCGTGTACGTTTTCGCGCGGGACATTCTGAATCGGCACGTTGTCGATGCGGATTTCGCCGCCGTCGAGCTCGTAGAAGCGCATCAGCAGGTTGACCATCGTGGTCTTGCCGGCTCCGGTCGGGCCCACGATTGCGACCTTCTGACCCGGCTGAACCGTTGCCGAGAAGTCGTGGATGACGGGCTTACCCGGGTTGTAGCCGAACTTCACGTGGTCAAACGCGACGCTACCTTCGATGCACTGCAGGGCGGGCTTTTTCTCGTCCTCGCGCTCCAGCTCCGGCTCTTCGAGCAGCGTGAAGACGCGTTCGCTCGCGGCTGCCGTGCGCTGGAGGTTGTTCATCGACTGCGCAATCTGCGACAGCGGCTGCGTAAATAGTCGCACATACATCATGAACGCGACGATGACGCCGAAGCTGATCGTGCCGTTGACCGCGAGAGCCGCGCCCACAACGCAGACCGCAACGTAGCCGAGGTTGCCGACAAACCCCATCACCGGCATCATGAGTCCCGAGAGAAACTGGGACATCCAGGCACTTTGATAGAGGGTTGTGTTGCTCTCCTCGAAGACGCGCTTTGCCTCGCGGCTGCCGTTGTACACCTTGACGATGTTGTGCCCGGTGTAGACCTCCTCGATGTGGCCGTTGATCTTGCCGAGCTCCTTCTGCTGCTGGGTAAAGTATTTCTGCGAGCGCTTCATGATGAGCATCATCAGCACGAATCCCAGCAGGCTTGCCGCAATCGCGGTCAGCGCGAGAATCCAGCTGTTGTAGAGCATCATCACGAGGGAGCCGACCAGCATTGTAATCGCGCTGATCAGCGTACCGAGGCTTTGGCTCAACGTCTGCCCGATGGCGTCGACGTCGTTGGTCACGTGGCTTAAGACATTGCCGTAGCTCGTGGAATCGAAGTACTTCAGCGGCAGGCGGTTGACCTTCTGCGAGATGTCCGTGCGCATGCGCTTGGAGATGCGCTGGGTGACCGTCGCCATGATCTGGCTCTGCAGCAGATTCAGCAGAAACGATATCCCGAACAATACGGCCAGCGAGAGCGCGATGCTTCCAATCGCGGTCATATCGATGCTGCCGAGTACGGGCTTGCCGTTGACCACGGCGGGAAGCCCCTTCATGATCTCGTTGGTCAGCACCTTGAGACGGTCCGGTCCTATGATCTGGAGGATCGTTCCGCCGGCTGCGGCGACGAGCGCGATGAGGATTGCCGTTAGGTATTGATTGCAGTAGGCGAGGAGTTTTTTCATCGTCGCCTTGAAGTCTTTGGGCTTTTCGACCGGCATGCTCATGCCGCGTCCGGGGCCACCGCCGCCGGGGCCGCCCATGCCGCCGCGCGGTGCGGACTGTTTCACGTCCGAATGTTCTCTATTGTCGCTCATGCGGAAAGTTCCTCCTCGCTCAGCTGGGACATCGCGATCTCCTGATAGACCTCGCATGTCTTGAGCAGTTCTTTGTGTGTGCCGATGCCCGCGATTGCGCCCTCGTTGAGCACGATGATCCGGTCAGCATCGAGTATGGTGCCGATGCGCTGGGCGACGATGAGGCTCGTGACGCCCGCGGTTTCACGCCGGAGCGCGGTTCTCAGCGCGCGGTCGGTCTTATAGTCCAGCGCGGAGAAGCTGTCGTCGAAGATGTAGATCTCCGGCTTTCTGGCGACCGCGCGGGCGATGGCGAGGCGCTGCTTCTGTCCGCCGGAGAGATTGGAGCCGCCCTGCGCGATCTCGGCTTCATACGTTCCTTCCATCTGGCTCACGAAGTCCGCGCCCTGCGCGATCTGCATCGCCTTCGTCACTTCCTCGTCGGTTGCGGCCTCTATGCCGTTGTCGCCGTAGCGGATGTTGCTTGCGACCGTTCCGCGGAAGGTGACCGCCTTTTGCGGTACGTAGCCGATCTTATTGTGCAGCGCTTCCTGCGTGTATTCCTTGACGTTGACGCCATCGACCAGCACTTCGCCGCTGGAGGCATCATAAAAGCGGGGGATGAGGTTGACCAGCGAGGTTTTGCCGCTGCCGGTGGAGCCGATGAACGCGACGGTCTCGCCTCGCTTTGCGGTGAAGCTGATGTCGCAGAGCACGTCGTCCGCGGCGCCGGGGTAGCGGAAGCTCACGTTGCGGAACTCGATTTCGCCATCTTTGCCCGGTTTGCCCTCGGCGACTTTGCCGTCGAGGATCGCGGGGGAGGTCTCGAGCACCTCATTGATGCGCTTTGCCGAGACGCTGGCGCGCGGCCAGAGCACGAAGATCATCACAAGCATCATAAACGACATGATGACCTGCATGGCATAGGCGGAGAAGACCACCATGTTGGAAAACAGAGTCAGGCGATCCATCAGGCCCGCGCTGTTGATCAGGCTCGCGCCAATCCAGTAGATGACGAGGTTGAGCCCGCTCATGAGCATCGAGATGATCGGCATCATGACCGCCATACCGCGGTTGGTGAAGAGCTGGGTTTCGGTGAGCTCGCGATTTGCGCGCTCAAACTTCTCCTGCTGATACGTTTCCGCGTTATAGGCGCGCACCACGCGAAGACCGGTCAGGTTTTCGCGGGTCACGCGGGTGAGGTTATCGGTCAGCGTTTGCATCTTGCGGAATTTCGGCAGCACGAGCACCATCAGAAGCGAGATGACCGCGAGCATGATCAGCACGGCAACGCCGGTCGCCATCGACCACTCGAGACCTTTTCCGGCGATCTTGGTCACCGCCCAAACCACCATGATCGGCGCTTTGATGATCATCTGAAGACCCATCGTGATCAGCATCTGTACCTGCGTGATGTCGTTGGTAGAGCGCGTGATCAGGCTGTCCGTTGAGAAGCGATTGATCTCCTCCATCGAAAAGGAATCCACTTTGGAGAAGAGCTGGCTGCGCAGCCGCTGGGAGAAGGAAGCCGCGATTCGCGCGGCAAAAAAGCCCACGATCACCGCGGAGATGACGCTGCCCAGCGCGCAGAGCAGCATCTTGCCGCCCGCGAGCCAGATTTCCGAAACTGCGCTGCCCGGCATTTGCGAAAGCCGCGTGATCTCGGACATGTAGTCCGGTAGTTTGAGGTCGAGCCAGACCTGAGTGACGATAAACACAAGGCTGATCGCCGCCTGCAGCCACTCGGCCGCCTTGAGTCGTTTTAGGATTCGAAACATTGAAATACTCCTACTTTCATATCGATCAATACAGTTGTTCTTACATGAGACGCGCTTGAGATCACTTTATTGCAGAATCTTCTTCAAAAAATTCCTCCGGCGGGTGCTCCGCGAGTTTTTTGAGGATCCGCAGGAATTCGACTGCGTCCGCTTCTCCGAGGTTTTCCAGCATCCGCGTCATCACGCGCATGATGGAGTTTGTATGCTCCTCCTCTTTTGCGCGTCCGGCTTCCGTGAGCTCAACGAGGATTTTTCTGCGGTCGTTTACGTCGATCCGGCGGGTGATCAATCCTTTGGATTCGAGGCTGTTCAGCGCCGCGGCGATGCGCGCCGTGCTGATGCCCATCTCGGCGCTGATGTCACTTGGGATCACGCTTCCTTCCGCGTGGGAAACAAAGCCGAGCAAAAACTGCTCCCCGCGCAGGGAGTCGCTGATCTGCTTTTCGCCTTTGCGTTTGCGCATTTTGTGCATCACGCCCATAAACTCACGTGCAAGCGCTTGATAATCCATCTGTGACACCTCCGGTTTCTAATTAGCTAACAGTGTTAATAATACACTGTGTTAGACAAAAGTCAAGCAGGGCAAATGTGAAAGAATGTGACGCGAAAGATGACGGAAAACGCCGATTCCATATTCGAGGCGGGATGCAGGATTCCGGGGAGGGTATATTGGATTGCACATAGAACGGCAACGGAAAAAACATGCAAATATATGCATTTACAGGCGCTGTTATCTTTACAAAGCAGACGGTGTGTGCTAAAGTTGTCTCTATTGGTAATACGAATAGGTAATACCAATAAGGGCTACCAATCCGCGAACCATCGCGGAACAACGACCAGCGGAGGGTGCGCATGAGCGAACAGATGCAGATTCAGTCGGTACGAACCAGACTCCTGCGCGAAATGAAAGAGGGTGCCTACCGCTACTCCGGCAAACTCCCGCCCGAAGGCACGCTCGCGGAGCGGCTCAACATCAGCCGCACACAGTTGAGAGACAGCCTGGCTCAGCTGGAGCGCGAGGGCTTCATCAGCCGCCATCAGGGCGTCGGCACCGTGATCAACCGCCACGTGCTCGCGGTGACCGTGCGGATGGACATGGAGATCGAGTTCATGGAGATGATCGCAGCCTCCGGGCATAAGCCCGGCTTGCTTTCGTCCACCTTCGATCTTGTTCCCGCAGGAGAATCGGTTGCACAGCACCTTGCAATCTCGCCTGCGGACACGGTGCTCAAGGTCTGTCGCCTCATCGGCGCGGACGACAAGCCCGCGATCTATTGCGAGGACTATATTCCAACCGCGCTGATCAAGAAAAAAGATTATACCGAGCAGGATCTGCAAAAGCCGATCTTCTCGTTCTTAAAGCAGTTTTGCGCGCTGGAGCCGCACATGGACCTCACCGAGGTGAGCCCCGCCGTCGCGGACGACGCGCTTGCCAAGATATTTGAGGTGCCGCAGGGGACGCCGCTACTGTATCTCGACGAGATTGACTACGACAAAGAAGGCATGCCCATGCTGTATTCCCCGCAGTATTATATCGGCGGCGTGATTCAGCACACCATGCTGAGAATGAAGTTTTAAATAAGCCTGCAGGACAACAGGCTTATATTTCTTTTGAGTTTGGAAGATTTCGGAGGACGATGTTGTGAAAAAAGTCGCTGTTGTGATGGGGAGCGCTTCCGACCTACCGCTGGCAAAGGACGCGCTCAAGACGCTTGCGGCGTTTGAGATTCCCGCTGTGGCGCGCGTGCTTTCCGCGCATCGCACGCCGGATGAAGCGGCAGCGTTTGCAAAGAGCGCGGAGGCGGAGGGCTGCGGCGCAATCATCGCCTTTGCGGGCAAGGCCGCGCATCTTGCGGGTGCGATGGCGGCGCATTCGCTGCTGCCCGTGATCGGCGTACCCGTCAGCGGCAAAGACCTCGGCGGGCTGGACGCGCTTTTGTCTACCGCGCAGATGCCCAAGGGTGTGCCGGTGGCGACGGTCGCCATCGATGGCGCGGCCAACGCGGCGCTGCTCGCGGTGCGCATTCTCGCGCTCTCGGACGAGGCGATCGCAACGAAGCTCCGCGAATACGCGCAGAAGCTCGTCGAGCAGTCCGCAGAAGCGGACGCCGCAATTCAAAAAGAAATCGAACAGCTCTGATCCCGCGGGATTGTGCTGAAAATTTTAAAGTAACACTATCTAAAGGAGACGGGTTTGGTATGAAAAAGATGGAGCAGATCTACGAAGGCAAGGCGAAAAAGGTCTACGCGACCGACGATCCCAAGATCGTCATCGTGGACTACAAGGACGATGCAACCGCGTTCAACGGCCTGAAGAAGGGCACCATCGCCGGAAAAGGCGTGGTCAACAACAAGGTGAGTAACCATTTCTTCCGCCTGCTGGAGAGCCACGGGATTCCGACGCACTATGTTGAGCAGCTGAGTGACCGCGAAACGGCAGTCCGCCGTGTGGAAATTCTGCCCGTCGAGGTCATCGTCCGTAACCGCGCCGCGGGAAGTTTTTCTAAGCGCATGGGCGTCGAAGAAGGAACAAGTCTTGCCTGCCCGATCCTCGAGTACAGCTATAAAAACGACGACCTGGGCGATCCGTTCATCAACTCCTACTATATCCGCGCGCTGAACATCGCGACCGACGAGGAGATGGAGCAGGTCAAAAACTACTCCTTCCAGATCAACGACATCCTGAAATCGTACCTCGACGGCTTCGGCATCGAGCTCATCGACTTCAAGCTGGAGTTTGGCTGCTGTGACGGCAAGGTCATCTTAGCGGACGAGATTTCGCCGGATACCTGCCGCTACTGGGACAAGGCCACCGGCAAAAAGCTGGACAAAGACCGTTTCCGCCGCGACCTCGGCGACGTCGAAGAAGCATACCGCGAGATCATCAGCCGCCTGATGGGAGAATAATCATGCGCGTTCCACTGCACCTGCCCGCAACCTATGAACGATCCAAGCCGGACGACGACTGCATGCACGAAGAATGCGGCGTATTCGGCATCTATTGCAACGGCAGCGGTCTCGACGCGGCGGAAGCCGCGTACTACGGCCTGTTTGCCCTGCAGCATCGCGGGCAGGAGAGCGCGGGTATCGCGGTTTCGCGAAAGGGCAAGCTCGATTGCCACAAGGCGATGGGGCTCGTCAGCGGGCGGTTCTGCGACGGCCTCGCCTCGCTCAAAGGAAGCACGCTCGGTATTGGACATGTGCGCTATTCGACCACGGGCGACAGCCTGCTCGTGAACGCGCAGCCGATCATCGTGGACGCACCCTTTGGCCAGCTCGCGCTCGCGCACAACGGCAACATCATCAACGCGAAAGAGATCCGAAGCGAGCTGGAGGCGGAGGGCGTGAGCTTCCAAACCACCATCGATTCGGAGATCATCGCGGCGCTGATCGCAAAAAACAGCGAGAATGGTTTAGTCGAGGGAATCTCCAAAGCCATGGAGCGCCTTAAGGGCAGCTACGCTCTGGTGCTGATGACCAAGGATTCGGTCATCGGCGTGCGCGATCCCAAGGGCATGCGGCCGCTCGCGCTCGGCAGTCACAAGGGCGCCTATGTGCTAGCCTCCGAGTCCTGTGCGTTTGACACCATCGGCGCGGAGTTCATCCGCGATGTGCGCCCCGGCGAGATCATCGTGACCGGGCACGCCGGGCTTCGCGCGCATCAGGCCGTCCGTTCGACAGATACCGCGATGTGCATCTTTGAATACGTCTATTTTGCTCGGCCGGATTCGGACATCGATGGAATCTCCGTCCATAAGGCGCGGGAGCGCGCGGGCGAACTGCTCGCAATCTCGTCGCCCGCGGATGTGGACATCGTCTGCGCCGTGCCGGATTCCTCCGTGCATGCCGCGATGGGCTACGCGCGGCAGGCAAACCTGCCCTTTACCGTCGCGCTTTCCAAAAACCGCTATATGGGACGCACCTTCATCGAGCCTTCGCAGGATCGCCGCGAGATGGACGTTTCGCTGAAGTTCAGCGCGCTCAAGCGTAACGTGCGCGGTAAGCGCGTGCTTTTGGTGGACGACTCCATCGTGCGCGGCACGACCAGCAAATATATCGTCGATATGCTCAAGACTGCGGGCGCAAAAGAGGTGCATCTTCGCATCAGCTCGCCGCCGGTCATGCACCCGTGCTGCTTCGGCATCGACACATCATCCTATGAGCAGCTCATCGGCGCGAACCACTCCGTCGAGGAGATTCGCAAGTTTATCGGCGCGGATTCGCTGAGCTACCTCAGCATCGAGGATCTGCATCAAACCGTGGAGTGCGGCGCGTGCAATTTCTGCGCGGCGTGCTTCAACGGGGAATATCCGGAAGACGTCTCCGCGCTCATACAGCGCGGCGGCAAACACGTTTTGGATCGGTAAGGGGGATTTTTCACATGCCGGTGACCTATGAAGAGGCGGGCGTCAGCGTCGAAGCGGGCTATGAGGCTGTGCGCCGCATGAAAGCCTACGCCGAGGCGACGTTTGATCAACATGTGCTGCAATCCCTCGGCTCCTTCGGCGGCATGTACGAGCTGGGCGAGCAGGTGCTGGTCTCCGGCACGGACGGCGTCGGCACCAAGCTAAAGGCGGCGTTCGCGCTGGAAAAACACGACACCGTGGGCATCGACTGCGTGGCGATGTGCGCCAACGACGTGGTCTGCCACGGCGCAAGGCCGCTCTTTTTCCTTGACTATATCGCAACCGGCAAGCTTGTGCCCGAAGTCGCGGCGAACATCGTCAAGGGCGTTGCCGACGGCTGCAAGCAGGCGGGCTGCGCGCTCATCGGCGGCGAAACCGCCGAAATGCCGGGGTTTTACCCGATTGGCGAATACGACCTCGCGGGGTTCTGCGTGGGTTTGGTGGACAAGGACAAGCTCATCGACAACTCCCGCGTGAAGGTGGGAGATGTCGTGCTCGCGCTGCCTTCCTCCGGCGTGCACTCCAACGGGTTTTCGCTCGTGCGCAAACTGATCCCGATGGAGAAAGCCAATCTGAATCAATACAGCGCGGATTTCGGCAAAACGCTCGGAGAAGAACTCCTCACACCGACCAATATCTATGTCAAGCCCGTGCTCGCGTTGATCGACGCGGTGGAGGTGCACTCCATCGCGCACATCACCGGAGGCGGGTTCATCGAAAACATCCCGCGCAGCATCCCGAAGGGTCTGAACGCGCGGATTGAGAAAAACAGCGTGCGCGTGCTGCCGGTCTTCCGCCTGTTGCAACGGCTGGGCGAGTTGGAAGAGCGGCACATGTTCAACACCTTCAACATGGGCGTTGGCATGACGGTCACGCTGCCCGCAAGCGAGGTCGAAAAGGCAATTTCGTTCCTCGCTGCGTTCGGCGTACACGCGTATCCAATCGGCGAAGTCATTCCCGGCGACGCGGGCATCGAACTATGCTGAAACCTCGCATCGCGGTGCTCGTCTCCGGCGGGGGAACGAACCTGCAAGCGTTGATCGACGCGCAAGCCTACGGCAGGCTCAAAAGCGGAGAACTCGCGGTGGTCATCGCGAGCAAGCCCGGCGTCTACGCGCTGGAGCGCGCGAAGGCCGCTGCGATCGCAACCGAGACGGTCGAGCGCGCAGCGTTTGTCACGCAGGAAGCGTATGAAGCGCAACTGCTTGACGTGCTTACGGCGTACAAAATCGATCTGATCGTACTCGCGGGGTTCATGCACATTCTCTCCGCAAGCTTCGTGTCCCGCTATCCGGAGCGGATCGTCAACGTGCATCCTTCGCTGATTCCCGCGTATTCCGGCAAGGGGTATTATGGCATCAAGGTACACGAGGCTGTGCTCGCGGCGGGCGAAACCGAAACGGGAGCCACGGTGCACATGGTCAACGAGGTGCCCGACGGGGGGCGGATTTTGATGCAGCAGCGCGTGCCGGTGTTCCACAGTGATACACCGAAAACCCTGCAGCATCGCGTGATGGAGCAGGCGGAATGGGTTCTGCTGCCGCGCGCGGTCGAGCAGATTTGCGTGAACCTGATTTCGCAGCAGATGCCGGAGGAGAATGGATGAAACTGGATTTATTTGATGTATTGAAAACGAATCCCTACCCTGGACGCGGCATCGTGCTGGGGCTTACGCCGGACGGCAAAAAAGCAGCGCTTGCGTACTTCATCATGGGACGCAGCGCGGGCAGCCGCAGCCGCGCGTTCGTGAAAAAGGGTGACGACCTCGGCATCCACATGCTCGACGGCGGCAGGATCGCCGACACGAGCCTGATCCTCTACACGCCGCTGCGCACGCTTGAAAAAGCCGTCGTCGTCACCAATGGCGACCAGACGGACACGATCTGCGCCGCGCTGTCCCGCGGGGAATCGTTCGAAGCGGCGCTCCGCTCGCGCACATTTGAGCCGGACGGTCCGCACTTCACGCCGCGCATCAGCGGCATGCTTGTGTATGATAAGGGCTTTTCCTATAAGCTCTCGATCCTGAAATCCGGCGACGCGGAGGGGAAGACCACGCTGCGGCAGACGTTTGAAACGGAGCCGCTCGCGGGCACGGGACATTTCATCCATACGTATCAAACCGACGGCGCGGTGCTGCCGAGCTTTTCCGGGGAACCTGTCGCGATTGCGATTCCGGACGAGTTCACGGCGTTTGCCGAAGCGATCTGGAATTCTTTGAATCCTGAAAACAAGATTTCACTTTATGTGAGATACACCGATATGACTACAGGCAAGTATGAAGATAAGATTTTTAATAAATACATGATTGATTGACGGAAGTACAGCAGACAACCAGTACACGACCAAAGGAGAACCGGAATGAAGGAACTCAAGCTGAAATACGGCTGCAACCCGCACCAGAAGCCCGCGCGCATCTACGCGGAATCGGGCGAACTGCCCATCGAAATTTTGAACGGACAGCCGGGATACATCAACTTTCTGGATGCGCTGAACGCTTGGCAGCTGGTCAAAGAGCTCAAGCAGTCGCTGGGGCTGCCCGCTGCGACGTCGTTTAAGCACGTCAGCCCCGCGGGCGCGGCGGTCGGTGTGCCACTGAGTGAGACAGAACTCATCGCCTGCGCGGTGGACGACATTCCCGGGATCAATGAATCTCCCGTCGCCTGCGCCTATGCCCGCGCGCGCGGAACCGACCGCATGTCCTCGTTTGGCGACTTCATCGCGCTGAGCGACGTCTGCGACGAAACCACAGCGCGCATCATCAAGCGCGAGGTGTCGGACGGCATCATCGCGCCTGGTTACACGCCGGAGGCGCTCGCGCTCCTCAAAACCAAGCGCAACGGCAGCTACGCCGTGATTCAGATTGACCCTGCCTACGCGCCGGAGGGTGCGGAGACCAAGCAGGTGTTTGGCGTGACGTTTGAGCAGCCGCGCAATACGGCGGTCATCGACGATTCTCTGCTGCAAAACCCCGTGACGGCGATCAAAACCGTCAGCGCGGAAGCCAAGCGGGATATGATCCTCTCACTCATCACGCTCAAATACACGCAGTCCAACTCGGTCTGCTTCGCGGCAAACGGGCAGACCATCGGCGTCGGCGCGGGTCAACAGAGCCGGATTCACTGCACGCGTCTTGCGGGCGAAAAGGCGGATATCTGGTGGATGCGCAGAAGCCCGCAGGTGCTGGCGCTCCCGTTTTTGCCGGAGATCAAGCGGCCGGATCGTGACAATCTGATCGATCAATATATCGGCAGTCACGGCGGGCCTGCCTGCGGCGAAGCGGGATGGGAAGCGTATTTTTCGCAAAAGCCCGTGCCGATGACACAGCAGCAGCGCGCGGCGCATCTTGCCTCACTGACAGGTGTTTCTCTCGGCAGCGATGCATTCTTCCCGTTTGACGACAACATCGAGCGCGCGCACAAGAGTGGAGTCAAGTACATCGCGGAGCCCGGCGGCTCTGTGCGGGACGCGGATGTGATTGCAAGCTGTGATCGCTACGGCATCGCGATGTTCTTTACCGGCATGCGCTTGTTCCATCATTGATTCGAGTGAAGCGTTGATTTTCCCGCCACAGCAGGCGGGAGGAAGGCGAAATTAGCGTATGAACATCATGATCGTTGGCGGCGGCGGACGCGAACACGCCATCCTCGAAAAACTGCGCGAAAATCCGCGCATCGAGAAAATCTACGCCCTGCCCGGCAACGGCGGCATGGCGGCGCACGCGGAGTGCGTGCCCATCCGTGCCACGGACATCGACGGCATCGTGCGCTTTGCGGCGGAAAAACACATCGACTTTGCGGTGATCGGTCCCGACGATCCGCTGATTGCGGGCGTTTGCGACCGGCTTCGCGCGAATGGCATCCGCTGCTTTGGCCCGAGTAAGGCCGCAGCCGCGATAGAAGGCAGCAAGAGCTTCGCCAAAAACCTGATGCGAAAATACGGCATCCCGACCGCCGATTATGCGGTGTTTGACCGCGCAACGGAGGCGTATGCCTATCTCGCGGGCGCGAACTATCCGGTCGTCATCAAGGCGGACGGCCCCGCGCTCGGCAAGGGCGTGATCATCGCGGACAATCGCGAGGAGGCGTTTCTCGCCGTTCGCGGCATGATGGAAGAGGGCGTGTTTGGCGCGAGCGGCAGCCACGTGGTCGTGGAGGAATTCCTCACGGGCGTCGAGGCGAGCGTGCTCGCGTTTACCGACGGGACGACGCTGATTCCGATGATCTCTGCGTTGGATCACAAGCGCGCGCTCGACGGCGACAAGGGACTCAACACGGGCGGCATGGGCGCGCTCGCGCCGAACCCGTACTACACGTTGGAACTCGCCCGCTCCTGCATGGAACTGATTTTCCTGCCGACGATTCGCGCGATGAGCGCGGAATTAAGGCCGTTCTCCGGCTGCCTCTTTTTCGGGTTGATGCTGACCAGGCACGGCCCGAAGGTGATCGAATACAACTGCCGCTTCGGTGACCCCGAAACGCAAGCGGTGCTGCCGCTCTTGGAGACGGATTTACTGGAGATCATGCTCGCAACCGAAGAAGGAAGGCTTGCCGAGGTGCCCGTGCGCTTTCGCGGCGGCTCCGCCTGCTGCGTGGTGCTCGCAAGCGAAGGATATCCCGGTGCGTATCAGACCGGGTACGAGATATCATTGGGCGATGCGAATCGCGTGGAGAACGTGTTAGTCTACCATGCGGGCACAAAGCTGGAGCAAAACAGGCTCGTCACCGCGGGCGGGCGCGTGCTGGGTGTGACGGCGGTCGGCCCGGACGCGCGGGCGGCGCGGTATCTCGCCTATTCGGCGGCGGGAAAGATTCGCTTTGAGCACGCGTTTTACCGCCGGGATATCGGCGCGCGCGCAATCGCAACCGCGGAACAGGGAGAACAAAAGATCGATGGTTGAACGCATCTATGTGGAAAAAAATCCGCAGTTCGCGCAGGAAGCTGCCGCAACGCTTGCGGATATCCGGAACGTGCTCGGCTTTTCGAACGTTTCAGACCTCAGACTCATCAATCGCTATGACGTGGAGGGAGTGGATCACGCCCTCTTTTCGTCCTGCCGCTTTACGGTGTTCGCCGAGCCGCAGACGGACGTCATCTACGACGAAATTCCCGCGGGCGCGGACGCCGTGTTCGCGGTGGAGTATCTGCCGGGGCAATTTGACCAGCGGGCGGAGGCCTGCGCGCAGTGTATTGCGCTGCTCTCGCAGGCGGGCGTGCCTGTCGTGCGCACCGCGCGGGTTTATCTGCTGCGCGGCACGCTGACGACCGACCAGCTTGACGCGATCAAACGCTACATCATCAACCCGGTCGAAGCGCGGGAGGCATCACTCGAGAAGCCCGAGACGCTTGCGCTGCGCGCGGAGACGCCCGATCGGATTCCCGTTTTGACTGGTTTTCGCGAACAAACCGAAACCGAGCTCGGCAGCCTCATCACGCAATACGGTCTTGCGATGGATCTCGACGATCTGCTCTGCTGCCAAAGTTATTTTCAAAGTGAACAGCGCAATCCCACGCTGACGGAGTTGAAGCTTCTCGACACCTATTGGTCGGATCACTGCCGCCACACGACGTTTCTTACCGCGCTGGATGAGGTGGAGTTTTTAGACCCGCGCGCGCAGAGTACGTATGAAACGTATCTTTCGCTGCGCGAACAGCTCGGAATCAAAAAGCCCGTGACGCTCATGGACATGGCAACCATCGGCGCGAAGTGGCTGAAGCGTGAGGGAAAGCTCACCAATCTCGACGAGTCCGACGAGATCAATGCCTGCACGGTCAAAACCACGATCACGGTCGACGGCGAACAGCAGGATTGGCTCGTGCTCTTTAAGAATGAAACGCACAACCACCCGACCGAGATCGAACCCTTCGGCGGGGCCGCGACCTGCATCGGCGGCGCGATTCGCGACCCGCTTTCCGGTCGCGCGTTTGTCTACCAGGCGATGCGGCTCACCGGCGCTGCCGACCCGCGCAAGCCCTTTGACCAGACGCTGCCGGGCAAGCTCCCGCAGCGAAAGCTTGTCACCACAGCCGCCGCGGGCTACAGCTCCTACGGCAACCAGATCGGCCTTGCGACAGGCTTGGTGGACGAGATTTATCACGACGGATTCTTAGCAAAACGCATGGAGATCGGCGCGGTGGTCGGCGCTGCGCCCGCGGAGAACGTCCGGCGGGAAACGCCCGCCGCGGGTGATGTTGTGATCCTGCTCGGCGGCAAGACCGGGCGGGACGGCTGCGGTGGGGCGACAGGCTCCTCCAAGGCACACTCGTCCGACTCGCTCTCCTCCTGCGGTGCGGAGGTGCAAAAGGGCAACGCGCCGGAGGAGCGGAAGCTCCAGCGGCTGTTCCGCAAACCCGAAGCGTCGCGCTTGATCAAGCGCTGCAACGACTTCGGTGCGGGCGGCGTCTCCGTCGCCATCGGAGAGCTTGCGGACGGCGTGGCGGTCGATCTCGACAGCGTGCCCGTGAAATACGACGGCCTCGACGGCACCGAGCTCGCCATCAGCGAATCGCAGGAGCGCATGGCGGTCGTCGTCTCGCCGGAGGACGAAGAACAATTTATCGCGCTTGCGGAAAAAGAGAATTTGCAGGCGACCCGCGTCGCGCGAATCACCGCGGCTCCGCGGTTGACCATGGACTGGCGCGGCGAACGGATCGTGGATATCGCGCGCGCCTTCATCGACAGCAACGGCGCGCAGAAGCATGCGCGCGCGAGCATCGCCGCAGCGAAGAGCACGATCAAAATCGCGGGCAAGGGCGCGTTTTCCGCGCAGTACCGCGCCTTGGTCGCGAGCCTCAACCACTGCTCGCGACAGGGACTCAGCGAACGGTTTGACTCCACGGTCGGGGCGTATTCGCTGCTGATGCCGTTCGGCGGCGCGCGGCAGCTCACCCCGCCTCAGGCGATGGCGGCAAAGCTCCCGCTCCAATCGGGAGAAACTGACGCCTGCACGCTCATGGCGTGGGGATACGATCCGCAGCTGGGCGAAGCTTCGCCGTACTCCGGCGGATATGCCGCCGTGGTGAGCTCGCTTTGCAAGCTCGCGGCAAGCGGAGCACCTCTTACAGAACGATACCTGAGCTTTCAGGAATATTTCGGCAAGCCGGGAAACGACCCCAAGCGCTGGGGCTTGCCTACCGCGGCGCTCCTCGGCGCGCTTCAGGCGCAGCTGGACTTCGGCGTCGCCGCCATCGGCGGAAAGGACAGCATGAGCGGCTCGTTTGAGTCGCTGGACGTTCCGCCGACGCTGGTCTCCTTCGCGCTCGCGGTGGGCAGCGCGGATCAGGTTTGCTCGCCGGAGTTCAAGCGCGCGGGTTCGCGCGTCGTTCTGCTCTCGCCGGAGCTGCGGACCGACGGGCTGCCGCAGGCGGAGTCGATGAACGCGCTGCTTGAACAGATCCACGATTTGAACGCCAACAAGCGCGTCCGCGCGGTCTATGCTGTCGGGAAAGGCGGCATCGCAAAAGCGGTGTTTCAGATGTGCCTCGGCAACGGCATCGGCTTCCGCTTTGCCGACGCGTTCACGCAGGCGGAACTGTTTGCTCCGCGGCTGGGCGCGTTTGTGCTCGAGCTTGCCAACGGCGACGCGGTCGGCGTACCGCTGGGCGAGACGCAGACAAAGCGCGCGATCATCTGGCGCGAAGAGGAGATTTCGCTTTCCGAGTTACAGGCGGATTCCGAAGCCGTGCTGGAGGATGTGTTCCCCACGCAAACAAACGCGGAACCGCTCGTGCTCGACGTTCCGATCTTCCGCGCGGAAACGCGCGCAAAGCCGCGCGCAGCGGTATTCGGCAAACCACGCGTGCTGATCCCCGTGTTTCCGGGCACAAACTGCGAATATGAATCCGCCCGCGCTGTGGAGCGCGCGGGAGCGAAGGCGGACGTGTTCGTGCTGCAAACTTCCGGCGCAGCCGCGATTGCGGAGTCGCTCAAAACTTTTGCGCAAAAGCTCAATCAGTCGCAGGCGCTGTTTCTGCCCGGCGGCTTCTCCAACGGAGACGAGCCGGACGGCAGCGGCAAGTTCATCACCGCGTTTCTGCGAAACCCGGTCGCGAGCGATGCGCTCATGCGCCTCATCGACGCGCGGGATGGTCTCGTGCTCGGCATCTGCAACGGCTTCCAGGCCTTGATCAAGCTGGGGCTTGTGCCTTATGGGCGGATCATGGAACCTTCTGCGGAGCTGCCGACGCTGACATTTAACCGGATCGGGCGGCATCAGTCCCGCATCGTGCGCACGCGCGTGACTTCGGATCGTTCGCCTTGGCTGCTGCTCGCGGGCGCGGGCAACGTCTACTCCATGCCCGTTTCGCACGGCGAAGGACGCTTCCTCTGCCTGCCGGATGTTCTGCAAACGCTCGCGCAATCCGGCCAGATCGCCGCGCAATATGTCGATGATCTCGGAAATCCCACCATGGATGTGCGATTCAATCCCAACGGCTCGCTCGCGGCGGTCGAGGCGATCACCTCGCCGGACGGGCGCATCCTCGGCAAGATGGGGCACAGCGAGCGCATCGGACGGGGATTGTATCAAAATGTACCCGGAGACTATGACATGCGGCTGTTTGAATCGTTGGTTCTCTATTTCTCATAAACTTCAATCGCGCAAAAAAGGCTCTCGCAAGAGAGCCTTTTGTATGTGGAATTAAATCAATTATTTCTTGTTCAGCAGCCGCGCGACGACTGGTCGCTGCACCGTGATGATGCCCTGCGGACAGAATTCCTGGCAGCAGAAGCAGCGGATGCACTTCTTTTTGTCGATCTGGGCGCGCTTGTCGCGGAAAGAGATCGCGTTTGCGGGGCAGATTTTCTTGCACTCCGCGCAGCCGGTGCAGTGCTCCCGCGCGACGCGGGGACGGCTTGCGAACATGCCGGAGAGAATCTTTGCGAGGGTTTCGTTCTTGGTGCCCCAGAGCTCCACATTGTGCTTGGGCGTGAGCTGAAAATCGGGGATCACGAACGATTGCATGTCGCCATAGACGGTCAGCGCACCGATATCGCACGGCACCAGCCCGCGCTTGACAGCGGCGGATAGCGTCGGCACATCGTCGGGCGTTAGGTTCATCAGGTGCGCGCCGACGAGATCCAGCGCATGGGGGTTACAGCTCGCGAGGAGCGCGCCCATGAAGCGCGGCGTGCCGCCGGAAGGGCCGTTGCCCTCCATCGTCATCACGGCGTCGGCGAGCGAAAGGCGCGGCTTGCAGTATTCGCAGACGTCGACGAGCATGTTGGCAAACGCTTCGTGGGTGTTGTATCGATAGTGGAACTCGGACTTGTTCAGCCCCGGAATCGCGCCGAAGAGGTTTTTGCAGCAGCCCGTGAACGCCATCAGCCCGTGGGTCTTCATCTTGCACAGATCGATGATCGCGTCCGCGACGAGCAGATAGTTCGTGATCGAAAATTCCTTTGCGACGACGGCTTCGGGATAGGAAACGTCGACGGTCGAGAAATCGTCGTTCAGCGTCGCGCCCGCGTCGAGCACCTTGCGCATGCCTGTGCCGCCGTAGACCGCGGAGAGGTAGGCAAGGTTGAACGGCCCGCCGGGGCTGTCCCCGACGACCACGGAGGCGCCGCGCTCGCGCAGCAGCTCGCACAGGGCGAACACCACCTGCGGGTGCGTGGTTGCCGCGCGCTCCGGCTTGATGCGCGTCATCATATTGACCTTGATTGCAATCTTCATGCCGGGGGTCACCCAGTCGAGGCCGCCGATGGGCGCAAGGGCGTTGAGCAGGCCTTGCCTGACATCCTCCGGCTCATAACTGTTGCAGCGTGCGATGGAAACTTCTGTGTTCATCTGCTTCTCACGATCGGTTACATTTTCTCTTGCGGGCTGCGCCCGCCTTGCCAACGATTATAACACAAATGGTGTAAGGGGGATTTATTTCATGGAGAAATGGGTTGGTTTCTTGCGCGCTTCGCGCCCTGGAATTGATCAAAAAAGAGAAGTAATTATCTATGAAAATACCACTTGTGGTAGATAGAAGATTATGATAAATCAGAGCTGATTTGCTTTTCTTTCCGGATTGTCTTTTTCGGATTTTTGAAAGAAGAAGCAAGAGCATTTTTTTATGTAGGTAATACGAATGCAAATCAAAAAATACCACTTGTGGTAAACAAGAGAATCCCCAGAAATCCTGGACTTTCCGCTGATTTTCCGGAATTCAGATGACAAGAATTCGTTTGAAGAAACCAAAAAAACAGGGACTGCATTCGGTTCTCAAAATTGAGCCGGATGCAATCCCTGAAAGTTACCACGCGAGGTAGGACGATATTCACTGGAGAGGGGATTTTTTATGAGAAATCAGCCTTTATCCCAAATGATTCAGCACCACGATGACGAAGAATGCCGCGATGGAGAGCGTGGTATAGATCGAAAGATACGTCGAGAGCTTTCGCACATCTCTGTCGTCCTTGAGGAAGAACGGAATGATGTACGACGGCGGGAGCAGGAACAGGATTACAAACGCCCAGATGAGCTCAGGCGAAAGCGGCAGGAACAGCTTGAGGATTGACACAAGCGCGAAGCAGCCGAGCGCTAAGAACACCGCGCGGCCGAGCACGGCGCGGGCGGTGAAGCGCCAGTCGATTCCCTCGAAGTCCAGCCCGTAACCGATGACGATCAGCATCAGCGCTGCGGTCGGCGCGGAGGCAAACTCCATTACGCCGTATAAAACGTCGCCCGCCGCGGTGCGGTTGAGGAGCGCGCCGAGACCCGCGATGCTGCCGATGATGCCCGCGAAGATCGCAATCAGAATCGGAGTTTTGAGGATGGAGAGCGCCGCGTCCTTGACCGTGGGCTTCTTACCGTCGGACATCTGCAGCGCGGGCACCATGATCAGAAACACATACAGCTCTTGCCCGAAGGCGACGGTCGCGAAATTCGCGATCTGCGCGTTGCCGAAGAGTATGATGTACAGCGCGTAGCCAAGCATTCCGACCTCGAAGCTCGCGAACAGGAAGCGCTCGTAGTTTGCGGCATTGCGGAAGACCTTGAGCGACATTCTGCCGACGAAGAGGCCGATGAGACAGACGAGGAACACGCCCAGCGTGATGAGCAGCATATCGGTTCCGATGTGCACCTGCAAAAAGGCGCGGAACTGCACGATCGGCAGCATGACTTTGATGACGATGGATTTCAGGCCGTCGACGCCGTCCTGCGTCAGGATGCGCCAGCGGCGCGCGAAATGCCCGATCAGCAGCAGGACGAACACGGGGAGTACGGTTTTTAAGATGGCGATGATTTGCGTCATGAATCCTCCCGAAGTATCAATACTTCATTATAGCACAAGAGCCCCAAAACGCGTTCGCTTCGGGGCTCCGGTCGTTTCTTGTAGCCGCGGACGTTATTTCTTCAGGTCGTGGTAGAGTTCCAGCGCCTGCTTGTCCGTGAGGTTGTCGTGGACGATGCCGCGGACGGCCTGCACCATCGCGATGGGATGATCCGCCTGGAAGATGTTGCGGCCCATGTCGACGCCGGCGGCTCCTTCGTTGATCGCGCGGTAGCACATGGTCAGGGCTTCCGGTTCCGGCAGCTTCTTGCCGCCTGCGATGACGATCGGCACCGGGCAGCTCGCGGTCACGGTTTCAAAATCGTCGCAGTAGTAGGTCTTGACGATCTGCGCACCGAACTCCGCAATCATGCGCGTGGCAAGGCGGAAATACTGCGCCGTGCGCTCCATGGTCTTGCCGACGGCGACGACGCCCATCGTGGGCATACCAACCTTCATTCCTTCGTTGACGGCGATGGAGAGGTTTTCGATGGTCTGCTTCTGGTAGGGGGCGCCTACGAACACCTGCAGCGCCATGCAGTCTGCGTTCATACGGATCGCATCCTGAATGTCCACGCTGACGCATTCATTGCTGAGGTCCTCTTCCAGAACGGAGGAGCCGGAGGAGCAGCGGAGAGCTATCGCCTTGTCGCCCGAAATGGCGGGAGAGATGCAGGTGCGCAACGCGCCGCGGGTGCCCATCAGCACGTCGATATACGGCACGAGCGGCGGGATGTTCAGGTCGATGCGCTCGAGGCCGGACGTCGGCCCGAGGAAATAGCCGTGGTCAAACGCGAGCATCAGCGTTCTGCCGCTCTTCGGCTGGAAAATGCGGGAAAGTCTGCTCTTCATACCCCAATCATAATGATCGGAGCCTTTCACATGGAATCCCTGGCTCTGGTAGGGGATTCCGATGCCGTAGTCTTTGCTGGCTGCGGTGTCGATATCAGGCATGTGTTCTTACCTCCTAGTGTTACTCAAATTTGTCGTTGTCCGTATACGGGCCGAGGATAAAGACCGCTTTTGCGGGCTTGTCATAGCTGTTGACGAGATAGTGCGATTCGCTCGGCTCGACGTGAATCAATTCTCCCTCTCCGACCGTGACCTTCTGATCATCAATGTAAAAGTCCAGCTTGCCTTCTAATAGGAAGAAGTTCTCTTCCATGACCTTGTGATAATGGCCTTTAAAATCCTGTCCGGGCTTGAGCACGACGACGCCGCAGCCGATGCGCGGGCCGCGCATCAGATATTTCGGGCCGCTGTCCCCAAAACGGTATTCTTTTTCGGATTCTTTCACTGTAAACATGTTCCAACACCTCTGATTCGCTTTCTACATACATTTTCTGACAATTTGGGTCTGCGCCTCTGGGCAGGTGCGCAGGCAAGCGTTTTATAATCCCGGAGCAATCCACATGTGGTTGGTCAGGCCCTGATCGGCCAGCGCGAGCTGGTTGCGATAGACCGTCTTCCAGCGTTCGTTCAGCTCCAGATACACTTCGTGATTCTGCAGGTTCGGCTCATAGGTCTTTTCCAGCGTGCAGAGCCGCTGTACCGTCTCGCTGATGCTGCCGTATACACCCGCACCGACGCCCGCAAGAATCGCAGCGCCGAGTGCCGTCGCTTCCTTGATGCGCGGAACGGTGACGGGGATGCCGAGCGTATCGGCGACGATCGAGCACCACATTGGGCTCTTCGACGCGCCGGAACCAAACAGAATGCTGTCGACCGTGTTTCCCGTGATGGATTCCACGATCTGCTTATGGTTGAGGGTGACGAGCGCCGCGTTTTCCATCAAGGCGTGGAAGAACACGCCGCGGTTGAACTTGCCCGCGTCAAGCGAGAAATTGAGGAAGCCCGGCGACGCGTGTTTCCAGCTGATGTAATTCATTGCGTCGGAGAACGTGCACAGCATGCCGTTGGAACCCGCGGGCACTTCGCGCGCCTCACGCTCGAGCAGAAAATAGGAATCTAAGCCCGTCTGCTGCTCCAGCTGCTTGATATCCGGGCAGAACGCGTCCCGAAACCAGCGCAGCACGAGACCCGGGAAGAACGCGATGAGCTCGTATTGCCAGATGCCAGGCACCGCGTGGCAGTTGACGCGCACACGGCAGTCCTTGTCTGTCACGGGTTTGTCTACGTTGTACTCCAGCTGCCAGAAGCTGCCGCCGAAGAGGCAAGCCTGGCCGGGGTTGACCGCGCCAACGCCGATGCAGCCGAGCTGCGCGTCTCCGCCGCCGGTGACGACAAGGCAGCGCTCGGAAAGACCCGTCAGGGTCGCAAACTCCTTGCAGACGGTTCCGACGGGCGTCGCGCTCTCATAGACGCGGGGATAGATATCTTCCTTGAGGCCGCACTGTTTGGCGATTCTGGGATCCCATGCACGGGCTTTGAGGTCAAACATGCCCGTGGTGGAGCCGTTGGAGGGCTCCAGCGCGAACACGCCGCTGATGCGGTAAATGAGCCAGTCGTTGAGCATCGTTACCGCTGCGGTCTTTTCGTAGACCTCGGGCAGGTTGTTTTTGACCCACAGAATGCGCGGCAGCGCGCCGAGCGCAAACGTCTGGCCGGAGACGGAGTAGATGTCCCGCTCGATATCCGCGCGGATCTCCATCAGCTGGGAGACTTCCTTGCCGGCGCGTGCGTCAACGTTTGCGCAGGCCCAGATTTCGCGGCCCTCGCGGTCATAGAGCACGATGCCTTCGCGCATGCTGGTGGTCGAGAGTGCCATGATCTCGCTGCCGGAGATGTTTGCCTTCTTGATTGCGCCGCTGACGCACTCCAGCACGAGGCGGAAGTTATGCTTTACGTCAAAGTCCATGGATCCGGGGAAACGCGGGTCCTCCAGATGGGTCCACTCGCGCTGTTCCACGGAGATCTGATGCCCCTCCAAATCGAATATCACCGCGCGGACACTGCCGGTACCCGCGTCGATTGCCATTAAATAACGTGCCATTCGGTTCACCTCAACAAATTAAGACTTGACTTCCGCGAGCAGCTGCGCCGTGTCCTCGTCGGTGACGAGCACATCGAGATAGCCGCCGAGCAGCGCCGCGTGGATAGCTTCGACCTTGCTTTCGCCCGCCGCAACGCCGATGACGTTAGAGTAGGACTTGAGCACATTGAGCTTGGTTGTCACGAGGCGCTCGTGCAGGTCGCACTCCACGATGTTTCCGTTCTTATCATAGAACTGGCTGAGAATATCACCGACCGCACCGTTCATGCGAAGCAGCGTGAGCTCGGTCGTGCTGATCTTATTGTCCTTGAAGATGGTGGCGGATTCGGAGACCGCGCCGATGCCCACGATGGTCATGGACGCGAGCTTGGTCATGTTCATGATCTGCTTGACGGATTCGTCGCTCAAGAATTCCTTCGCGATGTTGGGCGTAGACGCGATCAGCGGCGAGGGAATCAGGTAGATGCCCGGCGTCTGGCCGGAATACTCGCTCTTGTGCGCGCCGGTGATGATCGAGGATGTATAGTAGGAGACGCCGCCCGTGAGGGAGACCAGGGACACGTGGCTGTCGATCGAGTTGATCAGGTTTCGCACGATGCGGGAGATCGTGTCTCCGTATCCGATATTGATGTAGCAGTTGGGCGTGATGTTGGCGAGAACATACTGCACCGCCGCGACGGCGACCGATTCGTTAGAGGTTGCGTCGCTCGAGGGAATCACGAACACGTCGGAAAGTCCGTACTTCTCCATGAGGACATGCTCGGCGTTCATGCGCTTCTCGCCGTCCGTTTTGATGCGGAACTGTACGATGCCCTGGCTCTTGGCTTTGTTCAATAATTTAATGACGTTCATGCGCGAGATGCCGAGTCGGTCGGAAATCTGCTGCTGTGTCATATTATCGAAATAGTAATACCAGGCGATTTTGAAAAGCAGATTATCTTCGTACATATGAGTCCCGCCTTATGATTACAAATGTTAGAAAAGAAATAAAATGTTTCGCTTGTCTGAATTATATCAATAAGAATTCAGTGTGTCAACACGCCAAACCTTGCTAAAAATCAAAAAAATCTTGTTGACAAACAATATGGGGCAAAGTATCATGAAGTTACAAAAGAAAAAAGCAAAAACAAATGTATCACTCAAATCCTTCAGAAAGTGAATCATTCAAAGGAAAAGCAGCGACAAACAACAATTTGATATCGTACCGCAAGTCCGAATCGTTCCGGACGATAACGGCGACATGGGCAAACGGGACAGTTGCGGTTTTCCTCTTGTTCTTCTGCAATGTGCAGCACCGGTAAATAGTCTTTATTCCATCTACTCCGGCGTGATATGCCGGCAACGGGGGTTCATCCCCATCATTTATACGGCGCGATGCGCCGAAAAACGTTTACATTCCATCTACTCCGGCGTGATATGCCGGCAACGGGGGTTCAATTCATGGCAAACAACGTCACTCCAACTCCGAGCAACCTGTCCGCCGCAGCAACCGACGGGGCGAACCAGCTGCTCAGCGTGAGAGGTGTCACGAAGTCCTTCGGCACCAACGCCGTGCTCAAGCAGATCGATCTCGATCTGGACCGCGGCGAAGTGCTCGCGCTCATCGGCGGTAACGGCGCAGGCAAGAGCACGCTGATGAAGATCATCATGGGCATCTATCAGCCCGACGACGGCAAGATCTATATCGACGGCTGCCTGACCTATTTAACCAAGGCGTCGGTCGCTCTGTCCGCGGGCATCTATATGGTTCCGCAGGAGCCGATGCTGTTCCCCAACATGACCATCGAAGAAAATATCACCATGGGCTTCCAGGAGCACAAGCAGCAGCTGCGTGCGCGCCTCAAGAGTGTCATGGACGAAATCGGCTGGAAGTTCGACCTCAACCGTAAGGCAAGCACGCTCTCCATCGCGGAGCAGACGCTGGTCGAGATCATCCGCGGGCTTCTCAGAAACGCGAAGATTCTGATTCTGGACGAACCGACCTCCGCGCTGACGTTTGACGAGGTCGAGAGCTTCTTCCGCATCGTGGAAGGCCTCCGCCAGAAGGGTATCGGCATCATCTATATCACGCACCGCCTCTCGGAGGTGTTCGAGATCGCAACCCACGTGTCCATCATGCGCGACGGTATCATCACGCTGCACGGACCGGTCGGCGACTTTAACCACGAGATGCTCGTGCAGGGACTGTTGCCGCCGGGCTCGGTGCAGAAGGCAGCTCAGCTGACGCAGGGCGCAGTCATCGACTATGAACACTGCGAGCCGGTCTTTGAACTCCAGCACGTCAGCGGACACGGCTTCAACGATATCTCGCTGAAGGTCTATCCCGGCGAAATCCTCGGCGTCGCGGGCGTCGTCGGCGCGGGCCGTACGGAGCTCGTAAGCACCATCTTCGGCCGCGACAAGATCCTGCAGGGCAAGGTCTTGTTAAACGGCAAAGACATCACTGGTTATTCTACCAAAAAAGTGTTGCAGGCGGGTATCAATTATGTGCCGGAAGACCGCCACAACCACGGTTTATTTAAAATCAGCAACATAACCGCAAACACCACCTCCGCATTGCTGGAAGACCGCCGCTTAGGCAAGCTCTTCCTCAAGCCCAAAGTGGAGCAGGCGATCACCCAGGAGTTTGTCGACAGCTTCCGCATCAAGATCGCGGGACAAGAACAGCTCGCGGGCAGCCTCTCCGGCGGAAACCAGCAGAAGGTCGTCATCGGCCGCTCGCTTTCCACCAAGCCCAAGATTGTCATCCTCGACGAACCGACCCGCGGCATCGACGCCGCAGCGCGCCGCGATGTCTACGGCATCATCCGCGGACTGCGCGAGCAGGGCGTCGCGATCCTGATCATCTCCTCCGATATGGAAGAGATCATCGAACTGGCGGATCGCGCGGTGACCGTTTCCCAGGGCAGCATCAACGCGGAGTTCTGGAAAAACGATATTACGCAGGATAACCTGACGGCTTCGTCCTTTGGCCTGCATGTGGAAGGAGAAGCGAACGCACAATGAAACTGGTGAAATCGTTTCTAAAGATCAGGTGGTTGTCCAGCCTTGCGTTCCTCGCGGTGATGTTCATCATCACAGGCTTAGTCAACCCGGAATTCTTTTCCTATTCTAATATCATCGAGTGCTTCAACAGTAGCGTGGTGTTCACGCTCTTAGCCGTCGGCGTCGCGTTTGTCATCATGACGGGTGAAATCGATGTTTCGATCGGTTCGACGATGGGCCTCGCCGCGGCGATTGCAGGCATGCTCGCGCAGCGCGGGCAGAGCTGGGTGCTCATGATTGCATACAGTATCGTGCTCGGCCTTCTCGTCGGCCTTGTCAACGGCTTCGGCGTCGCGGTGCTCGGCGTACCGTCGCTGATCTTCACATTGGGTACCACGGGCATCGTCCGCGGACTCGTGTATGTCTTCTCCGGCGGAAAGACCACCGAAAACTTCGCGGGTGCGTTCACCAACTTCGGCAGCCAGACCTTGTTTGGCCAGATCACGATCTACTATACGATTGTACTGGTGATCGTCATCGTCACACACCTGTTATTAACGCAGACCCGCTCCGGCAAGTATTTCATCGCGGTTGGCGACAATGTCGGCGGTGCTACCCTGATCGGTATACCGGTCTCGGCGACCAAGATCGTAGCGTATGTGCTTTGCGGCATCTTCGCGGCGATCTCCGGCGTGGCGTTTGCCTCCAAGTACGGACAGGTAAACATCGTAGCTGGATCGGGATATGAGATGGCCGCCATCGCGGCCTGCGTGCTCGGCGGTATCAGCCTCTCCGGCGGTCTCGGCAATGTAGCCGGCGCTGCCATCGGTGCGGTCATCATGTCCACCATAAGCCGCCTGCTCGTCTTCATCGGACTGTCTTCGGACTTTGATAACACCATTAAAGGCGTCATGCTCATCACCATCGTCGTGGTCGACGCGTTGATGCAGCGGCGTTCGGCGGAGGCTGCGCGGCGTGAACGACTGGTCGCAAGAGCCTCTGGCTCCGCCAGGTGATGGGAGGGAATGCTAACTTGAAAACCGGTTTCGTAGACGGACTGAAAAAGTTCACAAAAAAATGGGAGTTTGTGCTCCTTCTGATTCTGTTGGCCGAGTTTGTGATCTTCGGCGCGGCCAACTTCGAGAAGTTCTTCCGTATCACGTCGATCTTCTCGAGCATCACAAACTTCATCAGCATCTGCATCATTTCCCTGTTCGTGACATTCGTCATGATCACGGGCGGCATCGATATCCAGGCGAGCTCCATCGTGGGCCTGACCTCCATCATCGTCGGCGTACTCTGGAGCGACGCGGGGCTCAATATCTGGACCGCGGTTCTGCTCGCCATCGTCTCTGCAGGCATCTGCGGCGCACTCTCCGGCTTCTTCGTCGCCTATTGCGGCGTCCAGCCGATGGTCGTCACCCTCGGCGGCAGCTTCCTCTTCTCCGGCCTTGCGCTCTTGATTTCGGGCCTTTCCAAGACGCCCGCCTATCAGGGCATCAGCGGGTTCCCGGGCAAGAACGAGCTGGGCGAGTTCATCTCCTTCCGCGCGCTGGGCAAGATGCTGGTATTTGACCTGATCCCGATTCAGATCATCATCTATGTGGCGCTGATCGTTCTTTGCTACCTGTTGCTGCACAAGTCCCGCTATGGCAGGCGCGTGTTCCTCGTCGGCGTCAACCGCCAGGCCGCGGAATACTCCGGCATCAACAGCCGCTGGATCATCATGAGCACCTATATCCTCACCGGCATCGGCGCCGCGATTGCGGGCGTGCTGCTCACAGCAAACGTCGACTCCGCGAAGTATAACCTGGGTTCGACGTTCACGCTCTCGATCATCACCGCGGTCGTGCTCGGCGGAACGCTCTCGACGGGCGGCAAAGGAAGCATCACCGGCACGGCGCTTGCCGCCATCATCATTTGCATTCTGCGTTACGGGTTGCCGCTCTGCTTCGGCATCAGCAATCAGAACCTAGACCTTCCCATCGGCATTATGCTCGTGGTCGTCGTCGCAGTGAGAGCATACTTTGCGCAGGGCAAGCGCCCGATGATTCGCAGAAAAGAAAAAGAATGCGTCGTACCCAAATAGAACCAAGTTGTCAGTGAATCCTTCGTTCTCAGTGTAACCATCGATTTTAAGGCGATTCGACCGAACGAAATCATAATGGCTCCGAGTATAACTATGGTTTTGAGGCGCACGCCTTGAAAATAAAAAAGTGGAGGAAAGAACATGAAAAAGATTCTGACGTTCCTGCTTGTTGCCGCAATGTTGATTACGGCAATCGGCTGCGCGCCCGCCGCGCCCGCCGCAACTGAACCCGCTGCAGACACCAGCACCACCACCGAAGCCGCTCCCGCCACCGAAGCGGCCCCGGCCGACACCGGCGTCAAAGACATCGCCGGCATGACGGTCGCCTTCATCCCGAAACTGACGGGCAACTCCTTCTTCGAAGCCGCGAATGCCGGCGCGCAGAAGTATGCCGAACAGTGGGGCATCACCGTGAAGTACATGGGCAGCGCAACTGCTTCCGTCACCGACCAGCTGGAAGTCATTCAGCAGGCCATCGACGCGGGCGTCGACGCGATCTCCATCTCCTCTGTTGACGCAAAAGCGCTCGACGAGAAGCTGAAGGAAGCCATGGCTGCCGGTATCGTCGTCACCACGTGGGACTCCGACGTTTCCGCTGATGCACGTACCCTGATGGTCTCTCAGGGCACGCCTGAAATCCTCGGCACGATGCTGGTCGACATGGGCGCATCCGCTCTGACCAACCGTGGCAAGGATGTCAACGGCGCGATCAAGTATGCGTGGCATTACTCCCAGGCTGCCGTCGCCGACCAGAACAGCTGGTATGTCGCCGGTGAAGCGTACATCAAAGAAAAGTACCCGAACTGGGTTGCCGTCGGCGGTCCGTTCTACTCCGAGCAGGACTCCCAGAAGTCCGTCTCCATCGGCGAATCCATCCTGGATGCGTACTCCGATATCGACCTGATCATCTGCAACGACTCCACTGCGCTGCCCGGCCAGTGCCAGGCTGCCCAGAACAAGGGTCTGACCAAGGATGACATCACCATCACCGGTTTCTGCACCCCGTCCGGCATGACTGCCTACCTCAACGCCGGTATCCTCGAACAGTGGGGTCTGTGGGATTGCGGTATCCAGGGCGCGCTGGGCTGCTACTTCGCAGCTTACCTCGCAGCTGGCAACACTGTCAAAGCTGGCGACACCATCAACGTCCCCGGTATCGGTGACTGCTCGATCGTTGCCAACGATGCTCTCGTGCCCGGCGCAACCACGCCCGACACGAACAACGGCGTCGTGCTCCTGCCGGAGCGCGTTGTCTTCACCGCTGAGAACGTTGCAAACTACAACTTCTAAGCAAATGGTTTTCTTCTGAGTCCCTCCTTGCAACGAGGCTGCCTTTACCGGCAGCCTCGCTTGCGTTTTGGCAGAGCGCAATCATTATGGGCAAATGGTTTTCTTCTGAGTCCCTACTTGCAACGAGGCTGCCCTAACCGTCAGCCTCACTTGCGTTTTGGCGGGGTTGATTTTATAATGAGGCAAACGGGCTGAAATCAACATTGAGTGAGGTATCTGCCGTGGAACTGTTTACCAACGCAAGCTTCATCACCTGTGAACCCGGAAACAACGCGACCTATACCGCGATGGCGGTCGACCGCGGGCGCATCGTCTGGATCGGAAACGAGATTCCCAAGGCGTACCGCTCCGCGCGTGTGACCGACCTCGGCGGAGCCGTCGTCACGCCCGCGTTTGGGGACACGCACCTGCATTTTGAATCCTACTGTCTGTTCAACAATACGTTTTTTGTGATGGATGCGGCATCGCTTGCCGAGATGGGGCAGATCGTAACCGCTTATGCGGAAGCACACCCGCAAGACGCTGTGATTCTCGGCTTTGGCTGCTCCGCGCATGTGGTGGCGGAAAATCGTCTGCCGCAGCGGGAGGATCTGGACAGCTGGACGAACCTGCCGCTGTTGATCGTGAAATACGACGGACATGCCGCCGTCTGCAACAGCGCGCTGTTAGAGTTGCTTTCCGAGGGCGTCAAGAGTGATCCCGGCTGCGATATGGAAACAGGCTGGCTCTGCCAGAACGCGTTTTTCAGCGGCGTCAACGAGGTTACCGCGAAAGTGCCGCCGATGTCCATCATCTCCGGCCTCTACAAGGGCGCGGATGCGATGGCGAAGGCGGGCATCTCGCTGATGCACAACGTCGAGGGAGTCGGGTTTGCCAACGATCTGGACGTGGATATGATGCGCGTGCTCAGCCCGGGGCTGCCCATCGCGTCCCGGATGTTTTTCCAGACAATGGATGTGGACCTCGTCAAGACCCGCAACATGCGCCGCATCGGCGGCTGCTTCAAGCTCGCGCTCGACGGTTGCTTCGGCTCCGAGGACGCGGCGCTCACGGCGCCGTACGCCAACAGCACGATCAACTACGGACTGCTCTACTATACCCAGCAGGAGGTCAACGACTTCTGCATCCGCGCCCACCGCGCAGGTCTGCAGATCGCGATTCACGCAATCGGCGACGCTGCAGTGGAGCAGGCAGTGACCGCCTATGAAGCGGCGCTTGCCGACTTTCCGCGCGCGGATCACCGGCATGTGCTGATCCACTGCTGCCTCTGCACGCCGAAGCAGCTCGACCGTCTTGCCGCGCTCGGCGTGTCGATTGCGCTGCAGGCGCCGTTCATCTACTGGCGGCAGGAGCCGGACTCCTACCTGCGCGGCATACTCGGCGACGCGCGCACGGACGCGCTCAACCCGATCCGGAGCATGATTGACCGCGGAATCATGGTCGGCGACGGCTCCGACGCGCCGACGACGCTGCCCGACCCGATCTATGGCATGTACTGTGCGGTGAACCACCCGACGCCTTCGGAGCGGGTGACCCCGCTGCAGGCGCTGATGATGCGTACCTATAACCCCGCGTATATGTCGTTTGACGAGCAGTCGCGCGGCAGCCTTACGCCGGGCAAGATCGCGGACTTCGTCGTGCTCTCGCAAAACCCGCTGACGGTGGAGCCGGAGCGCATCCGCGAGATCAAGGTACAGCAGCTCTATCTCGCGGGAAAAGCGTATCAGTCCAGGCAGCATGGCGCGCTCTGGCTGCTGCTTGCTTCCGCTTTGCGAAGGATTTTCCGAAAAGCGTATCTGTAATATCAAACGACACCTCCTTGCCCGCGCAGCACAAATTGATAAATCGCCTGACTTTGCCACCCGAACAGCGGGTGGCTTTTTTGCGCTGTCCGGCGGATGATTTCGGGAGAATGCAGATTTACCAAAATGAATCAGAATTTATCAATTTATATTTTGTTTGTGACAAATTCTCTTGTCCTGTAATATGCCATCTTGCGCGAAAAATGCGCAGGGTGTAGCATAAAAGTGCAAGAATCTTTACCAATTCAAATATCGAACCAATATCATTCAGCGGAGGATTTAGAAGATGCGATTTGAAAACGCTTTGGTCTACGGACCGGATTTCCGCTTTCATAAAGGCGGCTTCTCCGTCGAAAACGGCAGGTTTGCCGATGTACTCGCGGAGACAAAAACACAAACAATCGACCTAAAAGGCGCGTATGTGATCCCCGGCCTTGTCGATATCCACAACCACGGCAACTCCGGCCACGATTTTTCGGACGGAGACGCGGAGGGCTTAACCATCATCGCACGCTATCTCGCAAAACACGGCGTCACGAGCTTTGCGCCCGCCTCCGTGACGCTGCCGGAGGATGTGCTCACCCGCGCGTTTGCAAACGCGGCTGCGTTTGCAAAGAACACGCCGGAGGGCGTTTCTGTGCTCCGCGGCATCCATATGGAAGGCCCGTTTTTCGCGGAGAAGAAGAAGGGCGCGCAGAATGGAGCCTACCTGCAAAAGCCGGATATTGAAATGTTCCAGCGCCTGAACGAGGCTTCCGAGGGACTCATCCGCATTGCGGATATCGCGCCGGAGCTGCCCGGCGCGCTGGACTATATCCGCGCGGTGAGCCGCGTTTGCCGTGTATCCATCGCGCACACCGAGGCAAACTATGCGCAGTCGAAGGCCGCAATCGCCGCGGGTGTAACGCATATTACGCACCTGTTCAACGCCATGCCGTCGTTTCTGCATCGCGAGCCGGGCGTCGTCGGCGCGGCGGCAGAGGAGCCGGGCGTCAGCGCGGAACTCATCGGAGACGGCATGCATGTCCACGAAAGCGTCGTGCGCGCAACGCTGAAGATGTTCGGCGCGGAACGCATCATCCTCATCAGCGACGCGCTCTCCTGCTGCGGCATGCCAAACGGCAACTATATGCTGGGCGGACAGAAGATCATCCTTGACGGCACGGTCGCGCGCCTCGCGGATGCGCCGGAAACCCTAGCGGGTTCGGCGAACAACCTGTTCGGTATCTTTCGTATCGCCATTTCGATGGGCATTCCCGCGGAGGACGCGGTGCGCATGGCGAGCTACAACCCCGCAAAGGCCATCGGCGCGGAGGGGGAGATCGGCTCGATCGAAAACGGCAAGCGCGCGGACTTCCTCGTGCTCGACAAGGATTTTGCGCTCAAACAGGTTTATCTAAATGGCAGCGCGCTGCCGAATGATTGATAGATTCAGAAACGAAGAAGAGAAAAGGAATGACGGAAGACATGAAGCAACCGACCGAGCAATTTCGCCTGTCCGGCGAAGTGGTGCTCTGCGAGCCGTACGGCAGCGGGCACATCAACGATACCTACCGTGTCGTGACCGACACCGGCGTGCAGTATATCCTCCAACGCATCAACACACACGTGTTTCCCAATGTGCAGGGGCTGATGGACAACATCACGCGCGTGACTGCGCATCTTTCGGCGCAGGCAAAGAACCCGCGTGAGACGATGCACCTTGTGCCGACCAATGACGGCAAGCAGTACCATGTGGACGCGGAAGGCGGCTGCTGGCGGGTGTACGACTTTGTGGAGAACAGCCTCTGCCTGCAAAGAATCGAGGTGCCCGCGGATTTCAACGAGTGCGGGCTGGCCTTTGGCAACTTCCAGCGGATGATGGCGGATTTTCCGGCGGAGACGCTCTGCGAAACCATCGTAAACTTCCATAACACGCCCGACCGCTACGAAAAGCTCAAGCGCGCAATCGCGGCGGATAGCGCGGGCAGATCGGAGAGCGTGCGCGAGGAGATCGACTTTGCGCTGTCGCTGGAGCAGGAGGTAAGTACGCTGCACCATATGCGCCAAAGAGGAGAGCTGCCGACGCGCGTGACCCACAACGACACGAAGATCAACAACATCCTCTTCGACCGCTACAGCAAAAAGGCGCTGTGTGTGATCGACCTCGACACCGTCATGCCCGGGCTGGCGGCGTACGACTTCGGCGATTCGATCCGCTTTGGCGCGGCAACCGCCGCCGAGGACGAGCTCGACCTCAGCCGCATGTCGCTGGATCTGGAGCTCTTTACGCAGTACAGCCGCGGATTTTTGCGCGCCTGCACGAGCCTGACGCCGCTGGAGATTGAGACGTTGCCGCTGGGTGCGCTGACCATGACGCAGGAGTGCGGCGTACGCTTTTTGACGGACTATCTGGAAGGCGACCACTACTTCAAGATCAAGCGCGAGCAGCACAACCTTGACCGCTGCCGCACGCAGTTCACGCTCGCGGCGGATATCCACCGGCAGATGCCGAAGCTGGTTCAGATCGTGCTTTCCGGCGCAAAGGCCTGACAAAACGCAAGAGAGATTACAGGCAAACTCTGCCATCGGCAGAATCGAATGAATTTAGAGAAGGAAACAACATGAGAGTCATCGTCACTGAAAACTTTGAGCAATCCTGCGAAATCGCGGCGGGCATGATCATAGAGGTGATCCACGAGAAACCCGACGCGCGGCTGGGTCTTGCGACAGGCAGCACCGCGCAGGGGGTCTATCCCTACCTGATCCGCGCAAACCGCGCGCACAAGGTCGACTTTTCCCGCGTGGACACCGTCAATCTGGACGAATATGTAGGGCTGCCCGCGGATCACCCGCAGAGCTATCGCCGGTTTATGGACGAAAATTTGTTTGACCACATCAACATCAAAAAAGAGAATACCGTCGTCGCCAAAGGTACGGGCGACATCGAGGCAAACGTGCGGGAGTTCCGCTTTGCGCTCGCGCAGAAGCCCATCGACGTGCAGCTGCTGGGCATCGGCGTGGACGGCCACGTCGGCTTCAACGAGCCGGGGCATGTGCTCTACGACGCGGCGCATGTCGAAGACCTTGACGAGAGCACGATCGACGCAAACGCGCGCTTCTTCGCCTCGCGCAGCGAGGTGCCGACGCAGGCGATCTCGATGGGCATGGGCGATATTCTCCGCGCGGGAAAGCTCCTGCTGCTCGCGACCGGGGAGAATAAGACGGAGGCGATGAAGGGACTGCTGCTCAATGAAGAGCTCGACACGCAGAACCCCGCGACGCTCGTGAAAACGCATCCGGACGTGACGGTCATCATCGACAAAGCGCTGGCAAAACGTATCGGCTACGCGTACTGAGAGGAAGAAATCATGCAATACCTTGGCATTTCGTATTCGCTGAAGCATGCGCCGGAGCTTGACGCGGGCTTCATCCCCATGGGCGTCTGGATGAACGCCTATGAAGCGCAGGCGAAACACCCCGTCAAAATCGCGGTCGAAGCCGCGGGCGGCAGGATCGTTAGGCACGAAACCGCGATCATCGCGGACGGGCAGCACGACGCCGCGGACGAGCGGTATCTCGAACGGCTTGTGAAGTTTTTGCTCTGGAGCGTCGGCGGAAACCGCGTTATGATCAGCGGCGCGGACGCGATTGTGATGCGGCTTGCGAAAATATACGCGCCCGGCGGCGCGCGCGCCTTTGACGCGCAGTTCATGGACGACGTATTCGAGCGCGGGTTTGTGATTGAATCCTGCGCTGTGGAACGTATGCCGCAGAGCACAGGCGACGCGGTCTCCATCGGCGGCCACCTTGCGGGATGCCGCATCGGCTTCGACGCGGGCGGGAGCGACCGGAAGGTCTCCGCGGTCATCGACGGCGAATGCGTCTATTCCGAGGAGGTTGTCTGGCACCCGAAGACGACGGCAGACCCGAACTATCACTTCAATGAGATCGTCACCGCGTTTCAAACCGCGGCCTCCCACATGCCGCGCGTGGACGCAATCGGTGTTTCGTCGGCGGGCGTGTTCGTCGGCAACAGCCCGATGGTCTCCTCGCTGTTTCTCAAGGTTCCGCGCGAGCAACGCCCGTTTGTGAAAGAGATCTATAACGAGGCCGCGCGCCGCATCGGCGACGGATCGGTTCCGATCGCGGTCGCAAACGATGGCGACGTGACCGCGCTCGCGGGCGCGATGGAGCTCAATGCCGGCGCCGTGATGGGGCTTGCGATGGGCACGAGTGAGGCGGTGGGCTACGTCAATCCCGATGGCAACATCCTAGGCTGGTTCAACGAGCTGGCGTTTGCGCCGGTCGACCTCAGCGAAAGCGCAATGCAGGACGAATGGTCGGGCGACTTCGGCGTCGGCTGCAAATACTTCTCGCAGGACGCGGTGATCAAGCTGGCTCCCGCGGCGGGTATCACACTCGCTGTCAACCTCACGCCCGCGGAGAAGCTCAAAGAGGTGCAGAAGCTGCTCGAGAGCGGCTGGGACGCGGCGGCGGGCATCTATCGCACCATCGGGGTCTATCTTGCGCATACGCTCGCACTATACCAAAAGTATTATGATATCCGGCACCTGCTGGTGCTCGGGCGCGTGGTCTCCGGCGAAGGCGGCAGGCTGATCATCTCCGCGTGTGAAGCGGTGCTGAAGGACGAATATCCCACGCTGGCAGAGCGCGTGCAGATCATCCTGCCGGACGAGCAGTCCCGCCGTGTCGGGCAGTCCGTCGCCGCGGCAAGCCTGCCCGAAGCGCGGAGCTGACACAAAAGAAACGAATCAAAAACAGCGCGAATTCCACGTATATAGTATACTGTGACCAGCATGTCGGAAAGGCGGACGGTGGCACGATGATACAAAACCTGAACAAGTTTTCCTTTGCAGCGTTCGGACGCGTGCTGGCGGAGTCCGCGCGGGATCGCGGATTCCCGCAGGAGCCGGAGTGGACGCGGGAGCAGATCGACTACAGCGCGGAGCCCGTGCGCGTCTATCGTGTGGAGGGCATGCCGGTCTATCTCGATATCGAGCGCGGCATGACCGTGCTCGCGGTCGGCAAAAACGCCGACGAGCTGGAGTATTTCTATCTCGACAAGCCCGTCTGCCTCAATCCAAACGTGCTTTTTGCGCTCGTTCCGCGCGGCAGCTGTACGGTCAACCGCGCGCTGCATACAGGCGGAAGCCTCATGCCGCTGCAAACGCTGGATACCGGGCTTTTGCCGCGCAACATCATGCGTGAGCTTGTGATCGGCGGCATCTACACGCTGTTTTATCAGGAGAAGGAACGGGGCTTCTTCTTCAAAGGTGAGGAGCACGACCTATTTGAACTGGTCTATGTGGACAAAGGGGTGCTGCATAACGTCGTCAACGGCACGGACACCGTGCTGCGCCAGGGCGAGATGATGGTCTGCGCACCGGGGCTTTGGCACATGCAGCATGCGGACCTCGACACCGAGGTCAGCTTCATCACGGTGACGTTTGAGCTACAGAGCGGAAACCTCGACGCGCTGGTCAATCGTCTCATCCGGCTTGACACCGACGGCGCTGCACGGCTTCGGCGGATGCTGGAGG
Organism: Clostridia bacterium; assembly: GCA_035561095.1. Lineage (GTDB taxonomy): Bacteria > Bacillota > Clostridia > Christensenellales > CAG-138 > UBA7703. The sequence goes on along the minus strand of DATMYE010000023.1, from coordinate 9,847 downwards.
AGCGCGACCAGAACGACCGTTACAGCGGGGATTTGATCTTTTGCTCGCTGCAGATGCTGCTCTTAACCATCCTGCGAAACGGCGAGAAGACGGAAACCCGCCTCAAGACGCCCGCGTCGCTGCAAAACGAAAACAGCATCATCAACGCGGCGCTGACCTACATCTCCGCCAACGCGCGACAGAAGCTCTCCGTACCGCTGGTAGCGAAGAGCAGCAACGTCAGCGTTTCGCGCCTGACAAAGCTCTTTCAGGAGCGGCTCGCGATCACGCCGGGCGAATACATTCGCCGCGTGAAGCTGGAGGAGAGCCGCGCGCTCATCAAGGCGGGCGAGGGCAATGTTTCGCAGATTGCGGAGCTGCTGCAATATTCGACCGTCCAGCATTTTTCGCGCCAGTTCAAGGCGAAGTTCGGCGTTTCGCCGAGCGAGTTTGCAAAATCTGTCCGCTGAAGCGGACTTTTGGGAGTAACGATATGGTCATCGATCGGTTGGAGCACGCGGAGCAGTATTTCGCGCTCGGAGCAGGCATCAAAACGGCGCTGGAGTTTTTTCTCGCGTATCAGGACGACGGGCGGGAGCTGCCCGCAAAGACAGTGCTGGACGGAGAAAGCATCTTCGTCAACGGCGTGAACTACACAAGTGTTGCAAAGCCGCAGGGGCAGCTGGAGGCGCACAGACGCTATATTGACGTGATGTACGTCGTCGAGGGTGAGGAGCGGTTCTTCTACAAGCCCTTTGCGGAGTGCAGCAGCGTGACGATGCCGTATGATGCGGAAAAGGAATGCGCGCTGGCGCAGATCGACGCGGACGCGGCGCAGCACTGCTTTTCCGCCGGGCATTTCCTGATCTTTTTCCCGCAGGACGGGCATCTCGCGGCGCAGCTCTGGGACAAGTCCTGCAAGGTGCGCAAGTTCATCGCAAAGGTCGCTGTAGAGTCGCTGTAAGATTCTCGTACGAATTAAAAAACACCGGAACGCTTTGCGTTCCGGTGTTTTTGTTTCTCGCGTTATTTCGAGATCTCGACGACGAGATGCTCAATCGCCGTGTGGCGGTGCATATAGACGACGTTCAGCCGCCCGTCCTTGTCCTTGCACATCGCGGGCTGGCATTTGTTGCCGGGCGCGGGCGCAAGCGTCAACAGATTCTGCCAGGTTTTGCCTTCGTCGCGCGTCATGGCGAGCGTTAAGGGGCTTCTTTCGTGCCAGTCCGTCTCCGGTGTGTCGTTGTATGCCATAAGGATGGTCTCGTCATCCCAGCTGATGACGTCGATCTTGGACTCGTTGTTGAGGATGCCGCTGGGCACGGGCTTTGTCCAGGTCTTGCCGCCGTCGCGGCTCTCGCAGGTGTAGCTCGGCAGGCTGTGGTTGCCCGCGGAACCCCAGCCGACGTTGCCGGGACAGGTGCGCGAGAATAGGCGGATCACGCCGTTCGGACGCAGGCAAAGCGCCGGCTCGCGGATCAGGTTGCCGTCGTCTGCAAAGAGGATCGGACCCTGCTCAAAGGTTTCGCCGTCGTCATGGCTAATATAGATGCGGATCGCGCCGAAGTATTTGTCCGGAAGCTCGCTGCTCGTGCAGGCAAACACGATCGTGCCGTCTGGCAGCAGCACGCTGTCGTTGCTGGCGTGTCCGCTCGTGATGTTCGCCGGATGCGCGGGCAGCCAGGTGCGCCCGCCGTCCTGCGTTTTGCGTATCCAGAGTTCGTCTCTGCCATTGCACCAGGTCGCGAAATTCACCTCTGTATCGAGGAACTTCGCGAACAGCAGCGTAATCTCGCCTTTGCGGTTTTTGATCCAGATCGGGTCGTGGCAACAATAGCGGATGTCGCAGCCGACTGCGTCGGGATTCGACCAGCAGCTCGCGCCGGGTTCCAGCACGGAGACCCAGTCCTTCGCGTCGCGCCCCATCGGGTCGCCGTTCCATTGCAGAAAGCCGCCGTTCCAGACGGTCAGCAGGTTTCCGTTGTCCGCCATGGTGAGGCTCGGCATATGATAGCACTGCCGCTCGTCAAACCACTCCACAACCCATTTACGATCGATGATCTTTGCTTGCATAGTTGCTCCTTTGATGATGTCAAATCTTATTTGGTCAGCCGGCGGAAGGTGATCAGCGCGCTTTCCATCGACCCGATGACGAGCGGAAGAACACATCTTCCGTCTGAAATGTTCAGTGTGGTGGTACTAGGTTCGCCGCGGCTCGGCAGAACGCTGACTGTGTAGCTGCCGTCCTCTTCCGGAAAACGGAGGGGAACTCCGTCAACCGCGTCCAGCGCGCCGTTGACGAGATAGAGATACGTGACATCTTCATCCGCGAACGCATACGGAACCAGATACGGATTTCTCTCGACCATCGGCGCGGTCATGCGCCCGCTTGTCGTGAGCACGTCCTGCAGAATCTCCTGCCGCACGTCGTTGAGCAGCATCGGCGGAATTTCCTGCGGGCTGCCGAATCTGCCGAAGGGATAGAGGAGCACGCGATTCCTGACAACGACCTCAAAAGGCGATCTGCGCTTACGGAAGCTGTCGTACAGCGCGGAATATTCCGCGGTCTGCGAGTTGCTCTGGTACGTGATGTCCAGCGCGTCCGCGCCGGAGATCACGCTGCTCGCGCGCGCATTGGGAACGCCTGTATAAATCTTGCCGTTTGTTACCTGCTCAAATGTATACGCGCCGCTGTTTTGGCGCATCCACTCCGCGCGCTCGATGCTCGCAAGATGGCCAAGACCGAGAGAGACAAGCGTATCGATCGCATCGCCGTTGAGCAGCACAAAGTTCTCGTTAAAGAGTTTTTCGATCTGTGCCGTTGTGAGATTGCGGAAATATTGCCCCGATACCGCGCAGATACCCTGCGCGTCCTCCGGCTTGGTGCCGATGTACATCGGCACGCCCATCGCTGGCAGCAGTCCCGCCCAGAAGACTTCTTCCGGGTAGAGCTCTTCCATGGCCTTGCCCGTTTTGGTGTGCAGCGCATAGCTCGCGCGTTCGTCGATGAGCACACAGACGCCGTTGCGCGGCTTTGTAAACGCGCCGCTCTGCTGCATCGCGTTGAGTACGGGCTTGACGTCGTGCAGCATCTGACCGTAGCCGTCCTGCTCGATGATGCCGCGTCCATTGAGGTCGAAGAGGTCGATCGTCATGCCGGAAAGATTCAGCGCGAGCGAGCTTAAAAGCTGAAAGCGCGTGAACATCCGGCTTTTCGAGAAGCGCGAATAGGGATAGTTCTCCAGCTCCGGATACACCAGCGTCTCGGCAGCTAGCAGCGCGCGGTTGACGAGGCTTACCATGTGGAATGATTGCAGATACTTCCACGGCACAAGCTCCTGATACGCGGGCAGGTGGATGCGCGAAACGGGCAAATTCTGACTGCCGGAGAGCGCGGAAAGTAGCTCTCTCCAATTCCTTCCTTCAGCAGAGTGCACATACGGCACGCTGCTCATCAGCCCGATTTTCACCGCGGGATCAACGGCATGCACCGCGGTGTCGATGGCGCTTGCCGCGCCTTCGAGTCCCGCTCGGCACTCGTCCAGCCAGATTTGGCGGTAGGGCGAGGGCTCGCCGGGCGCGAGCAGGCCGGAGACGAATTCCTCGCGCGTAAGCGGTTTGCCCGCGCGCGCGGAAAATCTACGCATGTGTTCTTCGCAGAAGCAGCCGCCCCAGTGGAGCGGGTCGTGGTTGTGATAGCGAAAATCGTCCTCGACCCAGACTGTGTCGGGCGAGAGGGCGGCATAGCGCGCGTAGATGCGCGCGATATAGGCGCGCCAGGAGTCGTCCAGCGGGCAGACGCAGAGCTGCGCCGCGTTCCCCTCGGGATCGACCATCGCGCGAAACGGTTGATCCGCGCGGAAGGTTTTGCCGAGGTCGGCGTGCATCAGCGAGTGCCAGTGGTTGACGGACATCGTGATGCCGCGCTCCCGCAGCAGCGGCTGGATGCGCGCGAGCAGCTCGAGCCAGATGTCCTGCTCCGCTTCGTCCATGTGTCCCGTGTTGAGCTCCTCGACGTTGACGAACACCATCACGTTGTCCACGCGCGCTTCATCACAGAACGCGAGGAGCTTCGGCAGCTCGATTTCGTCGTTGAACCCCGGGTCGCAGCAGAAGCGGAAGCAATAGCGAAATGCGTCGGGCATGAAGTCCTCCAGTTATCGTTTGTCTGCGGTTACGGGCGCGTAATCGCGAGCCCGTAAAACGCCAGCATCGGGAAGCGCATGCAGTCCCAGGGCACGACCTGTCCGGGGTTGCTGCGCCAGCTGCCGTGCAGCACGGCTCCGCTTTCCAGCGGGCGCGCAAAGTGCAGCACGAGCGTATCGTTCGTGGTCTCATAGGAGACCGGCTTACTAAATCCCTGCGCGTCTTCCGCCTCAAACGGCAGCAGCGAGGCGGGCGGGTCAAACGGGTTGATCCAGTTCTTGATCTCGTCGAAGTGCAGCTCCAGCGTGTCCGGCGCGGTTTGCACGGCTTTCGTTACCTCCGGCGCTTTCCAGTCGCGCTGTTTGCCGTAGAGATTCGCGAGCGCGCATTTTGCCGCGCGTTCGCCGAGGGTGAGGTTTGCGCCCGCGCCGTTGTGGATAAAGTCGAACATTGCGACATCCTGCGTGGCGAGGGTATAGACATTTTTGAGCTGATACATTGCGTCCCGCTGCGCCTGCCGCACGATGCCCCACTGGCGGTCGAGCGCGAGGTCGCATTCGCAGAACTGGCGGTTGAGCTGGAAGGTGATCACGGGCAGCTCCGGCTGCTGAAGCGACGCGCGGAGCGAATCCAAAAACGCCGAGAACCGAACCAGATAGGTCTCTGCGCTGTTCTCAAAGCCTTCCGCCTCGCCCTGATACCAGAGCATCGCCTTGGGATGCAGATCGTAGTCTGCGAGCTGCTCCAGCATATTCCTCGTCAGCGCGCCGTTCTCCGCGGGGTTCCACCAGCGCAGCGGCGAGCCGCCGTATGCGCTCATGACAAGCCCGATGGGGTAGCCCAGTGTGCGCTTGAGAATTTTAGCGAAGTGCAGCCACGGCGTATGTCCGGGATTGTGGTTTTCAAAGTGGCCGAGGTGGATGGAGTCGGTGGTCTCGCCCAGCGGGTGTGTGGCGAGGTCCCATATTCCGCTGTCGCGCAGCAGACTTACGCCGATCTCCGGCGCGTCTTCGATCGGGTCTTTTGCGCGGCCTGCGGCGTTACTTTGCCCCGCGATGACGAACACATCGCCCACGCCGACATGGTGCACCATGTCTCCGCGCGTGGAGGAGAGCCCGTCCCAGCCTTCGTAATCCATATAGGTCTCGATGCGGTAAGGGCCACCCGCCGGAACCGCGTCAAACACGATCTCCCAGCGCTCGTTGTCGAACACGCGGCATCGCGTCCAGGGCACGATGTTTTCGCCGCTGGATTCCAGCGCGACGCGCGCCTTGACCGTGATATCGCCCGTTTCAATCGCCGAGAACTGAAGCGGCAGCTCCTGGCTTTGACGCACGCGGCGGCAGTTACCGTAGACGCGGATGGCTGCTGTGCCCTGTTCGTTCTGCTGAAAGACTTGCCAGGGGGAAACCCCGCCGGTAATGGTTACACCAAAATCCATACGTTTGCCTTCTCCATTTCGCCAGAGGCGATTCAATCTGTTGCGTGGGACTTAGCCTGATTATAACACCGTTTTCCTGTTTTGCTCCTCCTCCGTCATGCCGGGGGAGAAACCATATCTTCGTGTCGTATTGAGGCAAGAGCCTCCGCCCCGGTTGGGAGCGGAGGCTCTTTTTGTGTGAGTGTGAGTTGTGAGTTAGGCCGTTTCAGTCGCTGGAGGTTACTGCGCCGCGCGGGCGGTTGCAATTGCGTCGTTGACCATCGTCTCGAGGCTGGCAGCGCCGGCTGCTTCATAAGCCGCGACGTATTCCGGCCATGCGGTCTCAACATCGAGCTGGCCGCCTAGCATTTGGGTCAGATACTGGTTGGTGATGTCCTGCAGCTTCGTGCGGATATCGGCAGCCTCGGAGGGCAGCACGATGAGGCCGTAGTAGGCGGGCAGCTTGGTGACAGCCTGCGAGGTGTAGCCCGCGAGCACGCCCTTGGCGTAGTCGACGAGGGCCTTATCCTGCTCGGTCGCCCAACTGTTGCTGTTGTCGATCGGGCTGGAGACCGCGGTCCACCAGTCGTTGTTGGCGAAGTCGACTTCATATTCCGTGCCGCTGAAGAGGTAGCTGAACCACACATACTTGCAGCGTCCGTCGCCGTAGCCGTAAGGCGCGGTTGCGGAGTTCCAGAAGTCCACGCCCTGCGCGTCGTTATAGACGTAGTTGGTCGTGTTGTGGAGCAGATCCTGACCCGCGGTGCTTGCGAGGAATTCCACGAGGTCGAGCACGCGCTCCGGGTACTGGCAGGAGGTCGGGATGAAGTAGTGCGCGCCGACCCAGGTGCCTGTGGTGTAGGTGTGGCCGTAGTTGCCATCCTGCGTGAGGGCGACGCCGAGGGTGAGGTCGGTCGTCTGCGCTTCGGGATTGGCTGCGAGCCAGCACTCTTTGTAGAAGTCACGGAACTGGCCCGGGTAACCAAAGCCGAAGTTCATCGCGCCGATCTTGCCGAGGCCGAAGTCTGCATACGCGTCGTCGAAGTCGCTCTTGACGCCGATGCCGCTGTCGAGGCCGCCGGACTTGTAGAGCTCAGCCAGCTGCTTGACGACTTCCTTGGAAGCGTCACTTGTGGTCGCAAGCGTCCACTTTTCGGTGTCGGTGCCAAGATCGCCGGAGAGGACGAATCCGTTCCAAACGTCGCCGTTCGGCGCGAGGATGGAGGTGCCCTGCGGAGCTGCGATGGTCTTGTCGATTTCGTTCCAGTTGGTCAGCTTGTCGTTGCGGGGCCACCAACCGACATAGCCTGCCTGGCCTGCCGCAGAGGCATAGGTCAGGAATTCATCCACGGTCTGGGGGACTGCGCCACTGTTGACGGCGTCAAGGATCGCCTGATTGTAGACGGAGATGCCGGCATATGCGGGATCTGCAAACGCCGCGATGGAGTAGATGGCGTAGGCTTTGTTTTCATCGCCGGTGTAGAGCTTGTTGTACATCTTGTACTCCGCGCTGTTCATGATCTTGCTCAGCGTGGGGTAACGGTCCGGAGATGCGTTGACGATGTCGGAGAGGTTGTACACGAGGTCTTCGCTGATCCATTTGGTGATCTTGTCGGTCTCGCCCCAGGTGGGGAAGAGGTCCGGCGCGCCGCCCGTGTAGAGCTCGGTCTGCATACGATCGTCAAACCCGTCCGTGCCGGTGTCATACTCAAGCGTCACATTGACGGCGCTCTCGATGGACTTTTTGATCGGGTCTGCCGCCATGCCGTCGACGTCGTCGATGCTGTTGCCGAACTGGGCAAAGCGGACGTTCACGTTTTCGCGGTCTGCGTTGGTTTCCGCAACAGGTTCGGTCGCAACGGTTTCATCGGTTGCGGCTGCCGGTTCGGTGGTGTCAGCTGCGGGGGTCGCTTTGCAGGCCAACGCGGTGAAGGCCAGAACGACCACGAGAAGCAGTGCCAAGAACTTCTTCATTTCTGATTTCCTCCTGTTATTATCATCATTACCGCACAAGAGCGATAAAAATGTCAATTCTTCGGCTCGTTTCCGGCAAAATCGGGAACACGAAGCCAGGCGGTGGTGTTTGCCACCATTTTGGGGGAGCTTATTCTTTGATCGCGCCGAGGGTGATTCCGCTGGTAAAGTAGGGTTGGAGGAACGGATACACGATCATGATCGGCAGCATCGCGCAGATGATGGTCGCCATTCGCAGCGCCATCGGCGGCGGGAGCGTGAGGCCTATGGAGACCGCGCCGTTTCGCACCTGGTTCATCATTGACTGATCGACCAGCATGCGCCTGAGAATCCAGACGAACGGCTGGAGGTTGGTCTTGTTGGAGATGAACATCATGTAACTGTAGTAGTCGTTCCAGTTGATGACGGCGATGAACAGCGCGACCGCCGCCAGCATGGAGCGCGAAATCGGGATGATCACGCGGAAGAAAACCCCGACCTCGGTGCAGCCGTCGATCAGCGCCGCCTCCTCCAGCTCCTTGGGAACCGAATAGGAGAAGTAGTTGCGCATGATGACGAAGTAGACGATGTTGAGCCCGCTCGGCAGCACCATCACCCAGAAGGTGCGGAGGATGCCGAGGCCTTTGTAGAGCATGTACTGCGGGATGAGGCCGCCGGTGAAGAAGAGCACGAACACGACGAGCGCGTTGATGACCTTCATGCCTTTGACGTGGCTCTTGCTGCAGGCGTATGCCATCGTGGAGGTGACCAGCATGCTCAGCGCGGTGGCGAGGAAGGTCTTTGCCACGGAGATCCACATGCTGTTGGTGAACGCTTTGGTGCTGAAGATCGCCTTGTAGTATTGCAGATCGATACCGCCCAGCGGAAGGAGCATCAGCCCGCCCTTGACGTATTCTTCATACGGCGTGATGGAGCTGATGAGCACATACCACATCGGGTAGACGCAGATGACCGCGAAGAGGACGCAGAGGGCGTAGACGAATACGTCATAGAAGTTGAAGCCAACCTTGCCGAGCATGGTGGTGCGGTATCCCGCATGTTTCTGATAATAACGGCTCACAGTGCGCCTCCTTTCTTACAGAATGCCCTGTACATCGAGCTTGCTGACAAACTTGTTGGCAACCAGCACGACGACGAGACCCATGGCGTTGAGCAGGAAGTTGGTCGCTGTGGAAAGCTCAAAGTTTGTTCCGCTTCCGCCGAGGCTGATGCGGTAGATATAGGTGGAGAGCACATCGCCCGTGGAGAGTACGTAGTTGTTGTAGAGGTTGTAGACCTGATCGAAATTGCTGACGAAAAGTCCCGCAAGCTGGAGGATCAGCATGATCGCGATGGAGGGCATGATGCGCGGGATGGTGATGTGCAGCAGCATGTCCTTGCGGTTCGCGCCGTCGATGGCTGCGCTTTCATATAATGTCGGGCTGATGCCCGCGAGAGCCGCGAGGTAGACGATCGTGGAGTAACCGGAGGTTTTGATGATGTTCGAGATCACGAGTATCCCGCGGAACAGCTCCGGCCGCTTGAGAAAGTCGATCGGCGCGCCCCCGAGCTTGGTAATCACCTGATTGACCACGCCGCCGAGGTCCGCCGAAGAGGGATACTCCAGGAATACCTGCACCAGACCCGCGAAGATGACCCAAGAGAGAAAGTACGGTAGGTAGACCGCGGTCTGCACGACGCTCTTGGCCTTCTTGAGGCGGATTTCGTTGATCATCAGCGAGAGGAACACCGAGAAGGTGAAGCCGAATACGAGGTTGTAGACGTTGATGATCAAGGTGTTTTTGAATGCGCGGATGAAGTTCGGGTCCGCCAGCATCTCTTTAAAGTGTCCTAGACCTACCCACGGGCTGCCGAGCACGCCCAGACGCGGGGAGTAATCTTTGAACGCGAGTGTGATGCCGTACATCGGCGCATATTCGAATACGAGCAAAAAGCAAAGCCCCGGCAGCACCAGCATATAAAGAAACCAGTACTTCTTCATATAGCGGTAGAAGCGGGTTGCCCAAGGTGCGCGGGAGAGTGTATTTGCTGCGCCTGCCCTGCGCCTGCCGTTCGCTTGCGCGGGCGAGCTGTTTCGGTCCATTCGGAGGCCCCCTGTTTGGTTATATTAGTTAATATTAGTAATGGGTGTTTGTTGGAGCGTTTTGTGTTATGCGCGGTATCTGCGCAGTGAATTGGGTGAATTTGCCGTTCAAATGGGCTTAAATGTGGTTTTCTTGCCCTGTTTCTAGGTGAATGATACTAAATAAAATCAACAAAGTCAATATTACTTCGAAAATAGTAGTTAACTAATTCATAATTTGTGTTAGAATAATAGCGGTATTAGTG
>DATMYE010000022.1:0-95099 GCA_035561095.1 Clostridia bacterium | reverse complement strand
TATAATAACTGTCTGGTCAAGAGCTGTAAAAAATGTTTTTATTGCTTACAATGTATGAAACCCCCGCCTTTCAGCGGGGGTTTCTTCCTCTTTCCCTATTCCCTTACTTCCTCAGCTCCCGCACCGGCACGCCCTCGATATACCCGCGCGCGCCGACCGGAGATAGCTGGAACCGCGGCCCTGCCTCCGGCGCCCACTCCCAGCCATACAGCTTCGGATCATACTTATCGATCGCTTCCCAAACGGTGCCGATCGCGTCCTCAAACGCGTCGTCGTCATACGGTTCGCCATTGAACACCATATACTTGCACGCGGGCAGGTCGATGATCTCGAATCCCTCAGGAATCGCGCCGGAGAAATCCGCGGGCACCTCCACACCCTGGCAGTATTCCGACGTGCCGGGTCTGCGCATCCCCTCCGGCAGCCAGATGCCGATGGACTCGTACAGCGCGCCCTTGATGCTCTCTAAGATTCCCCAGATGTCGCAGCCGACCTCGCCGCAGTACTCGAAGTAGTCCTCCGCCTTGAAGCCGCGCTTGAGGATTAGCTTGCGCGCCGGGCGCTCGATGACCTGTGTGAAAATAACGGTTGTTGCCATAGTTTCAGTTCCTTTCTGAATCGAAGGTGCGGCGATTTTCACGCGAACCGGATAGTAGGAAAAGAGCGGAATCGGCGGCGCTTCCTTGCGGTATCGCTGGGGCGAGATGGCGAATTCGCGCGAAAACGCCTTCGTGAACCCCTCGTGCGAGCCAAACGCGGACTCGAGGGCCACGTCGAGCACGCTCATGTCCGTGTCCCGCAGCTTCTTTGCCGCGGAGGAAAGCCGCACCGCGCGCAGATACTCAAACGGCGTTTTCCCCACCAGCTCCGTGAACGCGCGCAACGCATGCCATGGCGAATACATCGCGGCCTTCGCGAGATCCGGCAGGGTGACCTCCTCCTGATAGTGCGCCATGATGTATTCCTGCATCCGGCGCACCGCGCTGTTCTTTTCCTCATTGTTCGTCATTGTTTCACCACCCGGAGAAAGGATACCACAAGCGCCCTCCGCCGTTCTTGACCGGGATTGCGCACTCCGCGGAAACATTGCGTACAGATCGATTGAAAATTAATCTTACTCTGTCACGTCAAAAACGACGAACGCACTGTCCTCATAAAGCACCTCGCCCAGATAAGGAAACGCCTGTTTGCCGTAGGTTTCATATTCCTCAGCCGACCAGACCGCGAACGTCTTGCCGTTCGGGCGTTCGGTGTCGTGCGTTTTTGCCTGCAGCCAGCGGTAAATCGCAGGATGCTGCGGCGTGGCCGCATCAAACGCCTCAACACACCAGACGTCGATCTCACCGTCGGAAAGCTCCGTGAGGATATTCGCGTTCCAGAAGGTTGCATAGCCGTTGCGGTAGCCTGCCTCCTCCAGCGCGTCGGAAATCTTCCGGTAGGATGCGCTGGTTCTTATCTCCTTCCTTACCGTCCAGTTCTCAAACTCCGCGTATCCCTGCAACCCGAGCAGCAGGAAGCAAAGCCCGATCGCGAGGCAGAGCAGTCGCCGGAGCACGAGCCGCATCTTGATTTTGCGCAGCGCAATCACCGCCGCAGGCAGAAACAGCACCGCAATCGGAACCACGTGCCAGACAACCTGCCCGAACTGAATGAGGCAGCAGAACGCGGTGTAGCAAGCCCATGCGACAAGCGTCAGCCAAACATAGCGCCGCGCAGGTACGCGTTTCTCTCCCTTGTGAAACACATACCACACGAGCAGCGCACCAAGCACGAGCCAGAGCAAGGCGGAGATTGCGGTTCCGGCGGGACTACTGCCGAACACGTGAATCTGGTTGTAGAGCGTGCCGTAGATGCCGTTGAGCGTCAGCTTCGGCGAAAGCGCGCCGAGCTGCTCAAACGGATAACGATCGATCAGCACCTTTTGATTGAGGACAAAGCCCGCGAGCGCGGCGCAGCAGGCGAGAAACGCCTGCAGGAGATAACGAATAAACCTGTCCTGGTGCAAGCTTGCAAGGAGATTCTGCTTTGGCACAATCAATCGTTTGAACAGCTCCGCGCCGACCACAAGCGCAAGCGGGAGAAACAGCACCAGCAGCATCCGCGCGCCTTCCAGCCCGAGCGCAAACGAAAGCAGGCACGCGATCATTGTCAGCAAGATCGTGCTCGCCTTGCGCTTCGGTGCATTCTTCGGCAGGAGGATGCCGAGAATCACAAACATCATGCTGACGCGCGGAATATAGTACGCACCATACAGCAGGATGTAGAAATACGGCGCGGACAACGGGAGCAGCAGAATCGCCGCCGAGAGCGGAAAGTACCGCTGAATTCCCTGTCTTCGGCAAAAGAAGTAGTAGCTCGCGAGTAAAACGAGATACAGCGTCACATTGCTGAGAACCCGAACCATGCGCCAGTCGCCCGTCACGTGAAAAAACGCGCTGTAGACAAGCTGTGTGTTGAGTACACGGAGTTCGGTGGAATAATACCAGTTGTCGCTGAGAATTCCTCCGCCGGTCGAGAGCTGTTTTGCGAGCACCAGCTCGCTGGACATGTCGGCGTCCAGCAGATCCTCGCTGTGCGCGGCCATGAAAAGCACCAGCGCGGCAAAGATCAAGATCAGCGCGATCCAGGAACAGATGGAAAACCAGTCGCGGGGTTTGCGCGTGTTTTCTTGCTGCATGTGTCCTCCGTTCAGTTCAGGTCGTATCACGCGGGAGCAATTGCTCTGCCGCCCACCGCGCCTGCTTCTATCAGAAAGAACCGAAAACCTCTCGTTTTCGGTTCTTTCACAGTTTGTTCCGCACGCAGGCGTGCCGTGGCCGGCGCTTCGCGTTTGGATGGTGTACCTTTTATCCCGGTTTCTATTCTCGCAGGGACTTGATGTCCGGCAGCTTGCTGCGGTCAACCGCGAGCAGCCAGAAATACATGCCGCCCAGCATCGTCACCGCGAGAATGCGGTATTGGAAATGCGCGTGCATGATCATCGGTTGTGTGCCGACGATGATCCAAAGGATCGGCAGAAACGCGACAAACAGCATCACGGCAGCTCTGGCGTACCATTCCCGCGTGGTGCGCAGGAAGATCATCGACACACCGGCAGTCAGGAATATTCCGCCGAATGCGAAGAGCATCGGCCAGTCAAACAAATGCTTAAACGCGGAGATGATCGCCGCGAACTTATCATAGCGGAAAAGGTAGCGCGTGTCCTTGACGATGCCAAGCCGCTGCTCCGCAGCGACCCACGCGGAGGCAAACGCGTTCTGGTCGGTGAAAAGTGATGTTAGGATCAGCTTCGTAATCCACATGCCCACATACGCCGCAAACCACACAAGGAACAGCTTCAGCGCCTGCAAGAACATCGCTTTCGCTTTCGGCGGGTTCGCGGAATAGCTCTGGCAGATCAAAAGTCCAAGCAGCGGCAGGCCGACCGTGAGCAACGGCGTTGTGTAAAAATCGAAAAACATCGTCGCCATGCCGAGGATCATAAAGCCCATCGGTGCCTGCTCCGGGTGCTTGAGCCAGCGCGGCACAAACAGCATCCCGATAAACCCGATATAGAAGCATACGCTGTATTGAAACAGCACGTTTGCGACAATCGGATTGACAAACAGGATGCCTGCCGAAAACAGCATCGGCGGCCAGAAGGAGCGCGTCTGGAATCCGAGCATCAGCGTCGCCGCGGACAACAGCAGGAAAAATCCCCACATCAGGAACGTGCGGATGCTGCCGAGGTCCATCACCGAGAGCAGCGCGCGCACGTAGATGCGGAAGCCATGCCAATAGCGGGTGTAGAACACGTCCGCTTTTTCATGGTTCTTTACGCTGTCTCGCGCGCTCTGGAATGTGAAATCATCTTCCAGCGGATAGGCGTTTTTCAAGACGCTGCTCGGCGAATCCTTGACGTTCATATACGTCGAGAGCGAGAGGATGATGACCTCCGTCCAGTCGTCCAGATGGTACGCGCCCCAATCGTAACGGACGATGTGATAGATCGGATATTCCGTCTCCAGTTCGTCCATGGAGAGCAGATAGTTCTTCTCCACCTGATCCTGCGGGCAAAGTCCGCTGAGAAACAGCAGTCCGACGCCCATCATAACGAGCAGCATGTAGGTGATCAGGTACTTCCAGAATTTCGGCTTCTTCGGTTCGATGATGATAGCCTCCTTCGATGCAGCACTGTTTCAGCACTGTTTACTTTCGTAAGCGTTACTATTATACAATCGATTCAGGCTGAAGTCCAGATGAGGACATGATGTATCTGCGGATGAATCCGAGGCATGACATTCGAGGTTGTTCTGGATATTTTTCCGAATCGGCGCAAGCAAAAACCCCGCCAAATGACGGGGTTTTGTTGGAGCAGGTAACGGGACTCGAACCCGTGATCTCAGCTTGGAAGGCTAATGTGTTTCCGCTACACTATACCTGCACGGATGAAATTGTCCGGAGCCTTAGAAAAGAAAATCTCCATTCATAAACGGGCAAATGCGCCGTCCGCTTATGAATGGAGCGGGAAACGGGGCTCGAACCCGCCACCTCAGCCTTGGCAAGGCTGCGCTCTACCAAATGAGCTACTCCCGCAGGAACCGATTGCGTTGTTTTGGTGCGGGCGAAGGGACTTGAACCCATACGCCTTTCGGGCACCAGAACCTAAATCTGGCGCGTCTGCCAATTCCGCCACACCCGCACACAGATCCGCTTTCGGCAGAAGAAAAAAATGGTGATCCGCCGGAGGGTCGAACTCCGGACAACCTGATTAAAAGTCAGGTGCTCTACCAACTGAGCTAGCGGATCAAAAAAGACTGGCTGGGGTGGCAGGATTTGAACCTACGAGTGCCAGAGTCAAAGTCTGGTGCCTTACCGCTTGGCGACACCCCAACGTTCGCGGAATCGGTAAAATGGGGTGAGTAGTGGGATTCGAACCCACGACCTCCTGGGCCACAACCAGGCACTCTAACCAACTGAGCTATACCCACCATACCGGAATGCCGCCTGTTTCGGCTCATCCCCTGACAAAAACTTGCCCGACACCCTGGCTCTTTACGCGCCGGGGTGTCGTGCATTTTGGCGCGCCTGCAGGGATTCGAACCCGGGACCTACGGCTTAGAAGGCCGTTGCTCTATCCTGCTGAGCTACAGGCGCAGGAAGCGAGTTCCGAAGATTAATTATAGCGGCGAGGGGGCATTATGTCAACCGAAATTGACAAAAAGATCGCCCTTTTTTCTGCCCGCCCGCCGCTGTCTTACTTGATCAAATCACCTGCTTCAGGCGTTCTTTCCACAGCAGGCTTTGTATTTCTTGCCGCTTCCGCAGGGACAAGGATCGTTTCGGCCAACCTTTGCCTCGCGCACAAAAATCGTGCTCTGGCGGTATTCCTTGGCGATGCTGCTGCGCTTTTCCTCGCTCAAAATGGGTTCCCATTCCTTGAGGGTATAGAGCCAGTTCGCCTTGGCTTTGTGCATGTTGAAGTAGAGCTTTTCAAAGTCGATCTCCATCTTCACCGCGCTGTCCACGCCGAGTTTCTCGAGGTTGACTTCCTTCTTCAGGCTCGTGTTGATGCCGTCGATGAAGCCCGCAAACTCCGCGACCGTCATATTGAAACGATCCGCGAGCTCCGCGTGCGTGCCCTCAATCTTGCCCGTGTTCTCGGTCAAAATATTGCGGTACGCTTCGGTTTCTTTTTCAAAGTATGCGTTCCAGAAGGCCTCGTGTTCTGCCTGCTGCCGCTCGGTCTCTACCATCTGCTGCCATTGTTCATACGGTTTCATGTGTTGTTCTCCCTGTCCAGTGTTTGTTGTATGTCGTTGTTCCATAAAAGCTTCGCGCCCTCGCCTGTGTCGGAATAGTATCCCGGACGAAAGCCGTTCTGTTCAAATCCAAGTCCCGCATAGAGGTTTTGCGCAACCGTGTTGCTCTCGCGCACCTCGAGCGTCATCTTCTCTGCGCCGCGCTTGACCGCATGCCGCATCATCGCGAGCATGAGCCGCTTTCCGCGTCCTTGTCCGCGATACTCCGGCATGATGGCGACGTTGGTCACGTGCGCCTCTTCAAACAGCACCCACATGCCGCCGTAGCCGCAGATAACGCCGTCGACTTCCATCACAAGATAATGCGCAACGTCGTTTCGCAGCTCGCCCAACAGCGCGAGCTTTGACCACGGCGAGCGAAAGCACGTACATTCGATCTCGTGCACGCGGCTCACGTCCGCGCGCTCCATCGGGCGAATGATCTCCTCTGCCATGGGTTACGCCTCCTTTGCGGACGTCTGTTTCGTCCGCTCCGCCTGCGAAGGTCTCAGATACAGCGGCTCGGCTTCGCTCACGGAGACTGCCTGCGGTAGCTGCGCCGCTTGCCCCACAAAACGCGCACGCGGGAGTGTCTTCTCATCCGTCTGCACGTCACCGACAAACACGGTGTCCTTCGGCAACGTCGCTAGAAAGGGTTGGATCTCGACCGCGCAGGGCTCGATCAACGTCTTGCCCTGCTGATACAGCGCGGCATAGGCGTTGCCGTTGCGCGCGTCGATCAGCGCGCAGACGGATTGATCCGTTTCTCCCGCAGAGAGCGCGAGAGTCAGCAGCGAGTCGATTGCGTAGACAGGCTTCCCCGCGGCGAACGCCAGCGCGTTGATGAGGCTGACGCCGATGCGCACGCCCGTGAACGAGCCGGGCCCAATATCCACAGCGAACGCGTCGATCTGATCGATCGTCACGTCGTTTTCTTCCAATAGAGCCTCGATCAGCGGCAGCGCGGTTTCCGCATGCTTCTTGCCCGCGTCCGCTTCCTGCTCGGCGATCAGTATCCCGTCGCGGAACAGCGCTGCGGTTGCGACCGCTGCCGTCGTGTCCAATGCCAGCAACATCATAGCGCGTTCACCACGCTTTCATATCGCGCGCCGATTGCGCGAAGCTCCAGCGCGCGCGGTTCGTCTCCGCTGCCCACAAGGCGAATCTCCAGCCGTTCCGGCGGCAGCGCCTCCGGCACCCGCTCTGCCCACTCCAGCACGACGACCGCGTCCTGCGCGAGATACTCCTCAAACCCGATGGCGAAGAGCTCCTCCGCGTCCGCAAGACGGTATGCGTCAAAGTGGATCAGCCCGGGCTCGGTGTCATATTCATGCACGATCGTAAACGTCGGCGAACGCACCTCGCTCGTGCCCGTTTCCGCGCCCATGCCGCGCACCAGCGCGGTCTTGCCCGCGCCGAGGTCGCCGTAGAGCGCGACAAAGGAAGGCACCGGCAGCGCGCGGACAAGCCGCCTGCCGAGGTCTTCCGTTTGTTGTTCGGTTGTGCACACGATGGTTTTCAAACGAATGCGCCTCTTTGGATTCTCATGCTTCCTATTCTATCACAGATGAAGTGGAATCAATCGTAGATGCCCTGTTCCAGCAGCTCACGCGCGAAGTCGCCGAAGCGGTCTTCCTGAATCGCGCGGCGGACGTCCTCCATCAGCCGCAGGGAGAAGCGCAGATTGTGCATGGTCAGCAGCTGTGCGCCGAGAATCTCCTTCTCCTTGACGAGATGGCGCACATACGCGCGCGTGAAATTCTGGCAGCAATAGCAGTCGCAGCCTTCTTCCAGCGGCGTATGGTCATGCTCGTACTTTGCGTTCTTGAGCGTCATGCGCCCGCGCCGTGTGAGCGCCATGCCGTTTCTGCCCGCGCGGGTCTGCAGTACACAGTCAAACATATCGATACCGCGCAGCACGCCCTCCAGCAGACAGTCCGGGCTGCCGACGCCCATGAGGTAGCGCGGCTTGTGCTCCGGCATATAGGGCATCATGGTTTCCAGCATGTCATACATGATCTGCTTGGGTTCGCCGACGCTGAGGCCGCCGATGCCGAAACCGGGAAAATCCATGCCCGTGATCGTCTTCGCGCTCTGGATACGCAGGTCACCAAACATGCCGCCCTGCACGATGCCGAACAGCGCCTGATCCTCGCGCGTGTGCGCGTTACGGCAACGCTCCGCCCAGCGGTGCGTGCGTTCCATCGCGGCGATGGTGTATGCCCGGTCGGATGGATACGGCGCGCATTCGTCAAAGCACATCGCGATATCCGCGCCCAGTGCCTGCTCGACTTCCATGACCGATTCCGGCGTGAAAAAGTGCTTGCTTCCGTCGATGTGGGAGCGGAACATGACGCCGTCTTCCTTGATGTCGTTGATCTTCGCGAGCGAAAACACCTGAAATCCGCCGCTGTCGGTCAGGATCGGGCGATCCCAATGCATGAATTTATGAAGTCCGCCTGCCTCCTCCACGAGCTTGTGCCCGGGACGGAGGTAGAGATGGTACGTGTTGCCGAGGATGATGTTCGCGCCGACATCGACAAGATCGCGCGGGGTCATCGCCTTGACCGTCGCCTGCGTGCCGACGGGCATGAAGATGGGGGTTTCGATGTCTCCGTGCGGCGTATGCAGCACGCCGTAGCGCGCGCCGCTCTGCTTGCAAACGTGTTTCAGATCAAATGTAAACGGGTATGCCATGCGGCTCTTCCCTCAACTCTTTCTATATCAATCGTGACCGATGTCGGTAGTATTGTAATAATCATCAAACGTGATATTATAAAATCAACATTGCGTCTCCGAAGCTGAAGAAGCGGTAGCGTTCCTGAATCGCGTGTGCATAGCAGCGGAGCGCTTCTTCCCGTCCCGTCAGCGCGGAAACGAGCATGAGTAGCGTCGATTCCGGCAGGTGGAAGTTCGTAATCAGCGCGTCCACCGCACGGAAGCGATAGCCGGGCGTGATGTAGATGCCCGTCCAGTCCTTGCCGGGCTGCACGATACCGTCCTCGGTGGTCACGCTCTCCAGCGTGCGGCAGCTCGTGGTGCCAACGGCGACGATGCGCCCGCCGTCCTGCCGCGCAAGATTGATTCTCTGCGCTGCTTCCGGCGAAACCTCGTAATACTCCTTGTGCATCACGTGGTCTTCAATCTTTTGTTCCGCAACAGGGCGGAAGGTGCCAAGCCCTACGTGCAGCAGGACATCGACGATATCCGTGCCCTGCGCGCGAATCTGTCCAAGAAGATCGTTGGTGAAGTGCAGTCCCGCGGTTGGCGCGGCTGCGGAGCCGTTGGTCTCGGCATAGACCGTCTGGTAACGGTTTTTGTCCGTAAGGCGCTCGGTGATATACGGCGGCAAGGGCATCTGCCCCGCCCGATCCAGCACCTCTTCGAAAATTCCTTCAAACAACAGCTCGATGTGTTTCCCGCCGTCCGCCTCGGTGTCGCCGAGCACGCGAATACCCAGCTCCTCGTTGACCACATATTCCCGACCGATAACCGCTCTTCTCGCGGGTCTCGCGAGGCACTCCCATGTTTTCTCGCCCGTTCTCTTTAATAGAAGAAACTCCATGTTGCCGCCGGTATCGCTCCGGTGCGCAAAGAGCCTTGCGGGCAGCACGCGCGTGTTGTTCCGCACCAATACATCTTTTGGGGAAAGATATTCCTTGATGTCGGAAAAAACCCGATCCTCGATCAGCCCAGTGTCGCGGTGGTACACCAGCAATCGCGACGACGCACGATCCAATATCGGCGTCTGCGCGATGAGTTCCTTGGGTAGATCGTAGGCAAAGTCGCTAGTCTGCATGCTGCACTCGTTTCCAAATCAAATCGCAATCTGTGCAATTTTTGCACGTTTGCGTTCGCTGTCATTGCTGTTTTTTGCGCATCCAAAGCAATCCGCCGGATACGCTGACCGATGTATTATAACGAAAAGTCCCCCTGAATGCAAGTTTACAGGCAAAACCCTGCGAAAGGAGGTGCTTTCTTTCCAAATTTTGACTTGACAATCCGGTTTTTCGATTTTACTTACATTTGACCTGTCTGATATTTTCATCAAACATTGCTCGTTTATCCTAAGGCCATGAGAAAGAAAAATAAAGGAGAAACGTTCATGATGAAGAAACTGCTTGCGACGCTGATCGCACTGACCATGGTTGCCGGCCTTGCTGCCTGCGCCAGCACGCCCGCCGCGCCCGAGGCGACTGAAGCTCCCGTTGCCGCTGCAACCGAAGCGCCCGCTGCGGAAGCCGCAGCTCCTGCCGCCCTGACCTCCGACATCGTCGTCGTCTCACGTGAAGACGGCAGCGGCACCCGCGGCGCGTTTATTGAACTCTTCGGCGTAGAAGTAAAAGACGCCGACGGCAAGAAAGTGGATAACACCACGCTCGACGCCGAAATCGTCAACAGCACCTCCGTCGTCCTCCAGACCGTTTCGGGCAACGATGCCGCCATCGGCTACATCTCCCTCGGCTCTCTGAACGACACCGTCAAGGCCCTCCAGATCGACGGCGCGGATGCAACCGTTGCCAACGTGAAAGACGGTTCCTACAAGATCTCCCGTCCGTTCAACATCGTCACCAAGGCTGAAGTCTCCGAGGCCGCCAAAGCGTTCATCGACTTCATCCTCAGCGCAGAAGGCCAGGCCGTTGTTGCGGATAACCACTACATCCCGATGGACAACGCCCCCGCCTATGCCGGTAGCACCGTTGCTGGTAAGGTCGTGGTCGCGGGCAGCTCCTCTGTCACCCCGGTCATGGAAAAGCTGAAGGAAGCTTACCTCGCAGTCAACCCCAACGCTGAGATCGAAATCCAGATGAGCGATTCCAGCACCGGCGTCAAGATGGCCATCGACGGCACAGCCGATATCGGCATGGCGTCCCGCGCTCTGAAAGACAGCGAAACCGCCGAAGGCGTCGCCTCCACCGTCATCGCGACGGACGGCATCGCGGTCATCGTCAACCTGAACAACCCGATCGCGGGTCTCACCGCCGAGCAGGTTCGCCAGATCTACGTGGGCGAAGTCCTCAACTGGGCAGATGTGAAATAAGCAAATAAAAGACTTGGAGCGACTTGGATGAACAACCAAAAATCCCTAACGCGTGAAACCGCCGCGGGACGAAATAACCAAGTACGCGAAGGCGCGGCGAGAATCTTATTTCTCGCCGCTGCCTGCGTCAGTATACTTGCGGTTTTGCTGATCACGGTGTTCCTGCTGGTCAGCGGTGTGCCCGCCATCGCGGAAATCGGCGTATTTAAGTTTCTCTTCGGCACCGTCTGGAAGCCCGGCAACGACATCTACGGCATCCTGCCGATGATCTTGGGCAGCTTCTATGTGACTGCCGGCGCGCTTGTGCTCGGCGTACCGATCGGCGTTCTGACGGCAATCTTCCTCTCGCGGTTTGCCAGCAAGCGCATGGTCAACCTGCTGAAGCCTGCCGTGCAGCTGCTTGCGGGTATCCCCTCCGTCGTCTACGGCTTCTTCGGCCTCGTGGTCATCGTGCCGCTGCTCGGCGGCCGCGGGAGCATGTTAGCTGCGAGCATCGTACTCGCCATCATGATCCTCCCGACCGTCATCACGGTTTCCGAAAGCTCGCTCAACGCGGTGGAGTCGTCCTATTATGAAGGCGCGCTCGCGCTGGGAGCAACTCATGAGCGCTCAGTCTTCTCGATCATCCTGCCGGCAGCCAAGAGCGGTGTGACCGCGGCGGTCATCCTCGGCGTCGGCCGCGCGATCGGTGAAGCCATGGCGGTCATCATGGTCGCGGGCAACCAGCCGCGCATGCCGCAGGGCATCATGAAGGGCCTTCGCACGCTCACAACCAACATCGTCATGGAGATGGGCTATTCCGCAGACCTGCACCGCGAGGCGCTGATCGCCACCGCGGTGGTACTCTTTGTCTTCATCTTAATCATCAACTTTCTCTTCTCACTCACGAAACGGGGTAAAAAAGCATGAAACATCAAAAGATTTCAGCGATTTTCCTCCGTTTAGCGGTATATCTTGCGTCTATCATCACCGTCGGCGCGCTGCTCTTTGTCGTTGGATACATTCTGGTCAAAGGTGTTCCGAATCTCTCCTGGAAGCTCTTTGAGTGGAAGTACACGACCGAAAACCTCTCGCTGATGCCCGCACTGCTCAATACGATACTCATGACGGCGCTCTCGCTGCTGATCGCGGTTCCGCTCGGCGTGTTCGCCGCGATCTACCTCGTGGAGTATGCAAAGCGCGGCAGCAGGCTTGTGCGGATGATCCGCATGAACGCGGAGACCCTCGCGGGTATCCCCTCGATCGTCTACGGACTCTTCGGCATGCTGTTCTTCGTCACCGCGCTCAAGCTCGGCTTTTCGATGCTCTCGGGTGCCTTAACGATCTCCATCATGATCCTGCCGGTGATCCTCCGCACCTCGGAAGAGGCGCTGATGAGCGTGCCTGACAGCTTCCGTGAGGGCAGCTTCGGCCTCGGCGCGGGCAGGCTTCGCACCGTGTTCCGCGTGGTGCTGCCGGACGCGATTCCCGGCATTCTCGCGGGCGTGATCCTCGGCGTCGGCCGCACGGTCGGTGAGACAGCTGCGCTCCTGTATACCGCCGGCACCTCCTCGGACACCGTCTCGGGCATCATGGACTCCGCGCGCACGCTCTCGGTGCATATGTACGCGCTTTCGCAGGAGGGGCTGTACATCAACCAGACCTACGCCACCGCTGTGGTGCTGCTCATCATCGTCGTCGGCATCAACGCGCTCTCAGCCACGGTTGCCAAGCGCGTCACCCGCCGCAAGATATAATTTTTCAGAACTAGTTTATTAAAGGAAACACGATATGAACAAGTTTGATATCTCCAATTTAGACCTGTATTATGGACAGCTGCAAGCGCTCAAAGACGTCGAGCTGCAGATTCAGGAGCGGCAGATCACGGCGTTTATCGGTCCCAGCGGCTGCGGCAAGAGCACTCTTTTGCGCACGCTCAACCGCATGAACGACCTTGTGGAGGGCTGCGTGATCACCGGCAAGGTACTGCTCGACGGGCAGGATATCTACAACGGCTCGTTGGACACGACGATGCTCCGTAAGCGCGTCGGCATGGTGTTTCAAAAGCCGAACCCGTTTCCGATGACCGTCTATGACAACGTCGCCTACGGCCCCCGCACCCACGGCGTACGCGGCAAAGCGAAGCTCGACGACATCGTGGAGCAGTCGCTGCGTGACGCCGCGATCTGGGACGAGCTCAAGGATCGCCTCAAAAAAGACGCGCTTGGTCTCTCCGGCGGACAGCAGCAGCGCCTCTGCATCGCGCGTGCGTTGGCCGTCGAGCCGGAGGTTGTGCTGATGGACGAACCCACCAGCGCGCTCGACCCCATCTCGACCTCCAGAATCGAAGACCTCTGCGTGACGTTGCGCGAGAAATATACTATAATCATCGTAACGCACAACATGCAGCAGGCTGCGCGTATCTCCGACAACACCGCGTTCTTCCTGCTCGGCGAGATCATCGAGTACGGCAACACGCAAAAGCTATTCAGCATTCCGCGCGACAAACGCACGGAGGATTACATCACGGGGAGGTTCGGTTAATGCGAAACACGTTTGAAGAACAGCTGAGACTGTTGAATCAAGAGCTGCTTGAGATGGGCGCGCTGATCGAACACGCGATTCAGTCTGCAAGCGAGGCGCTCATTCGTCAGGATGTGGAGGCCGCAAACCATGCGATCACCTTCGACCGCGAGGTCGACCAGAAGGAGCGCGATATCGAATCCCTCTGCCTCAAGCTCCTGCTGCAGCAGCAGCCGGTTGCGCGCGACCTTCGCCTGATCTCCGCGGCGTTGAAGATGATCACGGACATGGAGCGCATCGGCGACCAGGCGTCGGATATCTCCGGTATCGTGATCTACCTCGCCGGAAAGCCGTATATCAAGTCCCTCGAGCACCTGCCGCAGATGGCGGAGGCTTCCATCCGCATGGTCACGGGCAGCCTTGACGCATTCATCAACAAGGATCTTGCGCTCGCGCGGGACATTATCGCGATGGATGACATCATCGACGACCTGTTTGACACGATCAAGGGCGAGCTGATCGACCTGATCCGTCATGATCCGGACAACGGCGAGCAGGCGATCGATCTGCTCATGATCGCGAAATACTTCGAGCGCATCGGCGACCACGCACAGAACATCGCCGAGTGGGCGGAGTTTTCGATTACCGGTGTACACAAGGGTACGGAATTATGATCTATTATGTGGAAGACGACGCGAATATCCGCGAGCTGGTGATCTATACGCTCAACCAAACCGGGCTTTCCGCGAAGGGGTTTTCCGATGCAACCGGGTTTTTCGCAGCTTCCGCCGATGAGAAACCCACTCTGATCCTGCTGGATATCATGCTTCCCGGCGAAGACGGGCTCACCATCCTCAAGAAAATACGTGCAAATGCGAGCACGACCTCGATCCCTGTGATGATGATCACCGCCAAGACCACGGAATTTGACAAGGTCTCCGGCCTCGACCTCGGTGCGGACGACTACATCACAAAGCCCTTTGGCATGGCGGAGCTTGTCGCGCGCGTTAAGGCGCTGCTCCGGCGCAGCGGCATGAAAACAAGCGCAGAGCGCCTCACGCATGAAGAGCTCGTGGTGGACATCGCCAAGCACACAGTCACCGTCGGCGGGCAGAACATCATCCTCACCTACAAGGAGTTTTCGCTGCTTGCATGCCTGATGGAGAACGCAGGGCGCGCCTATACGCGCGAACAGCTGCTCGAAACCGTCTGGGGTTATGATTATGAGGGCGGCACGCGGACGGTCGACGTCCACGTGCAGACCCTGCGTACCAAACTTGGCAGCGCAGGCCGCTTCATTGAAACCGTACGCGGCGTAGGTTATCGCTTCGGCGAATAGTGCTGTGCCTTTGCCTGTCGGCTCCTAGCGGAGCTTCAACCAGCCTACAGGGAGCATACTGAATGAGAAAACGCATTTTCTGGAACATCTTTCTTTCCTCGCTGATTGCGGCTCTGCTGCTGGGCGGTGTGATCCTCCTTGCGCAGTACCGCATGTACGAGACGCTCGTGTTCTCGGAACTCGCAGAAGAGTGCCGGTATGTTCAGAGCGGTCTTTCCTCCGCTGCGGACGAGCATGCGTATCTTTCAAGCCTGCCCTCCAGCGACCGGCTGACGCTGATCGCTGCGGACGGCACTGTGCTCTTTGATACCTCGTCCGACGTGAACAAGTTGGAGAATCACGCTGACCGGCCGGAGTTTATCGACGCGAAAAAACTCGGCGTGGGCACCAGCAGCCGATTCTCCGAAACGCAGTTGACGAAGAATTTCTATTATGCGCGGCTGCTTTCCGACGGACGCGTGCTCCGTGTCTCTACAAATCAGCAGAGCGTGATCGGCATGCTCGGCGCATTGATGCCGACGATGCTCGCGGTGCTGCTCGCCATCATCGTCATCTCCGCCCTGTTTGCGCGCTATGCCGCAAAGACCATTGTGCAGCCCATCAACGCGCTGGATCTCGATCATCCGCTCGGCAACGTTGCCTATGACGAGCTGGCCCCGCTTCTCACCAGCATGGAGCATCAGCGGCGCGAGATCATCAGCCGCATGACCGCGCTCTCCGAAAAGCAGCGGGAGTTTACCGCGGTTACCGAGAATATGCGCGAAGGTTTCATCCTTCTTGACGCCAGCGACCGCATGATCGCCATCAACGGCAGCGCGGCGCAGACCTTCGGCGCGGATGCCGGTCAGGTGATCGGCGCGCATGTGCTGATGCTCAACCGCAGCGTCGCCCTCCAGCAGGCGCTGGAGCAGAGTAAAGTCGGCGGCTCCGGGCAGGCGACGCTCGTTCGCGGCGCGCGCACTTATCAGGTTCTCGCAAGCCAGGTGACCGACAGCCACACGCAGGCAGGAACGGTCATTCTGATCCTCGATATCTCCGATCGCGTCGCCGCGGAGCAAATGCGCAGGGAGTTTTCCGCAAACGTCTCGCACGAGCTGAAAACGCCGCTGACCTCGATCCTCGGATATGCGGAGATCATGCGCGACGGCGTGGCAAAGCCGGAGGACACAAAGCGATTTGCCGGAAAGATTCACGCGGAGGCCGCACAGCTCATGTCGTTGATCGAAGACATCATCCGCCTCTCCCAGCTGGACGAGAAGACCTCGCTGCCGGAGATGACCACCGTCAATCTCAAGGACATCTGCGAGGATGTCTGCCAGCGGCTCCAGCCGCAGGCGGAGAAAGCGGGCGTTTCGCTCAACGTCAGCTGCGCAAACGCCAGTGTGCGCGGCATCCCGAAGATTCTGGAAGAGATCGTGCTGAATCTCGTCGATAACGCGATCAAATACAACACCTCCAACGGCAGCGTGGGCGTTACGCTCAAACAAAACGGCACGCATGTCAATCTCACCGTCTCCGATACCGGCATCGGCATCTCGGAGGAGCACGTTTCCCGCGTGTTCGAGCGGTTCTACCGCGTAGACCGCAGCCGCAATAAGCAGATCAGCGGCACGGGACTGGGGCTTTCCATCGTCAAGCACTCGGCGGAGACGCTGGGAGCTACGGTACAGCTGCAGAGCAAACTCGGCATCGGCACGACGGTGACCATCTCCTTCCCCGCGATTGAATAGTTCACGAATCGCTTCACATGTACAGCAAAAACGGCGGCCATCAGGCCGCCGTCTTTTTTGCGCATTGCCGCGCTTATTTCTTGTTCTTTTTGGTTTTCTCATCCTTTGTCTCTTCGCCCTGCGGGGCGTCGAGCTTCTTCGGCGCGTGCTCGCGCTTTCTTGCCGCGCGATCCTGCGAATCCAGCCCGGAGCCGAGCGCAAGCCCCGTGCCGAGGCCGATCGCAAGGCCGATGCCGATGTTGTTGAACAACGCTTGGCCAAAGCTAAGACCGACCGCAAGTCCGATGCACATATACACCGACATCCAGGCGCTCGCGGGCCTTTCCAGCTCCCATGCGTTCATGCCCGCAACGGGGCTCTCCACACGGTAAAATTTCAGCTTCTCCAGCACGTGGTTGGAGGCACCGTTTTGCTCTCCCGCCAGCACGCTGATGAAATACACGCCCTCGCAGCCAAACGCCCAGTTGGTGAGCGCCTTCACAGCCTCTTCGCAGTAGCCGTTTCCGCGGAACGCTTCTTTGATCTCATAGCCGAGCTCAACGGTCTGATCTGCCGCGGGGCCGTGAAAGCCGAGCAGCCCAACCGGTTGCCCGCCGCTTTTCAGGCTGACCTGCCAGCCCGTGTACCAGAGCGCAAGCCCCGGTTCGTCGACCACGTGGTTGCGCATCTCGACAAGCGCGCCGCGCAGGAGCTCGTTTTCCTCCTCCGCTTCCAGTGCGGAGAGCTGCTTTGCTTTCATAGGTGTCAGGATCAACCTCTTTGTTTTGATCGGGTCCTGGTCGCTGATTCGAAAATGTCTCATGTTTCCCTGTCGCCTTTGTATTTCTTTATCATACCATTGTGCAACCTAGAGCCTTCTTCCGAAAGCGCCCGCCGGCGAGCGGCGGGCTTGTTTCGCGGTTTATTCAAGGAAATCTTTCAGCCGTTTGCTGCGGCTCGGGTGGCGGAGCTTGCGAAGCGCCTTCGCCTCGATTTGGCGGATGCGTTCGCGGGTGACGTTGAACTCCTTGCCGACTTCCTCCAGCGTGCGCGCCTTGCCGTCGTCGAGGCCGTAGCGCAGTCGCAACACCTTCGCTTCGCGCGGGGTGAGCGAGTTGAGCACGTCCATGAGCTGCTCCTTGAGCAGCGTCACGGCGACCGCTTCCGCGGGCGCGGGTGCGTCGTCGTCAGGGATAAAGTCGCCAAGGTGGGAGTCGTCCTCTTCACCGATCGGTGTTTCGAGCGAAACCGGCTCCTGAGCGATCTTGATGATCTCGCGCACCTTCTCCTCGGAGATGCCCATCTCCTTGGCGATCTCGTCGGGACGCGGATCGCGTCCGTATTCCTGCACAAGCTGCCGGTTCACGCGGATGAGCTTGTTGATTGTCTCGACCATGTGCACCGGGATGCGGATGGTGCGCGCCTGATCCGCGATTGCGCGCGTGATCGCCTGGCGAATCCACCACGTCGCATAGGTTGAGAATTTATAGCCCTTGCGGTAGTCAAACTTCTCGACCGCTTTGATGAGACCCAGATTGCCTTCCTGAATCAGATCGAGGAACAGCATGCCGCGGCCGACATATCTCTTCGCAATCGAAACCACGAGCCTCAGGTTCGCTTCCGCGAGCTGATGCTTCGCGTCTCCGTCGCCGTCCGCCATGCGCTGTGCAATCTCAACTTCCTGATTCGCGGTGAGCAGCGGCACTTTGCCGATCTCTTTGAGATACATGCGCACCGGGTCATCGATGTTGATACCCTCAACGGCGGCCAGTGTGCTCTCGATCTCCGCGATCTCCTGATTGATGTCTTCCGGCATCTCGACATCTTCTACGATGTCGATATTCAGCTCCTCGAGGTTGTCGTATACCTTCTCAATTTGCTCCTGATCGAGCTCCAGCTCCTCCAGCGCGTCCATGATCTCCTTGTAGGAGAGCATTCCCTTTTGCTTGCCGGATTCGATCAACTCATTCAGTTTTTGTGCGCGTGCTTCTTTCCCTTCCAACATACCCGCTCCTTTCAACTTAGACCCCGCATCCGCAGGTTCAGTGTCTGCATTTCTCTTAAATATCCCGCCCGCTCGTCCGCCGATAACGCCGGATCGACCAGTTGGCGTTTGATCTCTTCGATCTGCTCCGCCAGATTGCATTTCTCAATCCGGCCGAGACAGTCCTTTGCCGCTTTTTCCGGCTCTGTGCAGGCGGCCTCGTCCTTGAGCGCCGCGCTGACGCGTTCCGCGTCCTCTTTTTCCATGCCCGAGAGCAACAGCGGCAGGTTTGGTTCTGTGCCGCGCGCATACGCTTCCGCGAGCGCTTTGGCAAACGTCTGCATGCCTTCACTGGCAAACTGCTTCTCCAGCCCCTGCTCCTGCGCGAGCTTCACCGCAAGCGGCGACTGCAGCATGTGGAAGAGCAGCGCGTTCTCGACGCGGATTCGCTCGCTGTCCGGCTCGGCTTCCCTTCGCCTGCCGATTGCATTCCGCTCCTTGACTGTGACCGGTTGCTGTCGCTCGTCCGGCCGCGCACTCGCGCCCTGCGCGCGCAGGGTATCCATCGAATACCCCGTCTGTTTGGAGAGCTGCTGATAATGCCGCTCCCGCTCCACTGGCGTCAGCGTGCCGATAAAGCGGCAGGCCTCCATGGCGTACTGCTCGCGCTCGGTCTCCTTGGAAAGATCGTAGTTCCGCGCCAATGCCACGAGCTTGAAGGCGTTGAGCGAGAGCGCTTCTTCCTTGAGGCGGTCGAAGCCCTCTTTGCCGTTTGCGCGGACGAATTCGTCCGGGTCCTGACCTCCGGGGAATACAATCACGCGGACGTTGAGCCCTTCCGCCGTGAGGATATCGAGGCCGCGGATGGTCGCGTTCTGTCCCGCGGCGTCGCCGTCGTAGGCGATGTATACGCTGCCGACATAGCGTTTGAGCAATCTTGCCTGCTGCTGCGTCAGCGCTGTCCCAAGGCTCGCTACGGCGTTTGTGACGCCCGCCTCGTAGAGCCCAATGACGTCGGTATACCCCTCGACCATCACAAGGTCTGTGAGCTTTCCGCTCTTTTGCAGATTCAGTCCGTACAGATTGTTACGCTTGTTGTAGAGCAGCGTGTCGCCGGTGTTGATATACTTTGGTTTCTCCTCGTTGTTGAGCACGCGCGCGCCAAAGCCGATCACGCGACCGTTTGCGGCGATGATCGGGAAGATCACGCGCCCGCGGTAGGCGTCGTAGGTGCGTCCGCTGTCCGCGTTCTTTACGAGCAAGCCCGCTTCTACAAGCTCCTCAGGCGTGAATCCTTTGTCTCCAAGATGCTTCTTGAGCGCTTCCCATTCGCTCGGCGCGTAGCCGATGCCGAATCGCTTGACTGCGTCGCTGCTGATGCCGCGCTTTTTGAGATACGCGCGGCCAGAAACGCCGTTTTCGCCGAGCAGAGTTTCCATAAAGAACCTTGCCGCGAGCTGACAAGCCTCCGCGAGACGCTCGCGCTTGGCGCGCTCCTGCATCATCGCGGCGTCGTTAACCTCCTGCGGCATGGCAAGCCCCGCGCGATTGGCAAGATGCTCCACCGCCTCGTGAAACGACATATGCTCGACGTCCATGATGAACTGGATCACCGATCCGCCGATGTGGCAGCCAAAGCAGTAGTAGAGCTGTTTATCGGGAGAGACGGAAAACGAAGCCGTCTTCTCGCCGTGTACCGGGCAAAGTCCCCAGAGTCTGCGCCCTTTGGGCTTGAGTTCGATATAGGATGAGACGACCGTGACGATATCGCTCTTGCTGAGCAGCTCGCTCATCCAGTGGTCGGGATATGCCATGCGCCGTCCTTTCCGCAAACTTGTCAAAAGGCAGTTGCCTTCGTTCGCTGATGAAGCTGAACCTTCGGCTGAATGAATCAGCTATTTCTAATTCGACCATTTGGCACGCATTCCTGCCAGCGAACAAAAGTTTTTCGCGTTTGTATGCATCAGGTGGTCAGATCCATCCATGCTTTCGGCACGAAGATGCGCATATATTCCGAAACCGCATAGTTGTCCGTCATGCCCGCGATGTAGTCCGCAACCGCTCGTTCCTTGCCGTCAATCACAAGATACTTCGCGTATTCGCCCGTCAGCTGCTCGGTATGCGAAAGATAATATTCAAACAGCTCGTGGATGACGCGCTTGGCCTTCTCCTCTTCGCTCTTCGCCTTGGGGTTTTTATAGACGTTTTCGAACATGAAGTCCCTGAGCGAGTCAAACTGCTCATACATGCGCGCGCTCATCGTGACGGCGGGTTTTCCCGCGCTTTGCTCCACCACGTCGAGAATCATCGTGTTGATGCGCTTGCCGTGGGAGTTGCCGAGCACGCGGACGCACTCCGCGGGCAGGTCGCTCTCCTTGAGTACGCCCGCGCGGATCGCGTCGTCAATGTCGTGGTTGATGTAGGCGATGCGGTCGGCGAGCGAGACCACGACGCCCTCAAGCGTGGCCGGCGTTCCGGTCTTTTTGTGGTGCAGGATGCCGTCGCGCACTTCGAACGTCAGATTGAGACCTTCGCCGTCGTTCTCGAGTTTTTCCACGACGCGGAGGCTCTGCTCGTTGTGCTCAAACCCGCCGGGCAGAAGCTCATCCAGCACGTCCTCGCCGGAGTGTCCGAACGGCGTGTGCCCAAGGTCGTGCCCCATCGAGATCGCCTCGGTGAGGTCTTCGTTGAGCCGCAGCGCGCGCGAAATCGTCCGCGCAATCTGGGAGACCTCCAGTGTGTGCGTGAGCCGCGTGCGGTAGTGGTCTCCCTGCGGAGAAAGGAACACTTGCGTTTTATGCTTGAGTCGACGAAACGACTTGCTGTGCAGAATGCGGTCGCGGTCGCGGATGAATTCCGTGCGAATCTGGCAGGGTTCGATGGGCGTTTGCCGCCCGCGCGTGTTTTTCGAAAGCGTCGCGTACGGCGAGAGCGTCTCCGCTTCCAGCCGCTCAAAATACTGCCTGGGGTTTTCCTGTGTCATGCTCCGGCATCCTCCGTTTCCAGCTATAGATATTCGCCACGCAGCCTTGGATTCCTTGTTTTTCCGGCGTTTGCAGGCGAAAAAACCCTGCCCGCGTGAGCAGGCAGGGTAATTACACAATACGATCGTGTCAGGTTTATTTGTCGTCCTCGTCGTCGCCGGGGATTTCAAACTCGATGGTCTCGTTGCAGTTCGGGCAGATGAGTCCGTCGTCGCTGTCGATCATGTCCTCGTCGAAGTACACGGTCTCGCCACAGTGCGGGCAGACCACTTCGATGAAGTCGTCCTCGTCCAGCTCGCCGTCAAACTCCTCGTCGATGGCGGTTTCGATATCGTCCAGCTCGTCGTAGATGCCGTCGATGCAGTCCGAGAGATCGTCGATGCTCTCATCCTGTTCTTCCAGCGCCTCTGCGATCGCGCCGAGCGTTTCGATGATGCCGCGCAGCACCTTGTCGGTGCCCTCGTCCTTGAGCTGCAGGCCGTCGGCCAAACCGTCAAGATATGCAACTTTTTCCGAAATATAGCTCATATGATTTCCTCTTCTTTCCGTTCGTAGCCGAACTGCTCTTGCCAGAGGAGCGTGGACTTAGACGCGCTCCATGTACTCACCCGTGCGGGTGTCCACGCGGATGCGGTCGCCTTCGTTGACAAACAGCGGGACGTTGAGCGTGTAGCCGGTTTCCAGCGTCGCGGGCTTGGTGGTGCCGGTCGCGGTGTCGCCGCGCACGCCGGGTTCGGAATGCGTGATCAGAAGCTCGACAAAGTTCGGCGCTTCAACGGAGAACGGCGCGCCTTTGAAAAAGCGAATCTTCACGTTCTGGTTTTCCACGATGAACGCGATGGCGTCTTCCACCTGCTCGTGGTTGAGCGGGAGCTGCTCGTAGCTCTCGACGTCCATGAAATAGTACAGACCGCCGTCTTCATAGAGGTACTGCATTTCCTTGGTTTCGATGTGCGCCGGCGGATACTTATCCGTGGGGTTGAACGTGCGCTCCAGCACGGAGCCGGTCATGACGTTCTTGAGACGGGTGCGCACGAAAGCCGCGCCCTTGCCGGGTTTGACGTGCTGAAAATCAGTAATCTGCCAGACATTCCCGTCGATCTCGAGGGTCATGCCCTTTCTGAATTCGCCTGCACTGATCATTTGGTTGTTTCCTCCGTTATTCTGATACTCTTGCGTGTATTCTGATATTCTTCAGCATCTGTGATGCTAAATCATTCTGTTTGGTTCGCCCGCGCGGCATCTTAGATCGTGATGAGTTCCTTGGTGACGCTGACGAGGTTGATGCAGCCGTCGTCCGTGACCACGCAGCAGTCCTCAATGCGTACGCCGAACTTGCCTTCGATATAGATGCCCGGCTCGACGGTGATGGTCATGCCGCTATACAGCATATCCGTGCTCAGCGCTCTTGCATACGGAGATTCATGAATCTCCAGTCCGAATCCGTGGCCGGTACCGTGGCCGAACTGCGGGCCGTAGCCCTTTTGCGTGATATAGTCGCGCGCAGCCGCGTCCAGCTCCTTGCCGGAAATGCCGCTCTTGAGTACGTTCAGGGAAAGCTGCTGTGCGGTTTTGACGATCTCGTAGATCTCCCTGCTCTCGGCATCGATGCTGCCGATGGCGAAGGTGCGCGTCATGTCGGAATGATATCCGTTGATCATGCAACCAAAGTCCGCCGTGACCAGATCGCCCTTCTGCAGTTTGCGTTCGCCGGGCGTCGCGTGCGGCATCGCGCTGTTGGAACCCGCCGCAATGATCGGGTCAAACGAAGGCGCGTCGCTTCCGTTTTTCGCGCAGACGTAGTTGAGCTCTGCGGCTGCTTCCTTCTCCGTCATGCCCGCGCCAATGCGGCCGAGCCATTCGAGGAACGACTTGTCCGCGATGCGCTGCGCCGCCTGCAGGTTTGCGACTTCTTCCGTGCCTTTATACAGACGCGGTGCGGAAATCTCCGTACCGAACGAAACCCAGCTAACGGGCATTGCCTCATACTTGCGGAACTCGCCCACGCTGAGCACATCCTCTTCAAATCCGGCGCGTTTGCAGCCGTCCTGCGTGAGGAAATCCCGAATGCGGTTGAGCTGTTCCGAGAACGACGCTTCCACAACCTCGCAAAGGCCCATCGTCTGGGCGTTGGCTTGGATGGTGTAGCGGAAATCGGTCACAAGATAGGTGTTTTTGTGTGTGACGAGAAAGATCGCTTCCGAACTGGTGAATCCCGAATAGTAGCGAATGTTGACGCCACTGGTTACGACCGCAGCGTCAAGCGACGCTTTTCTCATGTTTTCGCGTAATGCTTCAATTCTCTGTTTCATACGGAGTTATTCTACCACAGATGTGTTTACCGGGCAATAAAAATGATCGTTTCCGCAACACTTTGTCGGTCTTTCCCCACCGGGACAGAAAAACTCCGGCAGAGTGATCCGCCGGAGTTCGTAATCTGGTCTTTTTAGCTCCAATACTGCTGGAACATCGCTACGTTCTGTTCGTGCTCCTCATAGGTCTTTGCAAACACCAGCTCGCTGGTGACCGCCGGGTTCTGGTTGCAGAAAAAGAGGTAGCCGTCGGAGACGAACTGCTCGTTGGGATAGAGCGCGGCTTCGATCGCGGCCTTGCCGGGGTTGCAGACCGGGCCTACCGGAAGTCCCTTGAATTTATAGGTGTTGTAGAGCGATTCCGTCTCCTGCTCCGTCGCGTTGAAGACGTATTTCGTCACACCCAGCGCGTAGGAAAGGCTCGCGCAGCTCTGCAGCGGCATATCCTGATTCAGACGGTTGTGGAACACTGCGGAGACCTTCGCAAAATCGTCCGGCGCCGCCGCCTCGCGCTCGATCAGCGAAGCAAGCGTGATCACCTGATCCATCGTCATGCCGAGCTGCTGCGCGCGCGTGACGTAGTCCTCCGAATACACCTCGTTGAAACGGTTGAGCATCTTGATGAGGATGGTCTCCACGCTTGCGTCGGCATAGACCTCATACGTATCCGGGAAGAGATACCCTTCCAGCACGTAGGAACGCGAGGTCGCGTTCGGCGTTGCGCCCGCGTCCGCGATGAACGCGAAGTTTGCAAATGCCTCGCCCGTGCGCGCCGCGACGTAAAGCTGGTCCTCGTTCTGAATCAGCCCCTTCTCCAGCAGCACCTTTGCGATGTTTTGGATCGTGTAGCCTTCCGGAATCGTAAACTTCACCGTAGCCTTTGCGGGGTTGCCCTCGCAGAGCGTCTCCACGATCTGCTTGATGCTCATGTTCTTGCTCAGCACATACGTGCCCGCCTTGAGGCTGTTCGCCTTGCCGACGAAGTCGACATACACCTTAAACGCAGCCGTGCTGGAGATCAGCCCGTCCTTGTCATAGCCGCACGCGCCGTAGAGAATGCGTGCGATGCTGCTTGCGGACGAGGATGCGGGAATCGTCACCTCGATGGGCGTCGCGTCGTTTCGGTCAACCGGCTCGACGTATTTTGAGAGCACGTAGTTCACCGTCACCCGCGCGAGAAAGAACACCACCACGAGGCTGATGAGCATCACCACCATCGGGCGGACGTTCATCCAGAGCCTGCGCATGCGTTTCTGTTTTCTCGTGAGTTTCTTTTCCGGTCTTTCACTCATAGATCAAATCTTTTCCTGTTTCTTCCTAGGTTTCGCGCAATCGTTACGATTCCAGCGCGCCGAGGTCGATATCCACGGCTTCCGCGAGAATCTTGTAGACGTCGCCCACCATGCGCTTCAGGCGGAATTCCGCCATCAGGTAGGCGGAAGCGTCCGCATCGAATTGTAACAGCTCGCCGATCTTCTGGAGCTTCTTGAGCGCCTCGCTGTCCTTGTCCCCTGCAATCATCGCGGCCTGCGCCTGAATCTGGAGCTTGCTGTATTCGTCAATCAGCGCGCGCGTGGTCTTATTCTCCATAGCACGCACCTTCACGGCGTTGTATTCGCGGAATTCCGCGCTGTTCTTGAGTTCGTTGGCAAGCAGTTTTGCGGTGTCGTAAACCATAGTGTCCCCTTAACGATTATTTGCGGCGTTGTTCGTCAGATCTCGATGATGATGGGCATGATCATCGGCGTGCGCTTGGTGCGGCTCTTGAGGAACGCCTTGAGCGCATTCTTGACGCCCGCCTTGATGTTCGCGTAATCGCTGCGATCCGCACCCTCAAACTTCCGCGTCTCCTTGATCAACAGCGCCTTGGTGTCCGCAATCAGTTCCTCACTGTCACGCATATACACAAACCCGCGGGAGACGATCTCCGGGGCTGCAACCATGCGCCCGGTCTCGCTGTCGATGGTCAGCACCGCGACCACGAGGCCGTCCTGCGAGAGGGTCTTTCTGTCCTTGAGCACGATGTCGTCGATATCGCCGATGCCGTCGACCATCACGCTGCCGTTGGGCACGTTCTCGACCTGCCTGCCCTTTTTGACCGTGAGCTCCACCACGTCTCCGCATTCGGTGACGAAGATGTTCTCGGGTAAAATGCCCATCTCCTGCGCGAGCTGACCGTGCATGTAGAGATGCCGGTATTCGCCGTGGACGGGTATGAAATATTGCGGTTTGGTGAGCTCCATCATGAGCCTTAGCTCCTCGCGGAAGCCGTGGCCGGAAACGTGCACGTCCGCCATGCGGTCATAGACCACGACTGCGCCCTTTTGATAGAGCTGGTTGATGACGCGGGAAACGCCGCGCTCGTTGCCGGGAATCGCGGACGCGGAGATAATCACAGTGTCGCCCTTGCCGATGTTCAGGCGGTGCGTCGCGGTCGCCATGCGGAAGAGCCCGCTCATGGGCTCGCCCTGGCTGCCGGTCGTAATGACAGTGACCTGATCATCGCGGTAGCGCTTGAGCTGGTCGACCTTGACGATGCTTTCCGGCGGAATCTTGAGGTAGCCAAGCCGCATCGCGATCTGCACCACCTGCTCCATGCTCCTTCCCTGGAAGCAGAGCACGCGCCCGTGGCTGATCGCCACATCCGCAACCTGCTGGATGCGGTAGACGTTGCTTGCAAACGAGGCGACGATGATGCGCCCCTCGGCTACGTCGAAATAGTGCTCAAACGTCTTGCCGATCTCTTTTTCGCTCTGCGTATAGCCCGCGCGCTCGATGTTTGTGCTGTCGCTCATCAGCGCGAGCACGCCGCGGGAGCCATAGTAGGCAAAGCGATTGATGTCGATGGGCTCGCAGTCGATGGGCGTAAAGTCCACCTTAAAGTCACCCGTATGGATCACAGTGCCGATGGGCGTATTGATCGCGAGCGCGACCGCACCCGCGATGGAGTGTCCGGTCTTGATGAACTCGACCTTGAAGCAGCCGAGGTCGATGTGATCGCCGGGCTTGACGACGGTGAGCTTCTTGTTCGAAACGCGCGCCTCCTCCAGCTTGTGCTCGATGAGCGCGATCGTAAACGCGGTGCCGAACACCGGCACGTCAAACTCCTTGAGCGCATACGGCAGCGCACCGATGTGATCCTCATGTCCGTGCGTGATCAAAAAGCCCTTGAGTTTTGCACGGTTCTCGCGCAGATATTCCATGTCCGGAATCACGATGTCGATGCCGGGCATCTCCTCATCCGGAAAGATGAGTCCGCAGTCAACCACAACGATATCGTTGTTGTATTCCACCACGGTCATGTTTTTCCCGATCTCGCCGACGCCGCCGAGCGGTATAATCTTCAGTTTATTTGCCATTTTGTTTCCCCAATTTTCTTTTTGTATTCCCTTTGTATTCCCTTTGTATCCCTGTTTTCGTCCCGTTATCCACGGCGCAGCAATCGCCCGCCGTTACAAGCAAGCTGACACACAAAGAAACCGCAGCGCGGTTCTTTGCTCACAAGTAAGAGTATAGTGTATTTTTGTCCGCGCTCCAATCCCGAATTTGGATCGATGCGCGTTTGATTCGAATTTTTCGATCCCCTGCATCAACCGTAAAAGTCATTTCCGCCGTAAGTACCGTAATAGGTGCGCGAACCCCAGACCTTGTCCGTCGTCGCGCTGCGGAAGGACATCACGTTGGTAGAAAGCAGTCGGTTGCCGTTGTTGAAGACGTCGTTCGCGTAGCCGATCACGCTATCGGGTATCGTCTTGGTCAGAAAATCGCTTCTGCCGATCACCGAAAACTGGCTCTTCTGATACACGACGTCATAGACGTTGTTCGGCCACTTGCTCGACTCCACGCGGTTGAGAATCACGCACAGCACCGCGCGGTATCCCTCCTCCGACCTGCCGGATTCAAAATACGCAACGCGCGCGGCAAGCAGGATGTCTTCCCCGCTGTACGCGCCGCTGACGTTCGGCAGCTCCTGCGAGGAGGTCTGCACGGGTGTTGCGGTCGGCGCGTTTGTAACCATCGGCGTTGCGGTCGGCGCGGGTGTGATCACAAACGTCGAGTCCGGCGCAACGGTCGCGGTCGGTTTCGGCGTTGCGGTGGGTTTTGCGGTGGGCTTCGGCGTTGCGGTTCTCGTTTCAGCCTTCGCCGTTGGCTCCGGCTCCTCGGTCGGGGTCGGTGTTGCCGTCGGCGTCGCGGTTGGCTTGGGCGTTGGCGTCGGCGGCGGTGCGGTCGGCACCGGCGTCGGCGTCAGCGGTATGGTCGGCGTGGGATCGACGAGATCTAGCACCGGCAGCCGCTGGCCGTCCTCGGTCAGAAACGTACCATCCGGTTGCAGTGTTCCCTTATAAGGAGAGAGCACGGAGACCTCGTAGACCGGCTGATCGGCCGCTTCGCCTTCCTGAATCTTGATCACTTCCGGCATCAGCGTCGGCGTTGCGAGCGCAATCTCCATCCTCTGCGCCGCCGCGGGTTGGCAGCCGATGAGCATCGGGCTGAGCGCGGCGGTCAGAATCAGAAGCAGCGTTGTTTTCGCAAATCGTTTCAGCAAATACCTTCGTTCCTTTGATGCAGGATGGATCGCATGCAGGATTGCTCCCGCCGATCGGATCAGAGAATGTATTTGTGGATGTCGTCCTCGTGGAATTCTTCGCCGAGGTGCTCGTCCACATATTCCGCGTCGATATTCAGCTCGATCTCCGGGTGCTGTCCGTTGGCGTTGAAGGAGATGTCGTCGAGCAGGTTTTCCATGACGGTGTGTAATCTGCGCGCGCCGATGTTCTCGGTATTCTCGTTGGAGAGATACGCAAATTTCGCGATCTCGCGCAGCGCATCCTTCGAAAAGCTCAGCTTCACCTTGTCCGCCGAAAGCAGCGCGGTATACTGCTTCGTCACCGCGTTTTCGGGCTGGGTGAGGATCTTCTCAAAGTCCTCCTGCGTGAGCGCGTCGAGCTTCACGCGGATCGGGAATCGTCCCTGCAGCTCCGGAATCAGGTCGCTGACCTTCGCCGTATGGAACGCGCCCGCCGCGATAAAGAGCATATAGTCCGTCTTGACGGGGCCGTATTTCGTCGAGACTACGCTGCCTTCGACGATCGGCAGAATATCCCGCTGCACGCCTTCGCGCGAGACATCGGGTCCGCCCATCCTCTCTGCGCCCGCGATCTTGTCGATTTCGTCGATGAAGATGATGCCGTCCTGCTCCGCGCGCTCCAGGGCCTCGCGGTGAACGTCGTCCATGTCGATCCGCTTCTCGCTCTCCTGCTGGATGATGACCCTTCGCGCTTCCTTGACGGGCAGCTTTCTGCGCTTGGTCTTCTTGGGCAGGAAGTCGCCGAACATCTCGCCGATGTTCAGGTCGATGCCGGCCGCGAACATCGCGTCGTTTTTGCCGCCCTGCTCCTCGACCTCAATCTCGACCATTTCTTGCTCGAGTCTGCCCGCGCGAAGCTCGGCGAGCACGCGCTCGCGCTCGGTGTAGCGCTTGGCCTTCTCCTCCTCGGTGGGTTCCGGATCACTGGGCTGGTTTTGTCCCGCGCCGAGCAGAATTTGGAGCGGGTTCTGCTGCTTGTGCTCTCGTTTCTTCACGCCGGGCAGCAGCAGTTCCGCCAATGTCTGCTCCGCTGCGGCTTCCGCTACCATGCGGACATCCTCCATCCGGCGATTCATGCAGATGCGGATGGCGGCTTCCACCAGATCGCGCACCATGCTCTCCACGTCGCGCCCGACATAGCCGACCTCGGTGTATTTCGTGGCTTCAACCTTGACAAAGGGCGCGTCCACAAGCTTTGCGAGCCTGCGTGCGATCTCTGTTTTGCCGACGCCCGTAGGCCCGATCATAATGATGTTCTTGGGCGTGATCTCCTCGCGGAGCTCGTCCGAAAGCTGACTTCTGCGGTAGCGGTTTCTAAGCGCAACGGCGACCGCGCGCTTGGCGCGATCCTGACCGATGATGTATTTATCCAGCGCGTCAACGATCTCTCTCGGTGTGAGTTGCATATGCTTATACCTCCTCCACCGTGATGTTGCCGTTGGTGAACACGCAGATATCGCCCGCAATGCGGAGCGCCTTTTCGGCGACCTCTACAGCAGAAAGATCCGTGTTGGACTTCAGCGCCTTCGCCGCGGCAAGCGCGTACATGCCGCCGGAGCCGATGGCCGCGATGCCGTCGTCGGGATCGATTACCTCGCCCGTGCCGGAGACGATCAAAAGATCCTCTTTGTTGGCGACGATCAGAAGCGCCTCCAGCTTATGCATGATCTTGTCGCTTCTCCAGTCCTGCGCGAGCGAAACCGCCGCGCGGGTCAGGTTTCCGCTGAATTGTTCCAGTTTCTTTTCAAATCGCTCGCAGAGCGAGAACGCATCCGCGACCGATCCCGCAAAGCCCACCACGACCTGATCGTGATAGAGCCTGCGCACTTTTTTTGCCGTCGCTTTCATGATAACGGACTCGCTCATGGTCACCTGGCCATCGCCGGCGACCGCAATTTTGCCGTCCTTGCGAACAGCGATTATCGTCGTACCCCTGAGTTCCAATCAGGTTATCCTCCTATGTCTTCGCCTGCGGGTTTCCGCGGGCAGGTAGATTCTACCTGAATACCATACTAGCACAAAGCGGGCGCATTCGCCCGCATTCGTGTATTCGTTTTCAATTCTTTCACGATTTTTCTATCATTAAAGATTTCTTGACGAAGTTGATGGACGCAGTCAGCCTTACAGCTCTGCCCGAAGGGATTCTATCGTCTCCAGCGCGCGCTCGGCGACCTTCGCGTAGCGCAGCGCTTTCTTGCGGATGCGCTCCGGGATGCTCTCCATGATGCCGAAGGTGACGTTCATCGGCTGGAAGTCGCCACCTGCGTATTCCGCAACATAGTGTCCCAGCGAGCCGATCGCGGTCTTTGCGGTAAAGTCGATCGCGGGCTTGTCGGTCAACTGCCGCGCGAGCGAAACCGCCGCGACAAAGCCGCTGGACGCGCTCTCGACATAGCCCTCTACGCCGGTCATCTGCCCCGCAAAATAGAGGCCGGACACCGTTCGCATCTGATAATTATGATCCAGCAGCTTCGGCGAGTTGAGGAACGTGTTGCGGTGCATCACGCCGTATCGCGCATACTCCGCATGCTCCAGCCCGGGGATGAGCCCAAACACCCGCCGCTGTTCGGCAAACTTCAGATTCGTCTGGAAGCCCACGAGGTTAAACAGCCTTCCATCCTTGTCGTCCTGACGCAGCTGCACGACGGCATACGGTTCCTTGCCGTCCACCTCCAACCCAACAGGCTTGAGTGGGCCGAAGCAGAGCGTCTGCTCCCCGCGCTTTGCCATGACCTCGACGGGCATGCAGCCCTCAAACACACGCGGCGTTTCGAAGACGTGCAGTTCGGCAGTCTCCGCCGAAATCAACGCGCGGTAGAACGTCTCGTATTCTTCCTTCGTCATCGGGCAGTTGAGGTAGTCGTCGCCTCTGTCGTAGCGCGAGGCGCGGAACACCTTCGTCATGTCGAGCGAATCGAGCGTGACAATCGGTGCCGCCGCGTCGAAAAAGTGCAGCGGTTCTCCGGTCAGCCGCGCAATGTCCTCCGCCAATGCGTCGCTGGTGAGCGGGCCTGTGGCGATGATCGCGGGTGATTCCGGCACATGTGTCACTTCTTCGCTGTGGACGGTGATGAGCGGATGCGAGCGGATGATCTCGCTGACCCGCGCGGAGAAACCCTCGCGGTCGACCGCGAGCGCGCCGCCCGCGGGCACGCGCGTTTCATCCGCCACGCGGAGCACGAGCGAGCCGAGCTCGCGCAGCTCCGCCTTGAGGAGCCCCACGGCATTTTCGATCCGATCGGAACGCAGGGAGTTGCTGCAGACCAATTCACAAAAGTCCC
This sequence comes from Clostridia bacterium, assembly GCA_035561095.1. GTDB lineage: Bacteria > Bacillota > Clostridia > Christensenellales > CAG-138 > UBA7703. The sequence goes on along the minus strand of DATMYE010000022.1, from coordinate 63,579 downwards.
CGCTGTGATGAGCCGGGGACATTTTGTTTGGTTTCATTTCATATAGATCGACAGGGATGCCGCGGAGAGCAAGCTGGTAGGCTGCCTCGCATCCGGCAAGTCCCGCGCCGATAATGCACACGCGCTGCTGGGTCATGGTTTCTCTTCCTTACGCCGGACGATTATTCGGCTTCCGCCTCTTTCTCGTCCTTGTTCTTCTTCGCGTTGCGGTGGATATAGCCGCACTCCTTGTTGAGGCATGCAATATAGCTGCCGTTCTGGCCGATCTTCTGCACCATCATGCCGCCGCACTGCGGGCAGGGCATCTTAGTGGGCTTGTCCCAGGAGACGAAGTCGCACTCCGGATACCGTTCACAGCCATAAAAGGCTTTACCGCGCTTGCTCTTTCTCTTGATCAGCGCCGCGCCGCACTTGGGGCACGGGACGTCGATCTTCTCCACAATCGCCTTGGTGTTGCGGCAGGTCGGGAAATTCGGGCAGGCGAGGAACTTGCCAAAGCGACCGATCTTGTAGACCATCATGGCGCCGCACTTCTCGCAAACGATGTCCGAAACCTCGTCCGGAATCTTCTCCGGCGGTGCTTTCTCCAGCGCGATTTCAACCTTCTTGTGGAACGGCCCGTAGAATCTGCCGAGCACGTCCGCCCAGCCGACCTTGTCCTCTTCAACGCCGTCGAGGTCGTTTTCCATGCCGGCGGTGAACTGCACGTCGACGATCTCGTCAAAATTGTCCATCATAAAGCGGTTGACGACAAAGCCGAGCTCCGTCGGCACCAGCTGCTTCTTTTCGCGCGCGATATAGCCGCGCTCCACGATCGTGGAGATCGTCGGCGAATAGGTGCTCGGTCTCCCGATTCCCTTTTCTTCCAAAGCCTTGACTAGCGTCGCTTCCGTGTAGCGGGGCGGCGGCTGGGTGAATTTCTGTTCGTGTTCGATCTTCTCCGCCTTGCAGATTTCCCCCTGCGCAAGCTCCGGCAGCGCGGTTTCCTTCTCCTGTACGTCGTCGCGGCCTTCCGTATAGATCGCGGTAAAGCCGTCAAAGATCGTGCGGATGCCGTTTGCGCGGAAGGTAGCACCAGCGCAGTCCAGAGTCACCTGCGTGGTGGCGAAGGTCGCGTCGCTCATCTGGCTCGCGAGGAAGCGCTCGTAGACGAGTTTGTAAAGGCGGAACTGTTCGCTCGTGAGGTGATCTTTGATCGCCGCGGGCTCATGATCCACGCTCGTGGGGCGGATGGCTTCATGCGCGTCCTGCGCGTTGTCGCGTCCTTTATAAAAGTTCGGCTTCTCCGGCACATAAACGCTGCCGAAGCGGTCGCCGATGAACGCGCGCGCCGCCTGCTGCGCCTCGGAGGCGATACGGACGGAGTCGGTACGGATATAGGAGATCAAACCAACCGCGCCTTTGCCGCCGATGTCGATGCCCTCATAGAGCTGCTGCGCGATCATCATCGTGCGCTTGGTCGTAAAACCGAGCTTGCGAGAGGCTTCCTGCTGGAGGCTGCTCGTCGTAAACGGCGGCGCGGGATGGCGCGATTTCACGCCCTCCTTGACCTCGGTGATGGTGTAGATCTGGTCGCGGATGCGTTCGAGCACGGCGTTGGTGTCGGCCTCGTTGCAGAGGTCGCGTTTGGTGCCGTTCTCGCCGTAATACTTCGCGTCAAACGACGCTTTTTTGTTCGCGATTTCGCGGAGCTTGACGGAGAGGTTCCAGTATTCTTCCGGCACAAAATCGCGGATTTCGCTTTCGCGGTCGCAGATGATGCGGGTTGCAACGCTCTGTACGCGTCCGGCGGAAAGGCCTTTTCGCACTTTGCGCCAGAGGATCGGGCTGATCTCGTAACCGACAAGTCGGTCGAGAATCCGGCGCGCCTGCTGCGCGTTGACAAGGCGCATATCGATGGGCCTCGCGCCTTTGATCGAGTTTTTCACCGCCGTGGATGTGATCTCGTTGAACACGATGCGGCATTTGCTGGTCTCGTCGAGATTCAGCACCTGCGCCAAATGCCAGCTGATGGCTTCTCCTTCGCGGTCAGGGTCGGTCGCGAGAAACACTTTCTCGGCGCTCTTCGCCTCTTTCCGGATGCGCTCCAAAACATCGCCTCTGCCGCGCAGGGTGATGTACTTCGGCTCAAAATTCTTCTCAATCTTCACGCCAAGCTGGCTTTTGGGCAAATCGCGCACATGGCCGTTGGACGCGACCACCTTGTATTTGCTCCCTAAAAATTTACCGATCGTCTTCGCCTTTGCGGGCGACTCGACGATGACGAGTGTTTCTGACATAGCGTTCCTCCCACCGGATGCGCCCAAAGCGGGCGTTATACGCGCAATAGGCGTACGATTCCTCCGGCAACTGCTTCATTATTCCGAAATAATGCAATTCTGTCAAGAGTAATCTTTTGAAATGATTCCGTTTCCACCTGAAAACAGCGTTTATTCGCTTAAATTTTTCTGAAATGACAATATCCATATGCGTGAAAATCACGGCGTAAGAAAATTTCTTCTATTATATAATCTCTGCTGCGCGCAGCGCTGCGCCAACGAAATCTCCTGCAAGCCGATCGTAACGCGCTTGCACGACGGATGCGAGCGCATCATTTCTGGCTCGGCCAATCATACTGTTTATTTTATTATGATTACTGTTTATTGAGTTATATATCCTTGAGCTTTACCTTATCGGTGTCGATGCAATAGCGTCTGCCGGGCAGCACCTGCACGATGCCGGAGAACTGCAGCTCCGTCAGGCACGCATTCATCGTGCCGATGGGCAGCGAAAGCGCGTCGCATAGATCGTCAAAGCTCATCTCGCCGCCCTTGAGCAGGCGGCAGATGGCGCGCTGATCCTCCGGTAGCGTGGAGAGCAGCAGAACGTTCGCCGGCGGGCGCGTCTCCGCGGGCACATGCAGGCAGGAATACTCCGAGAGAATCTCCTCCGGCGAGAACACGGGCTTCGCCTCGCCGCGCGCGATCATACCGTTGGGTCCCGCGCTCATCTCGTCCCCGATGCGTCCGGGCACGGCGAACACATCCCTGCCCTGATCGTGCGCATAGCCCGCGGTGATGCTGGTTCCGCTGCGTTCCGCGGCCTCGACCACGAGCGTTCCGTGCGCAAGCCCGCTCATCACGCGGTTGCGAATCGGGAAATGTTTGCTGATCGGCGGTGCCCCCGGCAGAAACTCTGACACGACCGCCCCGCGTTCGATGATTTCATCATACATCTTCGCGTTCGATTGCGGGTAAACGACGTCCACCCCGCAGCCGAGCACCGCAAGTGTCGGGCAGAGAGCGTGCTTCGCGTCCAGCGCGCCGCGCGCGGCGCAGGCGTCGATTCCCTCCGCCAAGCCGGAGACAACCAGCGCACCCGCAGAGGCAAGCTCGTATCCAAAGCGCTTTGCGACCTCGATGCCGTACTTGCTTGGGTGCCGGGAGCCAATAACCGCGATGGCAAGCTCCGGATCGGGCTCGATCTGCCCAATGTAGTAGAGCATGCTCGGCGGATCGGGTATTTCGGCGAGGAGCTTCGGGTAACGATCGTCGCCGGGAAAGGTGAAGCGAATGTGCTTTTGCTCCATTCGTTCGATCAGCCGCTCGACAAACCCCGCCTGATTCGCCTCGTTGAGCCGCAGACGGAAATACTCCGGCAGTGCGGCAAAATCCTCCGCGCTGGCGGAAAACGCCGCGCGCGCTTCAGCAGGCGAACCATAGCGATTCGCGATCTTGTGAAACGCTCGTGCGTTATATTCCGTCGCATAATTCAGCCAGAGACGCGCGACGATCTCCGGCGTAGTCTCCCGCGCCATCGAGTTACGCTTCCCTTCCGCTCTGGTCGAGGCTGCGGTACTGGATCGCCTCTGCGTAGTGCGCAAGCGCGATCTCCTTCGCGCCCTCCACGTCCGCAATCGTCCGCGCGACCTTCAGGATGCGCTGGTAGGCGCGCGCGGAGAGCTTCAGCTCCGCATATGCCCGCGCAAGCAGCTGCTCGCTCGCGGGATCGGGCGCGCAATAGCGTTTGATGAGCTTGGAGTTCATCTGCGCGTTGAGCAGGATGCCGTCTTCGGCAAAGCGCTTCCTCTGCGCCTCCCGCGCTGCTTCTACGCGCGCGCGGATCACGGTGGAGGGTTCGCACGCCGATTTTTCCGAGAGTTCGAGGAATCCGACCTCCGGCATCTCGATCTGAATGTCGATGCGATCTAACAGCGGCCCGCTGATGCGCCCGCGATAACGCTCGATCTGACTCTTGGCACAGCGGCAAGGGTGGATCTTCGAGCCGTGGTTGCCGCAGGGGCACGGATTCATCGCGGCGACGAGCACAAACTCCGCGGGATACGTCGCCGTTGCCGCCGCGCGACTGACCGTGATAAACCCGTCCTCCAGCGGCTGGCGCAGCGCCTCCAGCACGTTGTGCTGAAACTCCGGCAACTCGTCGAGAAAGAGCACCCCGTAGTGCGCGAGGCTGATCTCGCCCGGCATGGCGCGGTTGCCGCCGCCGACGAGCGCCGCGCTGGACGCGCCGTGGTGCGGCGCGCGAAACGGACGTTCGCGGATCATGCCGCGGCCTTTCGTCGCGCCCGTGATGGAATGTATCTTGGTAATCTCCAGAGATTCTTCGTAAGTCAGCTGCGGCAAAATCGAGGGAATCGCGCGCGCGAGCATGGTCTTGCCCGCGCCGGGCGTGCCGATGAGGAGGATATTATGCCCGCCCGCGATGGCGATCTCCGCCGCGCGTTTTGCGCCTTGCTGGCCTTTGATCTCGCTAAAATCGGTCGCAAACCGTTGCTCATAGCCCAACCACCGCTCGGTCGGGTGCGGGACAATATTCGCGTCTCCGCGCACAAATTCGCACAGCTGCGCAAGCGAGGCGACAGGCAGAATGGTCACGCCCTCGACATATGCCGCTTCTTCTGCGTTGCCTTCCGGCACGGCAAAGAGTGTCTCCCCTTTGGAAAACGCGTCGATCACCATCGGCAGCGTGCCCGCGATGGCGCGTACGCCGCCGTCGAGTCCCAGCTCGCCGAACGTCACAAACGACGGGTTCGGGTTCGCGCCGAGCTGACCGGATGCCGCGAGAATCGACAGCGCGACGGGCAGATCGTAGACCGCGCCCTCTTTTCGCATGTCCGCGGGAGCAAGGTTGACCGTGATGCGAGCGGCCGGAAAGATGTAGCCCGCGTTCTTGATCGCGGCGCGCACGCGCTCGCGCGATTCCTTGACCGCTGCGTCCGGCAGGCCAACGATTTCAAATCCGGGCAGCCCGTTTGCGATATCCGTCTCCACCTGTACGGCAAAGCCGCCGATTCCGTTGAGTCCGTGGCTTTTGATACGCGATAGCATGCAGAAGTGTATTCCTCTCGCGAATTTCCGTTTTTTCACGGTTATGTTCAGTATACACGAAAAGCGCCGGACGTGCGGCGCTTTTTCGACAAAATTCGATGTTTTCTTTTGGTTATTCGGCGGGCAACGTCTCCGTCTGCTCCGCCGCCGCTTCCTTCTTACGGAAGACGAACAGCTTGTTGCCGAGGTAGTTGACCGCGATGGCAAACACCGTCGCGATGAGCTTGCAGACCGTATCGCCCTTGACAAATCCCGCGATCCCCTGCGGCATCCAAGTCGCCACCCAGGCGTTCGTGATGCCGACCACATCCCGTAGCAACCAGATCATGCCGAGGGAAACGCCGAGCGACGCGAGATTGACCAGCAAAAACAGAGCCATTTCGCGCAGTGAGCGCGTCCGCTGTTCGCGGAACGTCCAGTTGCTGTTCCAAAGATAGCTGTTGATCACGCCCGCGGTATAGCCAAGCACCTGCGCTGCATAGACCCAGCCCAGCGTGAGATTCAGCGTCTGAAACACAGCAAAATCGACCAGAGTGTTCAATACACCCACGATTGCGAACTTCGCAACCTGCTTGAGCGTTTTCTTGGACTCTTCCTTATGCGCCATACATCAGTTTCCCTCCGGGTAGATTCGAGATAAAGGACGCCCACTGCGCCGAAACCGGCAGGCCGGAGATCCCCGGATACAGCAGCACGAAGAACAGCACCGCGAACCCGACCCAGAACCACTTGATGAAGTGCGCCTCCGGATAGCGCTGCTCCAGCTTCTGCAGCGCGTAGACCGTCGCCATCAGGATAAACGGCACCGTCGCGAAGAAGTGGTAGATGAACGTGCAGCGCGTCACCAGCACCCAAGGCAGGAAGTTCGCGAGAATTCCGATGCAGAAAATCTGCAGCGCCTTGTCGGAAGCGACCCTCTTGCTTAGCCTCGCCCAAAGCAGCGCGACGGAACCGATTGCGGACACCCACCAGACGGCGGGATTGCCGGACGCGCTGAGCGTCGAGATGCGGTCGGGCGTGATATAGCTGTTGAAATAGTACCACATCGGCTTGAACGTGAACGGCCAGGAATACCAGCTCGACTGATAGGGATGCGTGGCGTTCAGGTTCGAATGGTAGCTGTACATAAACTGTTGATAGTACGCAAACGTCTTGAACATGCCGCCGACGCCGTACCCTGCCTGCTGGCCGGATTCATAGATGAAATACGGTGTGTACGAGGCAAAGTAGATCGCAAACGGAATCACAATAAAGAACAGCACGCACCAGAGCAGCGTGCGGATCGCCATCGGCCAGAAATCCTTGACCCGCGCCTTATCTGCGTCGTTGTCACGCGCGTTGACCTGCGCATAGTCGAGATACCGCGCGATCAGCGAGCCGAACAGCAGCACCGCAAGGCCTGCGCCCGCGTAGATGCTCGTCCATTTACATGCGGCTCCGATGCCGAAAAACAGTCCCGAGAGTGCGAGCGGCTTGAGTGTGCGCTTGAGTCCGTCGATGTAGAAATTCATCGTGATGTACTGATACATGTAATAGTACATCAGCAGGATGAAGAACACGGAGTAGACGTCGATGGTGGCGATGCGCGTCTGTGTAAAGTGCATGAAGTCAAACGCAAACAGCGCGGTCAGCACCAGCGCGTAGTTGGAGTTCTTGAACAGCCGCTTGCCGAACGCGTAGAGAATCGGCAGCATACCGATGCCAAACATCGCGCCGACGACGCGCCAGCCAAACGGCACCATGCCGAAGATCCATACGCCGATCATGATGAAAAGTTTGCCCAGCGGCGGATGGGAGTTTTCGTAAGGCGAGAGGTTATGGAGGTTTTCGTAAGCCGTACGCCCGTGGTACAGCTCGTCAAAATACATGCCGTTGAAATAGCTCGGCTCCGCGGGCACGGTTCTCTGCTCATCAAACAGGTTCGCCTGCGTTCCGGTCGCGGAGACCACCGTAACGGGAATCTGCTCGCCGTTGGTGTCGAAGAACGCGATCTCGTTGAGCTTGAGCGAGCCGGAATAGAGCGAAAGCGTCACCGTATCGCTCACAAAGTCTGTCGTTACCTTCTTCCAACGGAACATGTCGTCATAGGTCTGGGAGAAGGTCTCCTCCAAACCGCTGGGCGTGGTCAGCAGCAGCGTGCCGTCGTTGTCGATGTTGCCGAAGACGCTGTAGGCGGTCACATGCTCCGACTTATCAAACTTGACCGTGACACTATCTCCCGCCTTGTCACTGTACCAGTAGGTTTGCGGCGCGGTCAGAGAGCCGAGGTTGGTCAGCGCGACGATGCCGTAGATCAGCGTGATGCCGAGCACATAGAGCATGTCCCGCTTAGAGTAGTGCAGCTTGTTGTCCGTCGGAATCGTCGGCAGGATCGACACCCTGCGTGAGACGCGTTTCTTCGGCTGCGCGGCTTCCTGTAACAGCGGCTGAATCCGGTTCCGCAGCATGATATCCACGCATACATACGCGGCATAAAATGCAAGCAGCACAGTTCCGAGGGAACCGACGAACGTGATGACGTTATAGACCGTGCCGCGCGCGTCGACATGGTTGACGACGTAGAACGCGCAAGCAGCGTTTAGGAACGACGATGTGGCGAGGCCACCAAACACCGCGAGCAGCCTCCGGTCGCCGTAAAACAAATACGCGATTAAGATCAGCAGAAGCGCGGGCAGCATGTATCTCTCGTGCATGTAGTGCCCGAAGGTGAAGATCAGCAGCACCCCCAGCCCTGCGGAGAGGAACAGTGCGCCGCGGTTTTTGTTTCTGCCGAAGAAGTACAGCACGGCCGAAAACAGCACGGAGAGGATGATCATCGCCATGCCGAATGAGCGGTACGGCATGCCGAGGAACAGCGTGTCCGCCGTCTTCCAGTTCCAGCCGAGCAAGGAGCCAAAGTTGAACGCTTCGATGGAGACGTAGTTATATGATCCCGCGGTGGTAGCGTATTTCTGGATCAGCCAGTCCCAGTTTTGTGAGCCCTGGAACGGCAGCGCAAGCAGGAAGATCACCAGCAGCGCGGCAAACACCGCAACGATGGTTTCCGCCAGCACGCGGAGCCACTGCGCCCTTCGGTCGTAGATATCGACCAAGAAAGCGACCGCGAGGATCGGTCCGAACATCAGCGCCTGCGGTTTCATCAGCACCGCGAGGCCGTAGACCGCGCCAGCCACGATCCGCTTGTCGCTCTGCAGCAGCAGAATCATCACGGCGATGAGCAGCGCAAGCACAGAGTCGATCTGTCCCCAAGCGCCGGAGACGAACATCAGCGTCGGCGTCAGAGCGTAGATGCCCGCGATAAGCAGCGCCTTGTTTTCGCCGAGTTTGTTTTTCTTCGCCAGATGATAGAGCACATATGCCGTTGCAAGGTCCGCAAACGTAGACGGCATCTTGAACAGCAGCGCCATCCCGTCCGAACCGTATGGAATGCCGAGGACTTTGCAGAGCCACGACAGCGCGCCGCAGAGATACATGTATCCCGGCGGATAGTCCGCAAACGCGCCGCTCGTGTAGAAGTTCGCGGCGCCATTCTCCGCGACCATATTGCCCCATGCCATGAAGCAGTTGATGTCCGTCGGGTGGCCGTAGAACAGGATCGAAAGAATCGCGCGGAGGATAAACGCGCCGAACAGGATCAACATCAGCGCGAGCATAGGCCTGCTGACCGGCTCCTCCAGCCGCTCATAGCGCAGCTTGTTGCGGTAGAGCCAGAGGAACGCGCCGCCGAGCACCAGCGTGAACACGACCGCGAGATACAGCGGATCGTTTACTGTGGTCTTCGCGGCTTCCGCCTGCGTGGCGCTCGTTTGGTTCGAAACACTGCCGTTGGAGGTCGCAAGGTCGACGATGGATTCCGCCGTGGTCACGCACTCGTAGAGCGAGACATTGCGAAACTCCGCCGTGCCGATTGCGGTCGTGCCGTAGCCGCCGAGGCGGAGGGCGACGTTGACCGTCGTCTGCTCCGCAGAGGTGCGGAAATAGAGCGACACCGCGCGCCAGGTATCCGAATCAAACAGGTTCTCCGAATAGCAGTATTTACCGTCGATGGCATAGTTGTCGATCGAGAGGTTTGCGCCCGTACCATACTCCACATCGCTCGTTCGGATCTCCGCGCTCAGGCGGTAGACCGTGTTCGGCTGCACCGCAACCTGCTGCGTCACGCGCGAGTCGTTCGCAACAAGGTTGGAGAGCACGATCTGCGGCGTGCCGTCTTCGAGCGCCGCGCGGGCGACGACGCTGTCCGCGTCGTTTTGATATGCGTTGAGCTCCCAGCCCGCGGGCAGGGACGCGCTCTCGGCCTGAATCGTAAAATCTCCGTTAAACAGCAGCTCTTCACCCGTGAGCTGATCTCCGTTGTCGGCAAGCGACAGCGCGGGAACGCACAGGAGCGCGAGAAGCAGCAGGATTGTCAGCAGTTTACGCACAAACGTATCCTTTCGCATGCAAAAAGGTCTATGAATTCCCAAACAGTATATCACAATCAAAAAAAAGCTCAACCGCGTGGATGCGGCCTGAGCTTGTCATTTTTGTGTCACGAAACCTGATTGAAACCGTTTCGCGTGGTGCGAAAGCCCGTCAAATCGCGTCAAATGCGTTCTCGATGTGTTCGATTCGATCCGTGCCGAGATAGATCTCCACGACATCAAATCGCGCCGGAACATCTGTCAAGCCCATCTCCTGCAGATACCCCTGCGCGGCCTGCGTGAGCAGCCTTCGCTTGGTTGGCGTCACAAACTCGCCGGGCGTACCATAGGCTGTTTTGGAGCGGGACTTTACCTCGACAAACACCACCGTGCAGCCGACCTGCATGATCAGGTCGATCTCCTTTGCGCCGCTGCGGTAGTTCCGGCGCAGGAGCTTGTAGCCCCGCTCCTCCAGATACGCCTGTGCGCGCGCTTCGCCGCCTCTGCCGACGGATGTGGTGCTCATAGAAAGTTCCTCAGAAAGCTCCTGCGGTGGATCGGGCAGGGGCCGTATTGCTTGATCGCCGCAATGTGCTCCGCCGAACCGTAGCCTTTGTTTCTCGCGAACCCGTATTCAGGATAGAGCGCGTCCTGCTCGATCATGTACCTGTCGCGCTCCACCTTGGCGATGATGGACGCGCACGCGATGCTGTAGCTCAGCGCGTCGCCGTGGATCAACGGGTGCTGGCGCGCTGCGATCTTCAGCCCGGTCAGCGCGTCGATCAGCACATCCGTCACCGCAATCGGCATCTTCGCAAACGCCTCCGCAAAGGCGCGTCTGGTCGCTTCCAGTATATTGATCTCGTCGATCACGTCCGGGTAGACCCACGCGGTTGCATAGCCGAGCGCGGTCTGCGTCAGGATCGGGTAGAGCTTCTCTCTCCTGCCCTCGCTGACCTTCTTGGAATCGTTCACATACGGAATCAGCGGCGCATTGGGCATCGCGGCGCAGCAGACGACGACGGGCCCTGCCAGCGGGCCGCGTCCGACTTCGTCCATGCCCGCGAGTACCACACCGCTCTGCGCCCAGAGTGCTCGGTCGGGCTCGCTGAGCTGGGTTAGCCGCTCGTCTTCCGGTATGCGCGTCATTGCACGCTCTCCGGCTGCTCCAGCGTCACACGCGCAACCTTGCCCGCGCGGAATTCGTCCAACGAGACGTGCGCCGCGCGCTCGGTGTCGAGCTCGCCTCCGCGCAGTAAAAACCCGCGGCTGAGGCAGATCGATTTGAGCAAGTCATTTCTCGGCGTCTCCGCGGTGAACTTGCTGTAGCGCTCCTGAACCTGCGCGGGCGCGATGGTCTGCAGGAGTGTGAGCATATCCGTGGCCAGCTCCTCGCTGTCCATGACCTCGTCCTTAATGGAGCCCAGAAACGCCAGGTGCTTGGCGAGTTCCTGATCCTCGAGCTTCGGCCAGAGCATGCCGGGCGTGTCCATCAGCTCCAAATACGGTGTGATCTTCACCCACTGTTTGCCGCGGGTGACGCCGGGCTTGTCTCCAACCTCCGCGCGGTTCTGTCCCGCGATGCGGTTGATCAGCGTGCTCTTGCCGACGTTCGGGATGCCGACAATCATCGCGCGGATGGTTTTATTGATTCCCTTTGCTTTCAGCGCGTCCACCTTTGGCTTTGCCGCCTTTTCGATGAGCGATACCGTGATCTTCTTCGCGGATCCTCCGGTTGCGGAGATTCCCGCGGCCTCGATACCGCGGCGGTTGAAGTCCGCAATCCAGCGCTTGGTGGCGTTACTGTCCGCAAGATCGCTCTTGTTGAGCAGCACCACGCGCGCCTTGCCTGCAAACAGATCGTCAAAGTCCGGGTTGCGCGAAGCGCGCGGTGCGCGCGCATCCAGCACCTCGACCACGACGTCGATCATTTTTAAGTTTTCCTGCAGCATACGGCGGGTCTTCGTCATATGCCCCGGATACCAGTTGATAGCAGCCATGCTGTATCCCTCCAAATATGGAAAAACCCCTGATGCCAAATTGGCAGAGGGGTTTGATCCCGTGTAAATGAATTAGTCTTTCTCTTCGATGCGCTCGCGGATCTTCGCGGCTTTACCGGAGAGGTCACGCAGGTAGAAGAGCTTGGCGCGGCGGACAACGCCGTGGCGAACGAGCTCAATACGGCCGATGCGCGGGCTGTTATACGGGAAGGTTCTTTCCACGCCAACGCCATAAGAGATGCGGCGGACGGTGAAGCTCTTGCGCACGCCGCCACCCTGAATCTTGATCACGACGCCTTCGAAGTTCTGCAGACGCTCACGGTTGCCTTCGATAACCTTCACGAATACGCGAACGGTATCGCCAACCTCAAGCTCCGGCAGGTCTGTACGCAGTTGTTCTTTTTCGAGTTCATTGATGATGTTCGACATTTGAAATATTCTCCTTTCAGTTTTGCAGGCGTTCATACTTCAAAAGCAGAACAGAGGACCGCCCGATGTCACAAACGCGATTATAACACATTCTCCATCGGCTTTGCAAGCCGTTTTTCCAGATATTGTGCGGTTTTTGAGTGAAAGCCGCCTTTCGGATGGTAGGCAATTTTCCGGTTTTATGCGGCTTCCGGCGCTGACTGCACCTGATCCAGCACCTGCGGGTGCCGCGCATCATAAACATACCACAGCGTGATAACCACGATGACGATCACACCGCCAACCAGCGACCAGATGCCGGGGTTTTCCCCCGCAAAGAGAAACACCCAGACGGGGTTTAACAGCGGCTCGAGCACCGCAAGCAGCGAGCAGGTCAAGAGCGGTGCGCGCTTGATCGCGATGCTGTAGAGCACGTATGCGATGCCAATCTGGAAGATGCCGAGCACGAGGATGCCGATGACCGCCTGCGTCGTGAACGCGGGTCTGGTCGCAAACAGTACGGGTAGCCCAATGATTGCGGTCAGGAACTGTCCCTGCATGATGCCGCTTGAACGCGTCTGGTCGGAAACGCCCTCGCTTGTGATGAACATCGCCGCAAAGCAGATGCCGGACACGACCGCGATGATGTCGCCCACGAGGCGCCCTTTGCCCATCTGCCCGATGAAGCAGAGAGATACGCCGAGGATCGTCATCGGAACCACCGCGATATCCAGCGGACGCAGTTTCTTTTTTTGCACAAACGCGATATAGAGAAGCACGTAGACCGGCGCGCAATACTGGATCACGATAGCGTTTGCCGCCGTGGTGAGCTTGTTTGCCGCGACAAACGTGGTGCAGACGCTCGCAAGCGCGATTGCAATCTTGACCGTATCCTTGTTGAACACGGGCTTGATGCCGCGGATGCGGAGGTAAACATACATCACAAGTCCGCCGATCACGCCACGAAGGCCCGCGATAGCGAGCGGATTCCAGGGTACGAGCTTGATGAAGATGCCGCCCATGCTCCAGAGAAGCCCGGTGGCGATCATGGCGATGGTGCCTTTTGTGGTCTCTTTCATAACTGTACTCGCCGACTTCGGCGATTCTCCTTATAAAAAGACAATCCTCGACAGGATTGTCCGTGTGTTCGATCCTGTTTTAGTTGCTCTGGAATCAAGCCTGTTCATGCGTTTCGATTCCGGCATAATCATTTGATCCAGTTAAAGCCAGGCGTCGTCCGGCGCTTCGATGGTCTCGCCCTTGTCGGTCATCTCCTGTAAAAGATCGGGTCGGTTGAGCGCGGTCTTGAGCCGCGCCTGCTCGAGCCGCCAGGCCTGAATCTTCGCGTGGTGCCCATTGAGCAGAATCTCCGGCACATCCATGCCGCGAAAGCTCGCGGGTCTCGTGTACTGCGGATACTCCAGCAAGTCTTCCGAAAACGACTCGTCCGCCGCGCTCTCCTCGCTGCCCAGCACACCCGGAATCAGGCGGCTGACGCAGTCGACGAGCGTCATCGCGGGCAGCTCGCCGCCCGTGAGCACATAGTCGCCGACGGAGATTTCGTCGTCGATGATGTTCATCACGCGCTCATCCACGCCTTCGTAATGTCCGCAGAGAAGCACAATCCTGTCCTCTTTGGAGAGCTCTTTTGCGATCTTCTGGGTGAGTGTGCGCCCGCGCGGCGTCATGAGGATGCGGCGTGCGCTACCTCCTTCGAGAACGGCGTCCATGCAGTCGTAGATGGGTTGCGCCATCATGACAAGCCCTGCGCCGCCGCCGAACGGATAGTCGTCGGCCTTGCGGTGTTTGTTGTCCGTGTAGTCGCGGATGTTGTGCACACGGATATCGATGAGCCCGTTTGCCTGCGCGCGGCCGAGCATGCTCGCCGACAGCACGCAGTCAAACATCTCTGGAAAGAGCGTGAGGATGTCAATCCGCAAAGCAGCCGACCTCCTCCAGAACATCCGCGTCAAACACGATGCGGCCGTTCTCGACGTCCACCTCGCGCAAGAGCTTTTTCAGCGCGGGCACGAGGAGCTTTCCTCCGTCAATCTCGTAGACATCGTGCGCACCCGTCTCCAGCACATCCGTGACCTTGCCGTAAGCCTTGCCGTTGCTGTCAAACGTATCGCAGCCGATCAGATCGACGATGAAATACGTGTCCTTGCGGAGCTTGACCGCGTTGTCGCGGCTCACGCAGAGATAGACGTTCTTGAGCGTCTCCGCCCGTTCAACCGTGTCGTAGCTTTCCAGATGCAGCAGCACCGCGTCCGGCATAAAGCGCGCGCCAGTAACCGCAACAGGCGCATACGCGCCTGCCGTTGTTTCGAGATATGCGGTTTTCAGCCCGCGGAACCGCGCCGGATCGTCCGTCAGCGGGATGATCTTCACGTCTCCGTGCACCCCGTGCGCGCGGACGATCTGGCCGACGCGCAGATAGTCGTTTCTCAAAATTATTTCCCTATTTGCCTGAGATGATGGAGATACGTCGAGCGTTACTCGACGATATCCACCATATACTTTTTGTCTTCGCGGACGCTCGCGGCCTTGACGACTGTGCGGATCGCTTTTGCGATGCGCCCCTGCCTGCCGATGACCTTTCCCATGTCGCCGGGCGCAACGGAGAGGGAGATCACAACCGTGTCCCCTTCCTCACGCGACTCGACCTTGACGGAATCCGGCTCATCGACGAGGTTTTTCGCGATGAAGCGTACGAGTTCCTCCATCATGATTGCCTCACTCGAGAGCGCCGCTCTTTTTCAGCAGCGCACGAACAGTGTCCGTCGGCTGCGCGCCCTTCTTGATCCATTCGGCTGCGTGCTCGTTGTTCACGGTCAGCTCAATGGGGTTCGAGAGGGGGTTGTAGTAGCCGATTTCTTCGACAAACGCGCCGTCACGGGGTGCGCGGGAATCCGCAACCACGATACGGTAGAACGGGGCTTTCTTGGCGCCCATGCGGCGCAGTCTGATCTTGAGCATTGTCTGCTTCCTCCAAATATTTTGAATTAGTTTGTTATATCGAATACGTTAAACGTGATTCGCCAATGGGAATTTGGGGTTTAGAACCCGAACGGGAAACCGCCGCGCTTGCCTTTTTTCATCCTGCCGGACATCTGCTTCATCAACTGACGCGAGGCGTTGAACTGGTTCATCAGGCGGTTGACTTCCTGCACGCTCGTGCCGCTGCCGCGCGCGATGCGCTTTCTGCGGCTGGCGGTGAGGATTTCAGGATCGCGCCGCTCGGCCTTGGTCATGCTCTGGATGATCGCCTTGGTGCGCGCCATCTGCTTTTCATCGATCTGCGCGCCGGCCATCTTGCTAGCGTCCATGCCGGGGATCATCTTCATGAGGTCTTCCATGGAGCCGAGGTTTTTCATCTGCTCCATCTGATCCAGAAAATCGTCGAGCGTGAAGGCGTTGGTCTTCATCTTCTCGGCCATCTCGAGCGCCTTTTTCTCATCAAACGCGTTCTGCGCCTTTTCGATGAGCGTGAGCATGTCTCCCATGCCGAGGATGCGGCTCGCCATCCGGTCGGGATGGAACGGCTCGATATCGGTCAGCTTTTCGCCGATGCCGGAGAACTTGATGGGCTTGCCCGTGACGGAGCGGACGGAGAGCGCGGCGCCGCCGCGCGTGTCGCCGTCGAGCTTGGTGAGGATCACGCCCGTGAGCGCGATGGTCTCATGGAAGCTCTTTGCGACATTGACCGCGTCCTGACCGGTCATGGCGTCCACGACGAGCAGGATTTCCGCGGGGTTGACCGCGTCGCGAATCTTCTTGAGCTCTTCCATCATGTCCGCGTCGATGTGCAGTCTGCCCGCGGTATCGACGATGACCACGTCTATGAACTTCCGTTTGGCTTCCGCAATCGCTTCCTTCGCGGTGAGAACGGGGCTTTGCGTACCGTGTTCGTAGACGGGGATGTCGAGCTTTTCGCCGACGATCTGCAGCTGCTGGATCGCGGCGGGACGGTAGATATCACACGCGGTCAAGAGAACGCTCTTGCCGTAGTTCTTGTGGATATAGGCGCCGAGCTTGCCGCACATGGTCGTCTTGCCCGCGCCCTGAAGGCCTGCCATGAGGATCACCGCGGGTTTCTGGTTGCCGAACTCGAGCTTTGCGTGTTCGCCGCCCATGAGGCGCGTGAGTTCTTCGTTGACGATCTTGATGACCTGCTGGCCGGGCGTGAGGCTTTCGAGCACTTCGATGCCAACCGCGCGGTCTGTGACGGTCTTGACGAAGTCCTTGACTACCATGAAGTTGACGTCCGCTTCCAGCAGGGCGAGCTTGATCTCGCGCATGGCTTCTTTCACGTCGGCCTCGTTGAGCTTGCCGCGCGAATTCAGCCGTTTAAACACAGCCTGCAGTTTTTGAGAGACGCCTTCAAACGCCATCTTCTTCCTCCGAAACCAGCTCACGGATTTGCCGGAGCAGGTCTTTTTGTGCTTCGTTGAGCTGCGTGCCTTCGAGTTGTTCGATCAATGTTCGCAGCTTTTCGTTGGTTTCTATCAAATTCAGCTTGGATTCCATGTCCCGGAGCTCGCTCTCGGCGGTTAAAATCGCGTCACGCACCGCCTGCCGGGAGATGCCCTCGCGTTCGGCGATCTCGCCGAGGGAGCAGTCCTCGTAGGCATACTGGCGCACAAGCGAACGCTGGCGCTCGGTTAAAAAAGCGCCGTACCAGTCCATGAGTTGTCCAAGTTCGACCAATCGATTCATTGTATCACCTGTAAAGCTGAATGGCTTTACACCGTACCTATTATACGGAACGTGGTGATTTTGTCAAGAGAATTGTTGGTTTTATGCGAGAACCTGCGTTAATCCGCGTCGCCCGCGAGCAGCGCCTGCGCGAAGAGTTCCGCGTCAAACGGCTGCAGATCGTCGATTCCTTCGCCTACGCCGACAAAGCGCACCGGCACATGGAGAGATTCGCAGATGGAGATCACCACGCCGCCCTTTGCCGTGCCGTCTAGCTTGGTGAGGATCACGCCGTCGAGCTGGCACACCTCGGCAAACGCGCGCGCCTGCGCGACCGCGTTCTGCCCCGTCACCGCGTCGAGAACCAGCAGGGTTTCGCAGGGTGTCTCCGGCAGCTCGCGGGAGATCACGCGGCGAATCTTGCCGAGCTCGTTCATCAGGTTTGCCTTGTTGTGGAGGCGTCCCGCCGTGTCGCACAGTAAGAGGTCGCAGCCCTTTGCTTTGTAGGAGGCAATCGCGTCAAACACCACCGCCGCGGGGTCCGCGCCTTCGTTGTGGCGCACCATGGCGACATCCGCGCGCTTGGCCCACTCGCCGAGCTGCTCGGCAGCCGCCGCGCGGAAAGTATCCGCCGCCGCGAGCATGACCTTTCTGCCCTGCTCGCGATAGCTGTTGGCGAGTTTGCCGATGCTCGTGGTCTTGCCGACGCCGTTGACGCCGACGATGAGTACGACGGCAGCGCCCGTGTCCGCCGAAAACGGTTTCTTCGTGCTGACCGCCTTTGCGATCAACCCCGCAAGCGCGTTTCTTGCGTTCGCGCGGTCGGAGATCTTTTGCTCTTTGATGACGGCCTGCAGGTCGTCCAGCAGCCGTTCGGTGACGGCGGCGCCCGCGTCCGCGAGGATCAACGCCTCTTCGAGCTCTTCATAGAACGCTTCATTGATGCCATCTTTGGAGGCAAACAGCCGCGCGAGAAGACCCGTGCGGGTTTTGCCGAGGCCTGTTTTCCATTTTTGGAAGAGTGGTTTCTTTTCCATATTTATTATCCAATCATTTGGTATAGATCAGCTTGCCTGTTCCGGTGCTGTGGTGATGCCGTTTTCGCCGAAGCGCGCGGAGACCACCTTGCTGACTCCCTTTTCCTCCATCGACACACCGTAGAGCGTGTCGCAGACCTCCATGCTTCCTTTGCGGTGCGTGATGAGGATGAACTGCGTGCCGTCGGAATAGCGCTTGACGTAGTCCGCAAAGCGGGAGACGTTCGCCTCGTCCAGCGCGGACTCGATCTCGTCGAGCATGCAGAACGCGGGCGGCTTGAGCTTCAGCATTGCAAACAGCAGCGCGATGGCAGTCAACGTGCGCTCTCCGCCGGAGAGCAGCGACAGCAGCTGGAGTTTCTTGCCCGGCGGCTGGGCGATGATGTCGATGTCGCAGCCCAGCACGTCGTTCTTGTCCGCAAGCCGCAGCTCCGCCTGTCCGCCGCCGAAGAGTTCCGCAAACGTCGAGGAGAAATTCTCCTGAATCATCTCAAACTGCTTGAGGAACACGGTTTCCATGGTCTGCGTGAGTTCGACGATCAGCGTCTCCAGATCGCGCTTGGCGTTGTTGAGGTCCTGGCACTGGGTATCCAGTTCGCTGTGCCGCTCGAACACGCTCTTGTATTCTTCGATGGAGTTGAGGTTGATGTCCCCAAGCCCCTTGATCTCGTGCTTAATCTCGTTGACACGGGTGTTGCTGGCGCCAACCGCGATCTCGTGCTTGAGCGCCGCCGCGTTTTCGTAGGTAAGGTCATATTCGTTCCAGATGTGATCCTGCATGGCGCCGAGTTCCATCTCGAGCCTGCTCTGGGTCATCTCCTGCTTGTGCATGCGCTCCGCGAGATCGCGCGAGCTGACAAGCAGTTCCTCGCGCCGCGCGCGCTGCTCGTAGAGCGAGGCGGAGAGCGTCGCGCGCTCCTCCTCGAGTTTTCTCTGCGCTTCCTTTTCGGCTGCGGTCACCGCGCTGTCGCTGTCGATCTGCGCTTTCATCCCCGCAATCTCCGCTTCGATGGAGGCGATACCCGCCTCGTTCTCCGCGGCTTCACGTTCCAGCGCGGTCAGGCGCAGCGTGAGGTCGCGGTGCTCAGCGACGAGGCGTTTCTGCTCGGCATAGACCGCGTCGCGCTCTTTGCTGAGCGCCATGCGGCGCACCTTGTGCTCGGTGACCTCGCCCGCGATCGATTCGCGCTGCTTGCGCAGCTCGTATAGCTCGCCCTGCGCGCGGGTGACGTCCTCGCGCGTGCTGGCGTTGCCCTGCTCGATATCGGTCTGCTGCTCGTCCGCGCTTGCGCATTCGCGCTCCACTTCGGCGAGGTTGTCGGTGAGTTGCAGGCGTTCGTCCGCAAGCGTCTGTTCGGTTTGCTCGCTATGCTCCACATCGCGCCGGATGATATCCAGCTGCTCTGCCTGTTTCGCCGCCGCGATCTCGCAGGCATGCACCGCGTCGCGGAAGGAATCCACCTGAATGTCGCAGCGAAGCACGTCCTGCTCGCCTTTGCGGAGGGCTGCTTTCTTCTCCTCCAGCGCGGCATCGGCTTTCTTGAGCTTTTCGCGGAGCTCCACCAGCTCGCGTTCGCGGCTGAGGAGGTTGAACGTCTGCTTTTGCAGGCTGCCGCCGCTCATGGAGCCGCCGGTGCTGATGATGTCGCCTTCGAGCGTTGCGATATGGAACGCGCCGCGCGTGCGGTTTTTCAGCGCGATGCCCGCGTCGAGGTTTTTGACGATGATCGTGCGGCACAGCAGATAATCCATCACGTTTCGCACGTTGTCGTCGCAGTTGACGAGTTCGTTCGCCACGCCGATGCAGCCGGGCACGTCGAGAAGCGCCCGCTCCTCGCGCGTGATGCGCGTGGGGTTAAGTAGCGCCATCGGCAGCAGCGTCGCTCTACCATAATCCTTGGCGCGGAGGTATTCGATGACGTATTTCGCGTCCTCGGCAGACGGGGTCACGATGTTTTGCAGCGTGCCGCCCAGCGCCATGGTGATCGCGATTTCGTATTCCTTGGGCACGCGCAGCAGCTCCGCCACCACGCCGACGATGGCGCGGCCGAGCTTTGCGTCGTTTGGCGCATCTTTGAGGATGTTCTTGACGCTCGCGTAATAGCCCTCGCGGGAGCGCTGCATTTCGTCCAGCACCCTTAGGCGCGACTGGATCGACGAAATCCCCTGTTCATCGCGCGAGATCTCCTCGCGCAGAGAGGTAAACGCGTCCAGCGTCTTTCTGCGGTTTTCAACCGAACCATCGAGGTCGCGCTTGGCCTGTTCGAGGCGACCCGCTTCCTCTTCGTGCTGCTCTTTGGCGAGCACGAGCTCCTCACGCAGGCGCGCGGTTTCGTCCGCGCGTCGCTGTGCTTCCGCGTCGATGGCGGAGAGGCGTTCCCCGATGGAGCTCTTCATCGCGTCAAATCGCGCCGCGCTGGACTTGAAGTCGGATGCGCGGTTCATCGCCTCGATGATGCTGTTTTTCAACTCGTCGAGGGCTTCTTCGCGCGCGGTGATGTCCGCGTCGATGACGGCAAGCCGTGATTCGGCTGCCTCCATCTCTTTTTCGAGCAGCGCGAGTGCCGCCTGTCCGGACTCGTCCGCCTGCAGGCCCGCGATCACGCCGCCGAGCTCGTCAAGACGCGCTTTGCTCTGCTCACGCTCTTGCTCGATGCGTTTCCTGGTTGCGTTCGCGTTTTCGCGCCGCTCTGCAAGCACATGGCTGGTGCCGACGCGGGTCTCCGCCTCCGAAACCAGGCCCATGAGCTTGTTCTGCTGTGCGGCGAGCGCGCCGTCGAGCGTCTTGAGCTGCTCTTCCAACCCGGCAACCGTGGACAAAAGCGAGGTTTCGCCGCTCTCGGCGAGCTCCCGCTCCTCGTTCATCTGTCGCATGGTTTCCTGAATCTGAATCAGTTTTTCGTTGACGCGGTCGTATTGATAGAGGAATAGGTTTACTTCGAGGTCCTTGAGTTCGTCGCGCAGGCGCAGATAAGCGCGCGCGGACGCGCTCTGCTGTTCCAGCGGAGCGAGTCTGTCCCCGAGTTCCTTTAGGATATCCTCGATGCGTTCGAGATTTTTTTCGGTATTGCCGAGCTTACGCTCCGCTTCTTCCTTGCGGACACGGTAGCGCATCACGCCCGCAGCTTCTTCAAAGGCCGCACGGCGATCCCCGCTCTTGTTGGAGAGAATCTCCTCCACCTTGCCTTGGCTGATGATGCTGTAGCCGTCCTTGCCGATGCCCGTGTCGCAGAAGAGATCGGAGATATCGCGGAGGCGGCAGTTGTTGCGGTTGATGCAGTATTCGCTCTCCCCGCTGCGGTAGACGCGGCGCGTGATCGCGACCTCGGTAAACGGCACCTTGAGTAGTCCGTCCGTGTTGTCAAACGTCAGGGTCACTTCGCTGTAGGCAAGCGCTTTTCTCAGCTGCGTGCCGTTGAAGATGACGTCTTCCATCTTGCCGCCGCGGAGGGCTTTTGCGCTCTGCTCGCCGAGCACCCAGCGCACCGCGTCGGAGATGTTGCTCTTTCCGCTGCCGTTGGGGCCGATGATGGCGGTAACGCCTGTGCCGAACCGGATTTCGGTCTTGCGCGCGAAGGATTTAAAGCCGTTGAGCTCCAGCTTGGTCAGTCTCATGCTTCATCCTCCAATACGCCGAGGCGAACGAGGGCGGACTTCGCCGCTTCCTGTCCCGCGCTCTGTTTGTTGTGTCCCGTGCCTTCGCCGATGGCTTCTCCGGAAAGCCGCACGCAGATGGTGAACCGTTTCTGGTGCTCTGGGCCGACTTCATCCATGCACTCGTATTCCAGCGTGCCGATATGGCCCTTTTGCACATGCTCCTGCAGGCGGGTCTTATAATCCTTGTCGGTTTCGTCCACGCGCGCTTCCGCAAGCAGGCGAATGACCCGCGCCTGAATCACGCGCTTGGCGTTTTCAAGCCCGCCGTCGAGATAGATCGCGCCCAACACCGCTTCCAGCGCGTCGGAGACGATCGAGGGTTTGCTGCGTCCGCCGGTGAGCTCTTCGCCGTTGCCGAGGCGCAGATATTCCGGGATGCCGAGCGAGATCGCCGCGCTGTAGAGCGCGCGCTCGCAGACAAGCCGCGCGCGGTGGCGCGTCATCGCGCCCTCCTGCAGCTGCGGTTGCTGCAGATAGAGATGCTCGCTAACGCAGAGCTCCAGCACCGCGTCGCCTAAGAATTCGAGGCGTTCGTTGTGCGTCTGCCGCTTTCCGTCTCCTTTGACAAACGAGGTATGCGTCAGCGCCGTTTCCAGCAGGGAACGGTCGGCAAACGTATACTCCAGGGTTGCTTCCAGCGAGGAGAGCGTGTCTTGCTGCTGCGTCATGAAACATCCTTTGGTATCTGGATTTTGAATGTGGCTCAATACTATTATTGGTCAGATTTCGTGAAAAAACAAGCGTGGCGCATGATCTGCTGCCTTTCGCTTACAAAAAAACCCGCACCCTCTCTCAGTCTTCGGATGCGGGTAAACTGGATGAATGTTGTAGCTTACTTCTTCTCGAGGTAACCGACGATGTCGGAGACGGTCTGCACCTTGGGGAGTTCTTCGTCCGGAATCTCAATGTTGAATTCCTGCTCGAGATCCATGATGAGTTCCACGATATCCAGAGAATCGGCCTTCAGGTCGTCGATCAGGCGGCTGCCCATGGTGATGGTACCGGCGTCAATATCCAGCTGCTTTGCGATAATATCTCTAACTTTCTCAAAAAACATGTTCAAAACTCCTTTTCAATGCGTTTTTTCACGCATCTCATTCGCGTAGTATTCTATCGGAAACACAGGATTCTGTCAATGCTTGCCGCACAGTCGCAGCGTCTTGCCGCGCCGCGCGGAAAAGCGTCGTTACTCCGCCGCCTTTTCCTCGATGCCGAATTTTGCGATCTCTTCGCCGAGCAAGCGCGTCACATCCGAGGAGACGAGCTTCTCCGCCTGCAGAATTGCCGAGCGGAAGGATTTTCCGTTGGAGCTTCCGTGCGCCTTGATCACGCCGCCATTGACGCCCAATAACGGCGCACCGCCGTATTCGGTATAGTCGAGTTTTTTCTTGAGCATCTTGAACGCGGGCTTGCAGATGAGCGCACCGATCTTCGTGCGCAGGCTCGACATCAGCCCCTGCTTGAGCAGGTCCATGATGAGCCCGGCCGCACCTTCCGTGCCCTTGAGCACGATGTTGCCGTCAAAGCCGTCGCAAACCACGACGTCGAATTCTCCGCCGAGCACGTCTCTGCCCTCACAGTTGCCGGTGAAGTTGACCGGGGCGGACTTGAGCAGCTGATGCGTCTCTTTCGTCAGCTCGTTGCCCTTTTCCTCTTCCGCGCCATTGTTGAGGAGGCCCACGCGCGGGTTGTTGACACCGATGACGCTCTTCATGTATGCCGAGCCCATCAGCGCAAACTGCACGAGATAGTCGCTCTTGCAGTCCGTGTTTGCGCCGCAATCTAACAGCAGCATGCACGAATCCACGGTCGGCATGATTGTCGCAAGCGCGGGGCGCTTAACGCCCTTGAGCCGTTTGATGATCAGCGTGGCTCCGGTCAAGAGTGCTCCGGTGCTTCCCGCGGAGAGCACACAGTCGGCGTTTCCGTTAGCGACGGCTTCCACCGCGCGCACCATGGAGGAATCCTTCTTCTTGCGGATCGCGAGCGTTGGCTGTTCGTCGCAGCCGACCACTTCGGTCGTGTGGACGACGGAAACGCGCGCATCCGTGACGCCCAGCGCGGAGAGACCGTCCTTGATGATCGTCTCGTCGCCGTAGAGCACGAGCTGCACGTCCTTTTTCAGCTCCGGCAAAACGAGCTTGACTCCCTCAAACACTGCCTGCGGCGCGTGGTCTCCGCCCATTGCATCGATGGCAATTCTCATGCTGTATCTTCTCCCAATTCCGCGGCACATCTCTGCCGCTGTCCCGAATCTCCCATTGCGTTGCAGGAGCGGATGGATGAGTGCAAATGATGAATATAATTTCCGCAACGCATGAACCGGATTCGTTTATTATACGCAAAAATCATTCCTTGCGCAACGGTAACAAGTTTTCACGAGGCTGCCAACAAACGCACCTTCCGGAATGCAAAAAGACTTCCCGCGTCAAATGACACAGGAAGTCTCTTTGCTTTTGCAAAACTTGCTGTCGAAGGGTTCGACATATTCCGAAGGATGGATGATCAGGCGTTCTTCTTTTCCTTCTGTTCCATGTCGACGACCAGCTTGCCGCCGTAATACCCGCACGTCTTGCATACCGTGTGGGACGGTACAAGCGAGTGGCACTGCGGGCACTCGCCCAGCTGAACCTCGGCTACTTTGAAGTTCGATGCTCTACGCGAATCACGCCTTGCCTTGGACGTTTTTCTCTTGGGTACTGCCATGATAATCCCTCCTATTCTTCATCTGATAGCACTTCGGGCAAAAGCCCTAGGCTTCCTCTGTGGTGCAATCGCATGTGGTCGTGTTTCGGTCCGCTCCGCAGACGGGGCACAAGCCCTTGCAACCCTCCCGGCAGACGCTCGCGATGGGAAGCTCTAAAAAGAGATTGTCCAGCACGGCTTTGTCGAGCAGAAGCTCTTCTCCCGAATACGGATAGGTTTCGTCGTCGGACGCCTCGTCTTCTCCTTTTACAAATCGCTCCGAAAAGGAAAACGCGATGCGCTCGGCAAAGGGTTTTGTGCATCTGGCGCATTGAGTGTTCACGAGAGCTGTTGCTTTCGCGCTTACCGTAAACGCCTTGCCGTCGTAGACATACGTCCCGCTGACCGAGACAGGCTCCGCGAACACAACTGTCCGCTCACCGTACACCTGATCGGAAAACTGCTCTGCCGCTTCAAACGAAAACGACTCTCCCGTTTGCCGAATGGCGTTTGCAACCCGAATCCGCATGATCTCCACCGCCTTTGTCGCCGAGGAAATCGGCGCGTATCTACCTGCCAGCGCGCACAAAACTACCGCGCGTTTCCACGCAACCTTAAGTATTGTATCGGTTCACAGGTGTTTTGTCAAGGACTTACCGCGCCGCAAAACGCGATTTTCGCGCGTGTTTCGGCGTGTTTATTCCGCGCGGCTACCTTCCGCGCTTCGGCGGACGTCCGCTACCGCCCCCGCTCTTTTTTCCGCCGCTGCGCGGAGCGTTTCCGCTGCGCTGCTGGGGCTTGCGGTAGGCGCTTGCGCGTTGCTCGTCCGGCGAGAGATAGTCCGGCGGAACGAGGCAGTTTCTGCCGCTGCCGATGAGGTCTTCCCGGTCGGCGGAGCGCAGGGCTTTGCGGATCAGCGGCCAGTTTCTGCGGATGTGGCACTGCATCAGCGCGCGCTGCATCGCTTTTTCTTCCCGCGTTTTTGCGACAAATACCGGCTGCATCGAAACGGGATCAAGCCCCGTATAGTACATGCAGGTGGACGCGGTGCCTGGCGTTGGATAAAAATCCTGCACCTGCTCCGGCCGGTAGTTCTTTTCCTTGAGATACTGCGCAAGCTCAATCGCGTCGTGGATGTTGCTGCCGGGGTGCGAGCTGATCAGGTACGGCACAAGGAACTGCTTCATGCCGAGGCTCTTGTTGATCGCTTCATATTTCTGCACAAAGCGCTCGTAGACCGCGTGCGGGGGCTTGTTCATGTACTTCAGCACTCGGTCGGAGACGTGCTCGGGTGCAACCTTGAGCTGGCCGGAGACGTGATGCTCGATCAGCTCGCGCAGGAAGGTATCGTCGCGATCCATCATGGCGTAGTCATAGCGCACGCCGCTACGCACGAAAACCTTCTTCACGCGCGGCAGTTCACGCATCTTGCGCAGCAGCGCGACGTAGTCATCTTCCGACGTGTCGAGCTGTTTGCAGGGCGTAAAGCCGATGCACTGGCGATCCGCGCAGACACCGCTTCTGAGCTGCTTTTCGCAGGCCGGATGGCGGAAGTTTGCGGTGGGTCCGCCGACGTCGTGGATATATCCCTTGAAGTCCGGGTCCCATGTCATCTTCTCCGCCTCGACGAGAATCGAAGCGTGGCTCCTGCCAGTGACAACACGCCCCTGATGGAACGTCAGCGCGCAGAAGTTGCAGTTGCCGAAGCAGCCGCGCGCGGAGGTGACGGAAAACGACACTTCCTCCAGCGCGGGGATGTGCCCGCGGTACATCGGGTGCGGCTTGCGCGAAAACGGGAGCGCGTAGACCTCATCCAGTTCCTTGGTCGAGAGCGGCATCGCGGGGCGGTTGCAGAGTACGAAGCCCTTCTCGTGCGGCTGGAGCAGGCGCTTGCCGCGGACGGCATCCTGTTCTCTCGTCTGCATGTTGAAGGCTTCGGCGTATTTCTTCTTGTCCTGAATGACCTCCGTGTACGACGGCAACAGCACGGCGCCGGGTGCGCTCTCCGCGCTGCTGACGCGCACGCACGTGCCGGGAATATCCGTCATCTCGGAGACCGTTTTGCCGGATTTAAGCGTGTCCGCAACCTGAACGATCGCGCGCTCGCCCATGCCGTAGATGAGGATATCAGCGCATGCGTCATAGAGGATGCTGTGACGCACATGGTTGTCCCAATAGTCGTAGTGGGCAAATCGGCGAAGGCTCGCTTCGATGCCGCCGATGATGATCGGCACGTTCGAATACGCCTGCTTGCAGCGGTTGGCGTAGACGATCGTCGCGCGGTCAGGCCGTCTCCCGGCAGCGCCTTCCTCGGTATATGCATCGGTCGCTCTATGCGAACCCGAGACAGAATAGTGGTTGACCATGCTGTCGATGTTGCCGGAGGAGATCAGAAACCCGAGTTTGGGTTTACCGAGCACGCGGAACGGCTCCACGCCATGCCAGTCCGGTTGCGCGATGATGCCCACGGTGTACCCCTTGCTCTCGAGTAGGCGCGTGATGATGGCTGCGCCGAAGCTGGGATGGTCGATATACGCATCCCCGGAGACGAACACAAAATCCAGTTGGTCGATGCCTCGCGCGCGCATGTCCTCGCGGCTGACGGGCGGGAAGGCATTCTTTTGCTTTGCCATGTTTTTCTATTTGCTTTCTGGCGGCTCTGCCGCTGTTGTATCCGGTTCGGGTTGCGCCTGCACGGCGCTTTCCGCCTGCGGCTGCTGTACAGGCGTCGCCTGCAGGGGTTTATCGTAGTCGAGCGTTTCATGCTCGGCGATGTTGATCAAAAGCTCATCCAGCCAGTTGACCGCGGCGGAGGACATGCGTTTTGCGCGCTTGTCCGCTTCCTCCGGGGTCAGCTCCTGCACGGGAATCGCGGTCTTTGCTTCCTCGATGATCTGCGCCTTGGCTTCTTCCTCGCGCTTGACGCGGCTGATCTTCGGCGCGCGCATGGATTTGCCGGCTCCGTTGCCGCGGGCAATGGATCGTGCGGTCTTCTGTTCGTCCTCGCGGAGCGCGTCGCCCGGCGACGGCTTTTGCTGGCTTCTGCCGGAGTCGATGGCCTTTTTCATATCCGCGAGCGGAATCTTTCTGCCGTACTCGACCTGCTTCATCAGGTATTCCATCGCGAATAGCATCTCCCGCTTTTCCGACTCATACCGTTCCAGCGTTTCGATGACCTCGTCCAGATAGCCGTCAACCTGCTCGATGTCATAGCCCATAAACGAGCGCGTGAAAACTTTGTTTACGATTTCGTCTATCCGCATCGGTCTTGCCTCCTAAACGGTATAATTGAATCCTGCAAGCCTGCTGGTAAAAAATTGGCACACCAACTGTCTGATGTGCCAGTAAAACCTGTTTCGTTATGCGGCGTCCATCAAACCAGATCGCCGTAGTCGTCCTCGCCGTTGCCGACAACGTCATAGTTGTTCGGGGCGACGACGAAGATGCCGCGCGAAATCTTGCACATGGTGCCGTTGAGCGCGTAGACCGCGCCCGAGAGGAAGTCCAGAATGCGCTGGGCGGTGTCCAGCTCCAGCTCTTCCATGTTGACGATGACGGGTTTCCTGTTCTTCAGGTTGTCGATGATGCTCTGCGTATCCTCGTAGCTCACGGGGTGATACACGATCATCTTCATGCCGCCGGAGATGGGCAGGTTCGCGCCGGACGTGTTCTGCGCGCGCTCGTTCCTGCGGTTGGGTGCGGCTGCCGCACGACCGCCGCCGAATGCACCGCCTGCGCTGCGCTCCGGCGCTTCGTCGCGGTAGTATCCGTCGTCTCTGCGGTCTTCTTCCTGCTCGTCGCTCTCCTCGATTCCGATGAAATCCAGGAATTTCGTATAAAGGCTTGCCATCCGTCTTCCTCCGAAAACCGTCAGCCGGGACTCGTTTGCCCGCGGCATTCTCTCAATTTTTTCCCGCGCGCTCTGCTGGTACCTGCGCGCGATCGTGATTACATTCTGTCCCGTGCGCCGAAGATGCGGGAGCCAACGCGTACCTGCGTCGCACCCTCTTCAATCGCAACCGCGAAATCGTGACTCATGCCCATCGAAAGCGTGTCGAAGATATTTAGGTCAAACCGCTCCTGAAGCTGCTCAAACCGTGTGCGCATCCTGCGAAAATATGCCCGTGCCTGCTCCGCTTCTACCGCGGGCGGGACGCACATCAATCCCCGCAGACGAAGATGCGGACACACACCTAGGGAATCCGCGAAAGAATCCAAGTCCTCATCGCGCACGCCGCCTTTTTGGTCTTCCGCGCCGATGTTGACCTGGATCAAAACGTCCTGCACTGTGCCCATGGAGGCTGCTTTTTGCTCCAGCTGCTCCACGAGGCTTGGCCGGTCTACCGATTCGATGAGGTCGGCAAAACCGCAGACATATTTTATCTTATTCGTCTGCAGTTGTCCAATAAAATGCACCCGGCAACCTTGCTGTTCAAAAAAAGTTTTCTTTTCGTTCAATTCTTGGGCGTGATTCTCACCAAAGGTTTGAATCCCTGCCGCAACCGCCTCCGCCATCCGCTCCGTGCTTTGATACTTGGACACGGCGACGAGCCGCACGCCATCCTGCGTTCTTCCGGCGCGCGCGCAGGCGCTTGCGATCTCCGCCCGCACATCCGCTATGTTTTGCGCGATGTCCGTCATGGCTTGAGGTACTTCATTCCGGCGGTGAGATTATCCGAGGCGTTATGCGCGCGGATGACCGCCTTTTTCGTGTCCTGCGCGAGGATATCGACCTCGACGCGGAGCACGGAATCGCCATATGCAATGTTAATGCCCGGAACTCCCGCGACGATCTCAATCGCCTTGAGCGGCACGACCATGCCCTGCGCGGACTTGCTGATGGTCGCGGCAACCGTGCGGGTGCCGATGAGTTTTCCGATGTCGGTATTGAACTCCAGAACGTTGACAACCGCGTTTTCGGAAACCTGGCTTGCACGCGCGGTCGCCGTAAACTGCTGGTCGGAATAGTTCTGGAACAGCACGCTATACTGCTCGCCTTCCGCAAGGCGCATGGGGTCTGTCGCGCTGGTGACAAAGGCGATGAACCAATGCGTATTGTTGATGATGCGGTAGAGCGGCACCTCGCTGGTTGATTCCGCGTTCTTTGCGGTGTTGCCGCCGTTGACAACGGTTTTCACCAGCGCGGAGTTGATCGTCGAAAGCTTGTTGACGCTGAGCACCTGCTCGTAGCCGTCAAAATAAAAACTCACGATGCCCGTGCCAGAGGTGTTCTTGATGTCCCGCTTCCAGCCGCTCATGACGTTTTGCTGTGTCTTGAGGTCGTTGTAGAGCTGGGTCAAGGTGGTGTCGGGCGTCACGATGGTTTGCATCAGTGTGACGCGCTGGCTTTCGAGATCTTTGAGCGTCTGCTCCAGATCCAGCATGTCCAGCGTGCTCTGTCCGCGGGAAACCGCGCGAATCTGCTTTTCGACTTCATTGATGCTGTTGTTCAAATCCAGCAGCTCCTGCGGTTCCTGTCCGCCGAGCAGCTGCATCTGGTATTCATAAATCTGCTTCTGCAGGTTCAGCAACGTGACCATGGTCTCGTCCTGGTAGCCGCGCTTATAGAGCTGCGCGATGACCTGATCGTTGTTGACCGTCTCGCCCTCGACCACGTCGAACGTGATCTTCTCGTACGGTTCGGACATGATCACCTTCTCGTCGCGGATGATCGCCGCAGTCACCTCAAGGTCTGCGCCAAGCGAACCGAACTCGATCTCGCCGGTCTTCTTCAGCGCGTTGGCGACGACAGCCACCAGCGCGATGAAGCCAACGAGGATCAATATCATCATAAAAAAGCGGCCTTTGAGACGCACTTTCGACTTAGCCATTCGTTTCACCACCGACTTCGTAACCCTGTTTTTGCGACCTGCCGTACTGCCGGTCAAAATTTTCCTGGTTCTTCGCTTTATAGAGAGAGAAGAGTTCCTCCGCGGTCATGCCGCTCTTGAGGCACATGCTCACAAAGAAGTGCAGCACGTCCACAAGCTCGCCCTTGAGCGCTGCATCGTCGACCGCTTTCGGGTTCTTCCACCACTTGAAGTTCACTTCGTCCAGCACCTCGGAAAGCTCCAAAATCATGGCGAGCACTTCCTTCTGCATCCACTCTTCACGGGAAAAGTTGATACTTCTGCGCGCTTCGATATCGTCGTTCAGCGATTGCTGCAGCTCAAAAATCACGTCCAGCTTATCCAAGTTGCGTCCTCCGTCCGGTCTGAAAAGGGTTTGTTCTGATCGAAAAGGGGCTGTTATCCGCGAATCGCTTCCTGCAGCGCGGCCTTCTGTTTCTTCACGCGGCCGACGAGCGCGGTGCTCGCCTGCTGAACATCGAGACATACAGGCAGAATCCGTTCAATATCATCCATTGTAACACATTCGATTCTGCGCAGGGTCTCCTGCTCGCTATATTCACGTTTTTGTAACAGCAGCGTCTTACCCAGCGCGTTCATGCGCGAGCTGCTGGACTCCATACCAAGCAGGTAGCTACCTTTCAGCTGGTCGCGGCAGCGGTCGAGCTCGTCCTTCGTCACGCCGTCCTTGCGGACACGTTCCAGCTCCTCGAGCATGCGGCTGAGCACTTCCTTCGCCTGCTTCTCGCCGGTTCCGGCGTAGAGCGTCAGCGTGCCGGTGCCCGTATAGCTCGTGGGATACGAATAGACCGAGTACGCAAGACCGAGTTTTTCACGGATC
This sequence comes from Clostridia bacterium, assembly GCA_035561095.1. Classification (GTDB taxonomy): domain Bacteria; phylum Bacillota; class Clostridia; order Christensenellales; family CAG-138; genus UBA7703. The sequence continues at coordinate 32,674 of DATMYE010000022.1, read as the reverse complement.
GTCTGGAACAGCCGCGAGCTCATGCTTCCGCCGATGATGTTGGAGAGCACCGCGAGCGGATATTGCCCCTCGCTGTCCCGCGCAAAGCCGGGCAGCGTGATGCAGATATGTACCTGTTCGACGTCTTTTTCAACGAACTTCTCGCGCTTGCCGCCGGGAAAGCGCTGCAAAATCGGTGTCGTCGCGCGCGGGGAAGCGGGAATGTCGAACCACTTCGTCACGGAGTCGACCAGTGCCTGCTCCTCGAAGTTGCCCGCAACGGAGACCACGATGTTGTTAGGCACGTAAAATTCATTTTTGTAGGCAAGCAGCGACTCGCGCGTGAACGCTTGTACGCTCTGTTTGCTGCCGAGGATCGGGCTCGCCAGCGCCTCGTCGCCGAAGAAGAGCATGTTGCTCTCCTCGCCGGAGAGGTCTTCCGGACTATCCTCGTTCATCAGGATTTCTTCGAGCACGACGCCCTGCTCTTTTTTCAGCTCTTCGGGGTCAAACACGCTGTGAAACGTGATATCCGAAAGCACGTCGGAGACGAGATCGAGGTGCTCGTCCAGCACCTTTGCGTAAAAGCAGGTGTTCTCCTTGCTTGTGTAGGCGTTGATGTTGCCGCCGATGGCATCCATCTCGATTGCGATCTGCTCCGCGTTTCTGCGCTCGGTTCCCTTGAACACCATGTGCTCGATGAGGTGCGAGGCGCCCGCGGTCTCATCGGTCTCGCGGACGGAACCGGTATCCACCCAAACGCCCATCGCCACGGAGCGGACGTGCTCCATCTTCTCGTGGATCAGGCGGATGCCGTTTGGCAGGGTGTGCTGTTTGATCATGTGTTTCGGTTCCTTTCCCGCGCGATGCTTGCAATTTTGTATTTTACCATAAATCCGTCCCGCGCGCGAGTATGCTTGATACATAAGAAAGGCGCGGCGTTGCCGCCGCGCCCCGTTTTGTGCTTCGCTTCGGAACTTATTCCTTTTCCGGCGGCAGCATGTCCTTGCGGGTCAGGCTGATCTTGCCGGTCTTGGGGTCGATGTCGATGACGCGGACCAGCACCTGCTCGCCCATGGAGAGCACGTCTTCCACCTTCTCCACGCGCTTGTTTGCGATGCGGGAGATGTGTAAGAGGCCGTCCGTGCCGGGTTTGAGGTTGATGAACGCGCCAAAGTCCTTGATGCCGACCACGCTGCCAAGGTAGACGTCGCCGACTTCGATCTCTTTGACGATGCCGTCGATGATTCGCTTGGCTTCCGCCGCGGCAGTTGCATCGGGAGAGGCAATGTAGACCGTGCCGTCGTCCTCGATGTCGATCTTCACGCCGGTATCGGCAATGATTTTGTTGATGACCTTGCCGCCGCTGCCGATAACTTCGCGGATCTTGTCGGGATTGATCTTGAAGGTGATGATGCGCGGCGCGTAGGGTGAGAGCTCCGCGTGCGGCTCACGCAGGGTCTTGTCCATCTCGTCGAGGATGAACATGCGGCCCTTGCGCGCCTGTTCGAGCGCGCGGGTGAGGATTTCGCGGTTGATGCCCTTGATCTTGATGTCCATCTGGATGGCGGTGATGCCGTCACGCGTGCCCGCGACTTTGAAGTCCATGTCGCCGAGGAAGTCCTCGAGGCCCTGGATGTCGGTCAGGATCGCGATGTTGCCGGTGGAGTCGTCCTTGATCAGACCCATCGCGACGCCCGCGACGGACTTCTTGATCGGGACGCCCGCATCCAGCAGTGCCAGCGTGCTGGCGCAGATGGAGGCCTGCGAGGTGGAGCCGTTGGAGCTGATGACCTCGCTCACGAGGCGCATGCAGTACGGGAACTCCGCTTCGCTCGGAAGCACCGGTTCCAGCGCGCGCTCAGCAAGAGCGCCGTGGCCGATTTCGCGGCGGCCGACGCCGCGCATGGGCTTGGCTTCACCGACGCTGTACGGCGGCATATTATACTGGTGCATATAGCGCTTGCTCTCTTCGAGAGAAAGTCCGTCGAGGGACTGCGCTTCGGAGATCGTGCCGAGTGTGGCGATGGTCATGACCTGCGTCTGTCCGCGGGTGAACACCGCGCTGCCGTGCGTACGGCCAAAGATACCGACCTCGCTCCAGATGGGGCGGATCTCATCCTGCGCGCGTCCGTCGGGACGAATCTTCTTGTTGATGATCTTGTCGCGAACGACTTCTTTGGTGATGGTGTAAAGAATCGCGCCGATGTCCTTTGCGGAATCGAGATATTCTTCTTTGAAGGCCTCAACGGTCTCCGCTTTGATCTGGTCTCCGCGCACTTCGCGCTCGGAGCGGTCAAAGGTATCCAGCGACCAGACGACTTTGTCAAACGCATAGGCGCGGACTTTTGCTTCAAGCTCTTCGTTGGGGTGATAGATCACCGGCTCGAGCTTTGCTTTGCCGATCTGGGCTTCGATGTCCGCGATGAAGCTGACGATCTTTTTGATCTCTTCGTGCGCAAAGAGGATGGCGTTCAGCATCTCTTCTTCGGAGATTTCGTTCGCGCCGGACTCGACCATCATGACCGCGTCCTTGGTGCCCGCGACCACGAGGCTGAGGCTGCTCTTTTCGCGTTGCGCAACGTCGGGGTTGATGATGTACTGGCCATCGATCATGCCGACTGCGACGGAACCCGTGGGTCCGGAGAACGGCGCTTCGCTGATGGCGAGCACGACGGAGGAACCGATCATCGCGAGGATTTCCGGTTGAACGTCCTGCTCTACGGACATGACGGTGGCAACCACCTGCACGTCGTTATAGAATCCTTTGGGGAACAGCGGACGCAGCGGACGATCAATCAAGCGCGAACTTAAGATCGCGCGGTCGGTCGGGCGGCCTTCACGTTTGATGAATCCGCCGGGGATCTTGCCCACCGAGTAGAGTTTTTCCTGATATTCCACCGAAAGCGGCAGAAAATCCACGCCGTCACGCGCGGTCTTTGCGATCGTCGCGCAGACCAGCACCGCGGTATCGCCCAAGCGGACGAGTGCGCTTCCGCCCGCCTGTTCGGCGTACTTGCCGGTTTCGACGATGAGCGTCTTGCCGCCAAGCTGCATCTGGAAGTTTCTTTCCATAGTATTTGTTTGCTCCTTCTTCTTCTTTATCTTCTTTTTTATTATAACCAATTTCAGGGCAAATCAATCCGCAGAATGAGCAAAAAATACTTGGAATGGTACAAATACGCGGATCATTTGCAATTTCGCCATAAACGCTCTTGCGATATGGCCTTTTTTGTCGTGCCGTTGTGTGAAAGAGAATAGAAAGAAAGGCGGGAACAACCCCGCCTTTTCTCTTACTTGATACGGATGTTCAGGCTGGCAGCGATCGCTCTGTAGCGTTCGATGTCCTTCTCCTTGAGGTAGTTCAGAAGGCCTCTGCGCTGACCGACCATCTTGAGCAGGCCGCGGCGGGAGTGGTGATCCTTCTGGTGCAGCTTCAGGTGCTCGTTGAGGTGGTTGATGCGCTCGGTCAGAAGCGCGATCTGCACTTCGGGAGAGCCGGTGTCGCCTTCATGGAGGGCGAACTTTTCGATGGTTTCCGTCTTAGTCATGGGTTTCTTTCTCCTTTTTTCTCTTTCCCGTGAACTGAGAAATGCGTCGGAGTGTCGCATATCCCGGTAAACGGCATTTGAATGCTTTTATAGGATAGCATATCCGGGGTGAATTGTAAACAACCGCATGCATGTTTTTGACCAATATATCATCTGCATGCTTGGTATCTGCCCCGTTGATCAGTCCCGATATGCCGAGGCCGCTTCCACGTCGAGCCGAATCTGCTCCTTAAGCGCGTCCAGTGAATCAAACATCGCCTCGCCGCGCAGGCGCTTGCGAAACGCGATGGTCAGCTGCTGGCCGTAGATATCGGCGTTGAAGTCGAGAATGTGTGTCTCGATGGTCAGTCTGGTTCCGTGCACCGTGGGGTTTGTGCCGATGTTGGTCACCGCGCGGTACACAACCCCGCCGACGAAGGCAAACGTTGCGTAAACGCCGTCCGCCGGAATCACGCGCCGCAGATCCGCCTCGATGTTAGCAGTCGGAAAGCCGATGCGCCTGCCGATGCGCTTATTCTGCACGACGGTTCCCGTGAGCGTATAGCGCCGCTTGAGCAGCGCTTCCGCAAGTGTTACGTCGCCGCGCTCCACCGCCTCGCGGATACGCGTGCTGGAGACAGGTTCCCCTTCAAACAGCACGGGATCGACCACGGAGACGGAAAAACCGCGCTCGCCGCCGATGTCCCGCAGCGTCTCCGGCGTACCGGTGCCGCGGTCTCCGCAGGTGTAGTTGTAGCCGACGACGAGCCCGCGCACATTCCATTTTTCGTTCAGCAGGTCGATGAACTGCTCCGTGCTCAGGTGCGCCATCTCGCGCGTAAAGGGCACGCTCTCAACCTCTTCCGCGCCGAGCGAGCGCAGCATCATGTTGCGCTCCCGGATGCCGGAGATCATGCGGACGTTTCCGCCGAGCACCTCCAGCGGATGGTTGGAAAACGTGAAAACGACAGGCACGGCGCGCAGCCGCTTCGCTTCTTCGAGCAAGCGGGTAATCAGCGCCCTGTGTCCAAGATGTACGCCGTCAAACATGCCGAGCGCGACGACGGCGGGTTGCAATACTGCCATACTTACCTTCAATATCGGGCCCAATCCGAACGAATCCGGATGAACCGTTGTTTCTGAATAAATCGGGCGTCACCAAGAGAAATCATGATGAAACCGTTGTTTCTTAATAGAGATGAATCGTCAGGCGAAACCGCTCGCTGCGGATCTCGCCGATGCCGAGGAACATGTCCTGCGCATAGGCGCGGACAAGTCCGTCTGAAAGTCCCTTCACATGCGTTTCAAGCCCATTCTTGGTCGGTGTCATGCGGTCCGGCTCCAGCCGGAGCTCCGGCAGAAACGCCATCGCCTCTTCACAGGACAGTAACGTTTGCATGAGCGTGCCCGCTTCCTTTGCCGCGTCCAGCTCCGCAATGGTGAACGCTCGTTCGCTCGTGAAAGGCCCGCTCTTCGTGCGCAGCAGGATGGAGACATACCCCACCGTACCGAGACGCTCCGCAATGCTCTCGCAGAGCGAGCGCACATACGTTCCCCGCGAGCACATCGCGCGCAGCAGGAATCGGTTCTTCCCCGTCTGCTCGACGAGCTCCAGCTCGTACACGCAGATTTCGCGCACCTTGGGTTCTACGGTCTCTCCCGCACGGGCCAGATCGTACATCTTCTTGCCGTCGACCTTGAGCGCGGAATAGATCGAGGCCGTCTGCATCTGCCCGCCGACAAACTCCGGCAAGATTGCCGCGAGTTCTTCCCGACTCACGCGCCTGTTGTCGCGCGCGATGACGGTGCCCGTGGCGTCCTGCGTATCGGTCTGGATGCCGAAGACGCACTCAAAGACGTATTCCTTGTCCTTGTCGACGAGGATGTCAAACAATCGCGTCGCGCGGCCGAGGCAGACAGGCAACACACCCGCAGCAGCGGGATCGAGCGTGCCAAGATGCCCCGCGTGTTTTTCGCCGAAGATTTTCCTTGCGTCGAATACGACGTTGCTGGAGGTCATGCCCGGCGTTTTGAGGACGGTGACGATACCGTCCATATTACTCACAGGACCCGAGCAGCAGCTCTTTGGCGAGCGCCAGAATCTGCGCCGCAGCCTGTTCGATCGGCGGCTGCATGGTGCAGCCCGCGGCGAGGCGGTGTCCGCCGCCGCCGAGCTGGGTCGCGATCTTGCTCACGTCAGCACAGGTTTTGCCTCGGAGGCTGACGCGAATCAGTCCGTCCTCGCTCTCGCGCAGCAGCGCCGCGACCTCGACCGTATCGATATCGCGGATGGAGTCGATGATGCCTTCCGTATCCTCGTTGGTCGCGCCGCAGGAAGCGATTTCCTCCAGTGTAATGTAGGAGATGCCGATGCGCCCGTATTCATAGAGCTGCGCTTTGTTGACGCCGAGTGCATGCAGCTTCAGCTTGTGAAACGGCACCGTACGGAACAGGCAGCGGTTGAGATACGGCAGGTCGATGCCCGTGTCGAGGATATCCGCCGCAATGCGCATGGTCTGCGACGTGGTGTTGCTATAGGAGAAGTTGCCCGTGTCGGTCGTGATGGCCGCGTACAGGCAGCTTGCGATGTTCTTGTTGAGCGTGATCTTGAGGCACGTGATCACGTTGAAGATCAGCTCGCCCGTCGCTCCCGCTTTCTGGACATAGTTGTTGTCGGCATATCGGTCGTTCGTGCCGTGGTGGTCGATGTTGAGCGTGGCTTTCGCCGCCTGAAACAGCGGTTCGCAGCGTCCGGTTCTGCCCAGATCCGCGCAATCCACGCAAACAACCGCCTCGGCAGGGTGTGCCTGCTCGGGCGGTATGAGTTGATCGGCAAACGGAAGAAAGCGATAGATCGCCGGCACGGGGTCTTCGCAGACCACCTTTGCGTGCTTGCCCAGCTCCAGCAGAGCACCGTAGAGCGCAAAGGCGCAGCCGAGCGTGTCGCCATCCGGAGAGACATGCGCAATCAGCAGAATATCATCATACGTCCGTAAAAAACGGACGGCGTCCTGCAGCATGCCCGTCACTCCTTCCCGGCTTTCGCGTCCTGTTCGGTTTCTTCCGCGGGCTTCTCCGCGGCTGCGTCCGATTTATGAAGCTCGTTCAGGATCTCCGAGATGCGCACGCTGTAGGCAATCGTGTTGTCGAGCATGAATTTGATGCTCGGCACCGCGCGGATTCGCATCCGCATCCCCAGCTCGTGGGAGATGAATCCCGACGCATGATTGAGCGCTTCCACGCTGGAAATGCGCTTCTTCTCGTCGTCATCATAGACGGAGACCTTAACCTTTGCATATTTGAGATCCTTTGTGACCTCGACCTCGGTCAGCGCGGTCATCGGCGAGATTCGGGGATCCTTCATCTCGCGGATGACTTCGCTGATCGTTTTTTTAACTTCTTCGTTTCTGCGGTCTGCGCGAAACGTTGCCATAGTAGCCTCCTCCGCCCGGCGCGCGCCCGGCGGCCGAATCCAGTTTCTCGAATTATGTGCGCTTGACTTCTTAGAGAAAGATTCGCGCAATCATAATTCCGCCTTTAGGTTCTCTTGACCTCTTCCATCACGAAGGCTTCGATGACGTCACCTTCCTGCAGATCGTTGAAGCCGTCGATGCCGATGCCGCACTCGAAGCTCGTGAGGACTTCCTTCGCGTCGTCCTTAAAGCGCTTGAGCGAGCTAATCTTGCCTTCGTGGATCACGACGCTGTCGCGCAACACGCGAATCTGCGCGCTTCTCGTGATCTTGCCGTCGTTGACGTATGCGCCAGCGATGGTGCCCACGCCCGTGACCTTGAAGGTTTCGCGGACGGTGGCTCTGCCAAGCTCGACCTCTTTGAAGACCGGCTTGAACATACCGCGCATGGCGGCCTTGACGTCGTCGATGGCGTTGTAGATGACGCGGTAGAGCCGCACATCCACGTTCTCTTTTTCCGCCATGGTGCGCGCGCTCGTGTCCGGACGCACGTTGAAGCCGATGACGATAGCGTTGGAAGCGGAGGCGAACATGATGTCCGTTCCGGTGATCGCGCCGACGCCGCCGTGGATGCAGCGCACGCGGACTTCCTCATTGCTGAGTTTTTCCAGTGCCTGCTTGACCGCCTCGACGGAACCCTGAACGTCCGCCTTGACGATGATATTGAGGTCTTTGAGCTCGTCCGCCGCCAGCTGCGTGAACAGATCGTCCAGCGAGACCTTGCTCTTGCTCTTGAGCTGTGCCGCCTTGATCTTGTCGCGGCGTTCTTCAACAACCTGACGCGAGAGCTTGTCGACTTCCGCGACGTTGAGGATATCGCCCGCATCCGGCACTTCGCTGAAGCCAAGCACCTCGACCGGAGTCGAAGGGCCTGCTTCGTTGACCACGTTGCCCTTGTCGTCGGTCATCGCGCGGACTTTGCCGTACGCGGTGCCTGCGACGATGGTATCGCCCCTGCGGAGCGTGCCGTTCTGCACGAGAACGGTCGCCAGCGGGCCGCGGCCTTTGTCAAGCTTCGCTTCGATGATGGTACCCTTGGCGAGGCGGTTCGGGTTGGCTTTGAGCTCCAAAACGTCCGCCTGCAGGAGGATCATCTCCAGCAGGTGATCAAGCCCCTGCTGCTTCTTCGCGGAGACGGGCACGATGATGGTCTGGCCGCCCCACTCTTCGGAAACGAGTTCATACTCGGTGAGCTGCTGTTTGACGCGTTCGGGGTTAGCGTCGGGCTTGTCCATCTTGTTGATGGCGACGATGATCGGAACCCCCGCGGCTTTCGCGTGGTTGATCGCCTCGATCGTCTGCGGCATGATGCCGTCGTCCGCCGCGACCACGAGGATGACGATATCCGTCACCTGCGCGCCGCGGGCACGCATGGAGGTGAACGCCTCGTGGCCCGGTGTGTCGATGAACGTGATCTGCTTGCCATTGCAGCAGACGGTGTATGCGCCGATGTGCTGCGTGATGCCGCCCGCTTCGCCTTCGGTGACGGAGCTGTTGCGAATCGCGTCCAGCAGCGAGGTCTTGCCGTGGTCGACGTGGCCCATGATGGTCACGACCGGCGGACGCGTGCAGAGCAGGTCGTCGTGGTCCGTGTCGCTTGCTGCGCTGTCGGACAACACTTCTTCAAAGGTCTTGGCGACCTTGAGCTCGAGTTCGATGCCGAAATCGGATGCGACGAGTTCGCAGGTGTCAAAGTCGATCTCCTGGTTGATCGTCGTCGGCATGCCGAGCATGAAGAGCTTCTTGATGATTTCCGACGCCGGTTTGCCGATGGTTTCGGACAGTTCCTTGACTGTAATGGTCTCCGTAGTGATCACCGCCTTTTCAATCACGACGGGTTCCGGCCGCCGCATGGGCTGCTTTTGTCCGCGTCTGAGTTTGCGGTTGCCCGTTGCATCGTCGTCCCAGTTGCTCGCGCTGGGCGCGGCTTCACGGGAGATCGTTTTCTTATTCTTTGCCTTGCGATCCGCTTCTTTGGTGCGGGCATAGGCGCTCTTGTTCGGATCATAGTTGCTCACGCGATCCTTGCCGCCGGCTGCGGGAGCGGGAGGCGCGCCGGCTCCTGCCGGACGCGGTCCGCGCGGCGCAAAGCCGCCTTGCTGTCCTGCCGGACGCGGGCCTGTTCCGCCCTGCTGCGGACGCGGCGGATAACCGCCCGCCTGCTGCGGACGCGGCTGATAGCCGTCCTGACGCGGCGGGTAGTTGCCGCCCTGCGGGCGCTGCTGATAGCCGCCCTGCTGCGGCGGACGCGGCTGATAGCCGTCCTGACGCGGCGGATAGTTGCCGCCCTGCGGACGCTGCTGGTATCCGCCCTGCTGCGGCGGGCGCGGCTGATAGCCGTCCTGTCGCGGCGGGTAGTTGCCGCCCTGCGGACGCGGCTGGTAGCCGTTGCCCTGCTGCGGCTGATAGCCGTTGCCAGTTTGCGGACGCGGCTGATAGCCGTCCTGACGCGGCGGGTAGTTCCCTCCCTGTTGCGGCGGACGGCGGCGGTCGTCCTGCGAAATCGCGTGCGCTTCATAGCCGCTGTTTGCGGGCTTCTTCGGAGCTTCCGGCGCTGCCTCCTGCGCGGGTTTCGGCGGCTCCGCAGCGGGAGCCGCTTCCTGCACGGGCGCGGGTTTCTCCGCGGCAGGCTTCTCGGCGGGTTTCTCCGTCTGTTCGGCGGCAGGCTGCGCGGCAGCTTCCTGCTTCGCGGGCGCTTCAGCCTTCGCGGCAGGCTTCTGCTGCGGCAGATCGTCGTCGTCTCTTCCACCGGCATGGGCTGCGTGATCCTGATCGGAGTCGAGCATTTCGCGCAGGCGCTCCATGCGCTCGCGCTCTTCGCGCGCTTTGCGCTTCTGCTCCTCCTTCTCAAGAAGTTCAGTCTCGGAATGGCGCACCGAAACAAGCAGTTCTCCAACGGAGCTCTGCGTCAGTGTCAGCCGGTCCAGAAGGTCTTTTGTCGTCTTCTGAATGCCCGTTGCCGATTCGAGGAAATTGTTTTTTGCCATGTACGTCGTTACCCCCGCGTTTTTCGCAGTCCGCCTGGCTCAGTACGGATGCGCGATAGTCCTGTTTTTTTCTTTCAGCATCCGAGGATGCGTGGTTACGGTTCGGTGTGTTCTTCCTTCAGCGCCCGCCGGATCATCTGCGTAAATCCCTCGTCGGTCACCGCGGCGACCATGCGCCCTGGTTTTCCGATCCAGCGGCCGAGCTCTTCAATCTCGATGAGCTCGATGCCGTTGTAGCTGCAGATATCGCGGTATTTGTCCTTTGTATTGTCCGAGGCGGTGGGGTCGATCAGCGCGATTTTCGCGCCCTTTGCCCGCAGCAGCTTCTCAGTGACAAAATCGCCGGACTTCAGGCGTCCCGCCTTCATCGCAAAGCCGATGGCGCTAGTCAGCTTGCTGTTCATTGTATTGTGCAAACTGCGCGCGCAGCGTGTTGTAGGTCTCCGGCTCGATCTTCGTCTCCAGTGCGCGTTCCAGCGCGCGGGACTTGATCGCCTTTTCCAGACAGGCGCTCTTTTTGCAAAGATATGCCCCTCTGCCGTTGGCTCTGCCGGTCGTGTCCAGCACGACAGCACCTTCCGGCGTGCGCACGACGCGCACGAGCTCCTTCTTAGGCTGCATCTCCCGGCAGGAGACGCACATCCGCATGGGAATCTTCTTCGCCAAGCGTTACGCCTCGCTTTCGATCTCTTCTTGTTCTTCGTGATAGAAGGCGTCCATGGCCTCCTCCGCCTGCGACTGGCTCTTGATGTCGATCTTCCAGCCGGTCAGCTTGGCGGCAAGGCGTGCGTTCTGGCCTTCTTTGCCGATAGCGAGCGAAAGCTGCGTGTCCGGCACGATGACCTTCGCGGCCTTTTCTTCTTCATTGATGTAGACCATCAGCACCTTCGCGGGGCTCAGCGCCTTTGCAATATAGACTGCCGTGTCGGAATCCCATTCGATGATGTCGATCTTCTCGTTGTGCAGTTCGTTGACGATGCGCTCGACGCGCGCGCCGCGCTGACCCACGCATGCGCCGACCGGGTCGACCTGCATGTCGGTGGAATGCACCGCGACCTTGGTGCGGAAGCCCGCCTCGCGCGCAATGGATTTGATCTGCACGACGCCGGTCTGAATCTCCGGTACCTCCAGCTCAAAGAGACGCTTCACAAGGCCGGGATGCGTGCGGCTGACCAGAACCTGCGGGCCCTTGCTGTCCTTGCGCACTTCGAGCACATAGACCTTGATACGGTCGTTGTTTTCGTATGTTTCGTTGGGAATCATCTCGTTCGGGGTCAGGATGCCGTCCGTCTTGCCGAGCTCGACATAGACGTTGCCCTTTTCCACGCGCTGCACGATCGCCGTGAGCACTTCGTTTTCTTTTTCGACGTATTCTTCGTAGATGACGCCGCGCTCCGCCTCGCGGATGCGCTGCACGACAACCTGCTTGGCCGTCTGCGCCGCGATGCGCGAAAACTCCTTCGCCTTGACCTCTTCTTCGAGCACGTCGCCCACTTCATACAACACGTTGACCTGCTTTGCATCGGCAAGCGAGATCTCGTTGATCGGGTTTTCTACCACTTCGGCTACCGTTTTGGAAGCGTAGATGCGAAACTCGCCGCTGCGCGGATCGATCTGCGCGCGCACATTCGCGGTCGCGCCATAGTTGCGCTTATACGCCGAGGTCAATGCGGCCTCGATGGCGAGAATCAGGACATCCTTGCTGATGCCGCGTTCCTTCTCCAGCGCATTCAATGCTTCGACAAACTCTGTGTTCATCCTATTGTACTCCTTACAAATATTCCCGTGTATACCGTCTCAGCAGTCACGTGAAAGTATCATTCCGGCGGGGTTTTCCCGCATTGTCTCTTAAAATTTCAGTTCCGGACGCGCAAGTGCGATGGCTTTGCGCTCCAGCGTGAGCTCGCCTTTGTCGAGACGAACGATCACCTGGGTCTCGTCAAAGCTGACCAGTTCGCCCGTGAATTCCTTCTTGCCGTCTTTGGGCGCAAAGAGCTTGAACTCAATGCGCTTGCCGAGGTTGCGCTGATAGTCCGCGTCCTTCTTCAGCGGGCGGTCGAGGCCCAGTGAAGAGACGGAGAGCATATACGCCTGCTCGATGGGGTCTGCCTCGTCGAGCAGCGGATCGACCGCGCGGCTGACGCGCTCGCAGTCATCGATGTTCACGCCGCCTTCTTTGTCGATGTACAGCGTGAGCACCCAGTCTCCGTATTCCTTTATGAATTCCACATCGCATAGCTCATAACCAAGCTCCGCGACGGGCTGCTTGAGCAGTTGTTCCACCTTTTGTGCTGTGTTCAATCAAAATCCTCCTGATTGGTTGCCAAAAACGCCTTTGCGGCGTCGTGTATCGTTTGAAACACACTTTGTCGTTGTTGCTGATCATAAAATTCGCATTTGGCAGGTAAAAGCAACCGAAACTGCCGGTTTTATCTGCCGAAACGGGTCACTTTTCTCTTTTCAGCGCTAGAAAAAGCACCCTTCAAAACGAAAGAGTGGGTTTTGCCCACTCTCCGCTAAAAGTTCAATCATCCAACAGAAAAAAGTATAACAGCCTTTCTCCGCATTTGCAAGCCTTTTCCGCAATTCGCGCCTGCAGCAGCGCTTTCCGCCTGCCGCCCCCCTCCGGCGTTTTTGCCTACTCCGCTTTCTTCCCGAATGCCTGCGGCAGCTGTTTTGCCGCATAATAGACAAGCGCAAAATAGGAAGTCAGCGTTGCAAGACCCAGCACATAGAGATTGTATGGTTCCACGTGTACCGACAGAAAGGACAGCAGCGAGAGCATCACACCGGCTGCAAACAGCCCGGTTGCGATCTTCCCCGGCCAGGCCGCGAACACCACGACCTTGCGCTTGGCAAGAAACACGCCGCCCGCGATCATGAGAAGCTCCTTGAGCGCCATGAGCAGAAATAGAACGAGATAGATCGGCTTCTGCTTGCCTACATAGATGCACACGAGGGCAGCCAGCGTCATGAGCTTGTCCGCGAGCGGATCCAGCAGTTTTCCGATGTTGGAAACCCAGCCGTGCTTCCGCGCGAGATAGCCATCCAGCACGTCGGTAAAAAACGCGATCACGAATATGCACAGGGCAGGCAGATACCTGCCCGCCCTGAAAAGCATCACAAACACACCAACGAGAATGAGCCGTATTCCGGATAGAATGTTCGGCAGATGTCTCATATGTTATGCGCCAATGTCCTCCACATACAGCGTGCGAACGCTGTCGTCCTGCTGCGGTTCTGATGCCTTGCGCTCCGCGGCTTCGCGCGCTTCAAAGAACTTGAGCGCAACCTGCGGGAAGAGCGCGTAGCTGAGAACGTCTTCTTCCTGACGGATGTGATCCTTGATCTCCGCGCGGAAGGTTTCCAGCTCGGGTTTGAGCAGATCGGCCGGGCGAACGGTGATGACTTCGGCATCTCCGATTGCCTTTTTGCGCACTTCTTCGTTCACGGGAGCGGGCAGCGTGCCGTACTCACCGTGCAGCAACGCCTTGGACTCCTTGGTGAAGACCTTGTAGCGCTCGCCGTTGATGACGTTCAGCACGGCCTGCGTGCCGACGATCTGGCTCGTGGGCGTGACCAGCGGCGGATAGCCGAAGTCTTTGCGCACGCGCGGAACCTCTTCGAGCACTTCATAATACTTGTCGGACTTTCCGGCTTCCTTGAGCTGCGAGATCAGGTTAGAGAGCATGCCGCCCGGAACCTGATACAGCAGGGTGTTCGTATCCACGCCAAGGGACTTGACGGAGATCGTGCCGTCCGCGATCATACGGTCCGCAACGGGGCGCATAATTTTCGCGGCTTCGGAGAGCTTGTTCAGATCGAGGCCGGTGTCGCGGTCGGTTCCCTTGAGGGTGGCGACCAGCGGCTCGGTCGCGGGCTGCGCGGTGCCGTTGCCGAAGGGAGACAGCGCGGTGTCCACGATATCCACGCCGGCCTGCGCCGCCATGAGATAGACCATGTCGCCGGTGCCGGTGGTGTTATGCGTGTGCAGATGGATCGGAACCTTGACTTCCTTCTTCAGCCGCGAAACGAGCGAATACGCGTCGTACGGCAGCAGCAGGTTTGCCATGTCCTTGATGCAGATCGTGTCTGCGCCCATCTGTTCAAGCTCTTTGGCCATCTGGATGAAGTAGTCATGGTTGTGCACGGGCGAAACCGTGTAGCTGATGGCAGGTTCGCAGATGCCGCCGTACTTCTTGGTGAAGCGGATGGCGCTCTCGAGGTTACGGATGTCGTTGACCGCGTCGAAGATGCGGATGACGTCGATGCCGTTCTCGATGGCTTTCTTGCAGAACTGCTCAACCACGTCGTCGGCATAATGCTTATAGCCCAGGATGTTCTGTCCGCGGAAAAGCATCTGCAGCTTGGTGTTCGGCAGGGCTTTGCGAAGCTTTCTCAGGCGATCCCACGGATCTTCATTGAGGAAGCGGAGGCATGCGTCAAACGTAGCTCCTCCCCAGACTTCCAGCGACCAGTAGCCGACGGAGTCGAGAATTTCGCACGCGGGGAGCATGTCCTCGACGCGCATGCGCGTTGCAGCCAGAGACTGGTGCGCATCGCGAAAGATCGTATCGGTAATGAATAGTTTGCTCATCTGGTTTTCTCCTTTTTTGCGGCGCAGGGCGGGGCTAGTTTCTGCCCGCGCGCGTCACCACAGTGTCATAAGAAGGGAACGCACGAAACGCCGGTTACCGGCGCTCCGCTGTCGGAGAATCCGCTTACAGGATGGAGCAGAGCAGGTCGCCCGCAGAGACGGACGCGCCCTTCGCGACAGACAGGCCGCGAACGGTTCCGTCGACGGGTGCGACAACGTCGCTCTCCATCTTCATGGCTTCCAGAACAAAGAGCGTCTGGCCGGCCTTGACGGCTTCGCCTTCTTTGACGTTGACGCCGAGGATGGTTCCGGGCATCGGAGCAGTCATTTTTGCGCCGCCGGCAACGGGTGCCGCAACGGGCGCTGCAACAGGAGCCGCCTGCACGGGTTTTGCTACGGGAGCTGCTTTGCCGTCGATTTCTTCCACGGCGACTTCATACTGGGTTCCATTGACGTTCACGAGAAAATTACGCATAATTACCTCCGATTTTTTACTATATGTGAAATTTATTGTTCCGACAGATTCAATCGCAGCCCCGGCTCAGCCGACCTGCTTGATGGAGACGATGCGAAGGCCGGTGACGTCCTTGCCCATCACTTCTGCGACGCAGCTGGAAACCGCTGCGACGAGTTCTCCGCGATTTGCGACAGCGGGTGCAGCTTCTAAAACAGCTTCCGCTTCTTCTTCGCCGCCATAGAGTTTCTCCTGCCGCGCGCGCACTGCCTTTAAAATGAAAGTCAGCACGATCAGTGCAGCGAACACGCCGAGAACGATCAACGTCGTCATATCCATACCAAAGTACCTCCGCAGTATTGCTTTTTATCAGGAAGGCAAGTGCCTTGTCCTATCGAATGTTGAATGAGTCCGGTGCCTGTGAACTATGTGCTTTAGAGTCCCAGCGCGTGCTTGAGCGAACGGAGTTCGTCCGGCGTGAGCCTGCGCGTGTCGCCGGGCTTGAGCTCGCCTAAGTGCAGCGGCCCGAATCGCTCGCGCTTGAGCCGCAGGGTTCTATGGCCGACCGCCTCCAGCATGCGCCGGATCTGGCGGTTCTTGCCCTCATGGATCGTGATCAGAAACGAGGTGTCGCCCGTCTTGGTCGGGCGCACATGCGTCACCCTTGCGGGTGCCGTCATGCCGTCGTCGAGGGTCACGCCGTTGACGAGAGAGGCGATTTCGGAGGGCTGCAGCTTGCCGTCGCAGATGGCAAAATACGTCTTCTCCACCGAAAACTTCGGGTGCGTCATGCGGTGCGCAAGCTCGCCGTCGTTGGTCATCAGGAGCAGGCCTTCGGAGTTGATATCGAGCCTGCCTACGTTATAGAGCCGCGCGGGGATATCTTTCACGTATTCCTGCACTGTCGTTCTGCCCTGCGGGTCGTCGCTTGTGCTCACGACGCCTTTGGGCTTGTAGAGCATGACCGTGATGAGTTCTTCTTCCTGCTTGACGGGCTTGCCGTCAAATAGTACGATATCTGTCTCTGGGTCTACGCTCATGCCGAGCGTGGCTGCCGCGCCGTTGACCTGCACGCGGCCGGAGGTGATCAGTTCCTCACTTGCGCGCCGGGAGGCGATACCCGCCTCAGCCAGATATTTCTGTAATCGCAGCATCATGTTCGCGTTCCTCTTCTTGTTGGTCGGTTGTGTCAGTTCCAGTCAGGACGGAAGCGAAGGATGTTCCGATATGATCATGCGGTAGAGTTCCGCAGGCAAGGTACGTTTTCGCTGGTGGAATGTGTGAAACTTTGCCATATGCCACCAAATATAGTATAACGGAATCATCTGCCATCATTCAACTACTTTTTTTCGCATTTTGTCAAAATTTGTAAAATATACGATGCTGTACGTCAACAAAAATAGCCGCCGGACAATCCGGCGGCTGTTTTACGTTTTCAGTACAAAACTAGGAGAAGACCCGCGCGAGCGTCGTGCGCAGCCGGAAGCCGATCTGCAGCAGAATCGCGAGTACATACCGTCCGAGCAGCAGTCCCGTGTCCGTCTGCCGCTGAAACGCGTACTCTTCGAGCAGCATCGCAAGCACGGACTGCACCGCCCCGATCAGGATGCCCAGCAGCAAGTACAGCCCCGCAAACGCGAGCGGAACCGCGCCGAGCACCGCCGATAGCAGCACCGCGAGAATGCCGAGCATTTCAAACAGCGGGCCTCCCCGCTCCGAAAGGCGCGTATAGCCCGCGCCGCGCAGCGCACGCGCAATAGCATGGTTGCGGCGCACCGTGTTCCGCAGATCCTTTAATCCGGAACGCTGCTGGCGGCAAACGCCGTTCATCCGCTTCTGCGGAAGCTGATAGGCGACCGCATCCGGCAGAAGCCTCGCGCAATATGCACGTTTCTCCTTTCTCAGGCGAGCATGGATGCGAAGCAGCAGATCGGTGTTCTCCGCGCGCGCGTCGGCGGAAAATCCGCCGGATTCCGTCACTGCGTTCTTGAGATAAGCCGCAAAGCTGTTGTTCAGCGTCAGATACAAGCCATAGGTTGCGTATCCCCTGCGGCTTGTATAGAGCGTACGCAGCCGTTCGAGATATTGCTGCTGCGCGAGAACCGGCATCTTCGCCTCCGCGTCCTGTTCTTCTCCGGTGCCGATGCGCGGAAACGAGCCGATGAAGACGCAGGCGGAGTCGCTCACAAACGCATAGACCATTTTGAGAAGCGCGTCCTTCGTCAGCCGCACGTCGGGATAGACAGGCGCCACGATCGGATAGGACGAAACGTTGACGCCCGCGTTGAGCGCACCCGCGCGGTCGGCGTCTTTCACGTCCAACACGACCAGTCGGACATCACTTGCAGATCGATAGACCGCGTCCACGCGAGACGCAGGAAGCGTCTTTTTAAACGGCTGGTGGAACGGGAGCAGCCGGTAGCCCTCCATCAGGCTCTGCCAGGCCTCCGTGTGCCTACTATTTGCAACCACGATCAGCTCGTATTGCTTGAAATCGAGCCTCAGCAGGTTCTCAACCTGTTCCTTCAGGCTGTCTGCCACGTTCACGGCGGGCAGGATCAGCGAAACCGGCATCACATGCTCGGAATCCTGAAATCTGCGGTAGTCTACGGAACGCAGCGAACGGACATGCTGCTTGAGCGCGACGGTCGAACGCGCGAGCAGCGACAGCCGCGCAATCCCCGCGAGAATTACCAGCGCGAGAAAGCCATAACATACATACGGCAATGCGGCGACAACGCCGGGCATTGCAAGGCGTAATCCTTCAATCCACTGCATGTTATGCCGCCTCCCCTCTCATCAGTTGCAGCCGTTCCAGCGCAAAGCGCATCATCTCGGCTGCAAACCGGTCGCCCGTCTGTTCGACGCGCTTGCTTAATTCCTCCGGCTCATTGGTCTGCGCGAGCGCTTCGGCTGCGCGGTAACGCACCCACCATTCACGGTCGCACAGCAGTTTGATCAGCGTTGGTTCGTCCTCGACGATATCAAACGCGCCGAGCGCGGTCGCGACCACCGCCCGCATTTCCCAGCGCGGGTCCTCCGCGCTCACAATCAGATGCTGGTGCGCCTGTTCAAAGCGAATCTGGCCGAGCGTGCGCGCGGCGTCGATGCGTGTGTTGATGTGTCCGTGGATGAGGTGCGGCAGCACAAGGTCGCCGAGGTCATCATAGTGCTGCTCACCGATGGTCTTGATGCACGTGCGCCGGATATACGGGTCGGACGCGGAGGTGATGAGCTTTCGGCAGAGGCGCTTGAGGTCGCCCGTATAGACCGAAAAGATCTCCTCCAGCGTGCGGAAGGATAAAAGCGATGCGATCGTATGGTCACGGCAGAGCGCGACGATATCCCGCTCCGCGCCGAGCATGCAGAGCGCGAGCATGCCGACATGCTGCATCTGCGCGGTCGTGCGGCAGCAGTAGATCTGCGTAACCACATCCGGCGTGTAGTTGGTCAGGCGCAGTGCGCCGATGAGTTTAACCGCGAGCGCGATGGCTTCCTCATCCACACCGTCGAAGAGCTTTCGCATGTACTCCCCGTACCATTCGCCGCCCGCCTCTTTCTGCAGCTTATCCAGTTCCGCGCCGGAGAGCTCCTCCGCGGTTTCGGCCATGACGATCAGACCGCGCGTGGAACGGATGCCGTGAATATCGGAGAGCTGATTGAGCTTGCCGCCGGGACTGACCATCTCATAGATGTGGTTTTTCATGATTTTGGACTGCTCTGCGCCGGAAATCAGGCTCAGCAGCTGTTCCCGCATCTTCTGCACCCTGCGGTTGTCGACCGCGCGCGTCAGATGCAGCAGCAACAGCAACAGCAGCCCGAGCGCGAGCAGCGTGCCAAGCACGATCGCGAGCCCTCCCATCAGAGATTGAATCATACGCAAATGCATCGTCTCCCTTCGCCCTTCCGCCGTGCGGAAAGGCTTGTTTGAGGTGGACTATTTCTGATATCGGATTGTTTCGTAGTGCCGGCATTCTGCTGCCAGGCTCTATATCCGGTTGTGCAGCGACAGCTTGATGTTCGGGTTCTCCTCCGCCGCCTGCCGAAGCACGCGGATCAGCTTTTCGCCGTACCCATCCGGGAGCATCGCGAGCTTTGCCGCAAAGTGCAGAACGATCCGCGTCGGTTCCCCGATCTCACTCAGGCAATCATAGAGCGCGTCCAGATTATTTCCGTACCAGTCAGGCAGCTTCAGCCGCTCCTTCAGGTGCGCGTGGGCTTCCTCCCGCGTGGTCATCCGCCGTGCGTTGAGCGAATAGCTTGATCTATGTTTCATCCTCGCCCTCCGCGTATCACGGTTCGCCGTAGAGCTGCTCAAACGAATCGTAGTGATCCCCCGAATAGTAGATCAGCCCGTCGTTTGAAAAGACGATGCGCTTTGGTCCGCGGTCGTCCGCGTGCAGCGTATCGATGTCGCATTCGTAATATTTCCGGCCGTTCGCCTCCGGCAGCAGGCCTTCGTTGTTGCCAAAGCGGTCGCCGCCAATGCACTTGCCGTCCGCATAGCCGTCGAGTCCGCCGCCGCTCCAGCCGAGCGCGCGCGCCTCCGACTTGGTGATGAAGTTCTCCGGCAGATGCCCGTAGGTGTAGAGATACAGGCTGACGTCTTCCTTTGTGGTATAGCTTCCAGCCTCGTCGATCGCGGCTTCGGTCGCCTGCGGCTCTGCGGTTTCCTCCGCCTGTGCCGTTTGTTCCTGCTGCACCGCGGGCTCGTCCGTCTGCGTTTCGCCGTCGAGCAGCGCAAGCCCGCTACTAGGCTGCGCCTGCTCCTGCGTGTCCGCCGATTGCGGAGAGTAGGCGTTGAGCACCCAGATCGCGGCAAGCGCCGCGAGAATCACCAAGAGGATTGTGAGTGTGCGTTTGTTCAAGCGTGCATGCCTTTCTGTCGGTTCTTCCTTATTGAATCATCGAAACGTGATATAGCTTGGCGTAAAGCCCGTTTGCCGCCAGCAGCTCCTCGTGTGTGCCGCGCTCGCGGATGCCTTGCTCGTCGAGCACGACGATCTCGTCCGCGTGCTTAACCGTCGAGAGACGGTGCGCAATGACCAGCGTCGTACGCCCTTTGGAAAGCTCCTCAAACGAGTGCTGGATGTCCTGCTCCGTGACGGTGTCCAAGGCGCTCGTCGCCTCGTCGAGAATCAGCACGGGCGGGTTCTTGAGAAACAGCCTTGCGATAGATACGCGCTGTTTCTGCCCGCCGGAGAGCATGACGCCTCGCTCGCCGACCTGTGTTTCGTAGCCATCCACAAACTGGAGGATGTCCTCGTGGATATGCGCGCGCTTTGCGGCATCGATGACCTCCTCGTCCGTCGCGTCGATGCGCCCGTAGCGGATGTTTTCCAACACGCTGCTGGCAAAGAGGAACACGTCCTGCTGCACGATGCCGACGTTTTGCCGCAGGGATTGCATGGTCACATCCCTCGTGTCCGCGCCGTCGATGGTGATCGTGCCGCTGCGCTGCTCGTAAAAGCGCGGAATCAGGTGGCAGAGCGTGGTCTTGCCGCCACCGCTGGGACCGACCAGCGCGAGCGTTCTGCCCGCGGGAATATCGAGGTTGACGTGCGAAAGTACGCTCTTTCCGCTCTCATAGGCAAATGTCACGTCGTCAAAGCAGATATCGCCCCGGACGTTTTTGAGCGTCTTTGCGTTGGGCCGATCCTTGATTTCCGGCTCGATGTCCATGATCTCGCAAAAGCGGGTAAACCCTGCCATGCCGAGAATATAGACCTCCGTAAACGCCGCGAGCCGCTTGACCGGCTGAACAAACGCCGCGACATAGAGCGTAAACGTGACAAGCAGGATCGGGTCAAGGCTGCTCTTATAGATCAGAAAGCCTCCGAGCGCAAGCACCACGAGGTTGAACATCGCGATGAAGAACTCCATGCCGGTATTGAAGAGCGCCATATAGCGGTAGAAGCCATCCTTTGCGTGGACGAACTTCGCGTTGCCTTTTTCAAACTTCTTCCGCTCATGATCCTCGTTGGTAAAGGCCTTCGCCACGCGGGCGCCGGAGATCGAGGACTCGATGTCCGCGTTGATCTCGGCAACGCGCTCCTTGACCTTCAGCGAAGCATCGCGCATCTTGATGCGCAGGCGGACGACGTAAAAGACCGCCACCGGAACGATGCACATAAGCGCGAGCGCCAGCCGCCAGTCGACAAACATCATCACGATGAACGCGCCAATGACCGTTGTGCCGGAGATCAGCACATCCTCAGGGCCGTGGTGCGCGAGCTCAGTGATATCAAATAGATCGGTGGTCACGCGGGACATGAGCTTGCCCGTGCGCACCTTGTCGTAAAAGCTGAACGAAAGCTCCTGAATATGGGAGAAGATATCCCGCCGGATATCCGCCTCCATCCGTACGCCGAGCACATGTCCCCAGTAGTTGATGATGTACAGCAGCAACGCGCGCACGAGGTAAGCAACAAGCGCGAGCACGATGAGACCGACAAACACGCGCACCATCGCGGAATCGAGCGCCATCTGCGGCAGGAGCGTGCGGAGGATGTACTGCGTGAGCATCGGGTACGCGATATCGATCACGGAGACCAGCACCGCGCAGGACAAATCGAGGATCAGCAAGCCCTTGTGCGGGCGATAATATGTAAAGAATCGTTTCAGTTTACTCATGCTCACATCTTAGCAGAACGGCAGTCTAATATCAACCGCCGCTGTGTTTACAGAAACATACGCGCTAGCCCGGTTTGATTTTTCGAAGTGTTGGAAAAAAGACTGTTTTTTGATAAATGCTGTCTCAATTTTTGTATTGTTACGCGGCAATTTATCCTTTATACTGTTGACCAAGTGGTGATTCCTCAAATTTCGCTCTCGCAAGGCACCTCGTTTCCGGAACCCTCGACTGCACATTCGCGAGTACCACGGCAGCCCTTTTCTACCCAATGAGATAAAGGAACGAAAATTGAATATGAAAAAACTTTTTTCACAATTGATCATTGTGGTCTTGTTTCTCGTTGCCTTTTATCCGGCGACAGCGCTGGCGCACGATGCGGCCGAGTCCGATGACGGAGACTATTTCACCATCGTCTGGGTGTCTGATACGCAGGATATGGCGTACCGCAACCGCACGGATGTGCTCGGGCTGATGGGTCGGTGGATCATAGGCCACAAGCGTCCGCTGCGCATCCGCTACGTTGTGCAGACCGGAGACGCGGTCGATAACGGCGCATCCCAGTGGCAGTGGGACGCATATGATCATCTGATGGACGGTTTTCGCGGGCGTATTCCGTATATCTCCGCCGCGGGCAACCACGAGGTCAAGAAGCATGGCTTTCTGGAGTACTGCATGCGGGATGAGGTGCGCGAGATTCCGCGCGCGAATACGATCGACCGCGGGAAAGCTTCGTTTGCAACGTTTGAGGAGGGCAAGGAAAAATTCATCATCGTCAGCGTCGGCTACGGCGTCGAGCTGCAGTATGCGGACTGGATGAATCATGTGCTGCGCGATCATAGGGATCACACCGCGATTCTGATTATGCACGACTATCTTGCCGTCACCGGCAACTTCAGCATCACCGGCAAGCAGGTGTTTCAGAACGTCGTGAAGCCGAATCCGAATGTCCGGCTCGTGCTCTGCGGGCATGTGACGAGCCTCAAGGCGCGCGCGGACGCTATCGACGACGACGGCGACGGCAAGCCCGACCGCGTGGTCAATGAACTTCTATATGACTATCAGCATTTTAAGGATGATTGCGGGCAGCTGAGGTGGCTGACCTTCGATATGGTCAACCGTTCGATCACCGTCACCACCTACTCTCCCTTTACCAAGCGTTACTACAAGGACTTCAACTTCGGCAACCGTCCAATCTTTACGATCAAGGACGCATTTTAACCGCAAGAATCGCAAAATATAGTACAATACAGACATCTGAATGAATTTGGTCAGGTGCTTATGGAGCTTGTCTTTCACACCATTCCGCCGATCGTCTCGCCGGAGAGCGAAATTCTGATTCTCGGTACGATGCCCTCGCCGAAATCGCGCGAGCGGGCTTTCTATTACGCGCACCCGCAGAACCGCTTCTGGCCTGCGCTCGCGCTCGCGCTGGGCGAGCTGCGGCCAGTCACAAGCGAGGAGAAGGCCGATCTGATTCTGCGGCACCGTCTCGCGCTGTGGGATGTGCTCGCCTCCTGCGAGATCGCGGGGGCTTCCGACGCCAGCATCAAAAACCCGGTGCCGAACGACATCCCCGCGCTGATCGCCTCCTCCCGCATCCGTCGCGTGCTCTGCACAGGCGCAACCTCCGCGCGGCTCTACACGCGCTTTGTCTACCCGCAAACAAAAATCCCCTGCGAAATCCTGCCTTCGCCCAGCGCGGCCAACGCGCGGATGCGGCTTGAGGATTTGGCAAGGGAGTATCGAAGGGTTTTATCTATATGATGAAGCAACCCATTTATAAATCGATATTCCGTAAGGTTCTTCATTCGATTTATTCACGCCAAAGATGAAATCTGACGGAGAGCGTTTCCTTTTCGTCAGATTTTCTATTATAACCGAATGCATTTCACTTTGCTCTACTGTTTTTGTGGAATCAATGGTATAATGCGAACAAATCTTCGCAATTCATAAACATAACAGGAGATTTCGATTTGAAAGCCTTCAAAGTGCTTCTGAAAATCCTTGGCTTTGCTCTGGCCGCAGCATTCGCGGTTGTCGTCACGACCATCATTGTGCTCGGTGTCAGTTTTCACAACGTTTTTCCGGTCGAACGAACAAAGACGACTTATACTTCGCCGGATGGAACACACGAGTGCACCGTGCGAACTACCACCGGCGGGTTGCTGACTCCCATTCAAGTGGTGGCGAAAGTAGAAGGCCCAGGAATCCTCGGTAGCCGCACCATTTATCGCGTGACCCGTATCGACGAAGCCTCCGTGTTTTGGCTGGACAACCGGACAATCTGGATCAACGGCGTCTCGCTGGATATCTATCAGGACAAATATGTCAGCGAGATTGCGCGTTTCTGTTCCATAAATGAAGGATGTTCCTTAAATTGTATGTTATCTCCAAAAATGCATGCATCTGATGCGGTTTCCGGCTGCTTCAGATTTTTTTATCTTGTCGTCATGATCTCAAATCCATGCGTATCATCCGAATTTTCTGTATTTTCCATTCAATTATGCAAAATACGCTCGATTTGCGGTTGTCTAATTGTGAACAGTTTGTTATGATAGCACCATGGAAAATTCGCTCAATCGCGTCTTCCTTGCCCTCAAGGGACTCGATGTCAAATGCAATGTACCGCTCTCCACACTGACGAGCTTCCGCATCGGCGGCCCGGCAGCGATGGTCATGCGCCCGCGCAACGCGGAAGATATTCGGAAAACCATTCAGGCGTGCAGCCAATTCGTCACCCCGTATTGCATTCTCGGCAACGGCTCAAATGTGCTCGCGCCCGACGTGGGCTACCCCGGCGTCATCATCCGCATCGACACGCCGCTGACCACGCCGCTATTCGTGGACACCACGGTCACCTGCCCCGCTGGCACCGCGCTCTCTGTCCTCGCGCGCGAAAGCGTCAATATGCGTTTAATGGGTCTTGAGACCCTCAGCGGCATCCCCGGCACGGTCGGCGGAGCGGTCGCGATGAACGCGGGCGCATACGGCGCGGAGATTCGCCACATCATCAAGAGCGTGCGCATCCTCAAAAACGGGCGCGTGCTCGACGTTGAAACCAAGAAGACCGACTTTGGCAACCGCACGAGCAAATACTCGGCGCCCGATGTCGTGGTGCTCTCGGCGACGTTCCAGCTGGATCACGATGACGGCGGAGCGCGGGAGCGCATGCTCGAAACCACCCGCCAGCGCAAGGAAAAGCAGCCGCTCAGCTTCCCCAGCGCGGGCAGCGTCTTCAAGCGCCCGAACGGCAGATTTGCCGGCGCGCTGATCGAAGGCGCGGGCCTGAAGGGCTTCTCCGTCGGCGGTGCGCAGGTCAGCCCCATGCACGCGGGCTTTATCGTCAACACAGGCAACGCGACCGAACGCGATGTGCTGGAGCTGATCTCAATCATCCAGCAGCGCGTGTTCGATGATTCCGGCATCCAGCTGGAGCGCGAAGTCAGGCTCCTCAGCGAGCTGTAACAGCACAGAAACCGCCGCTCAAGAAACGAGCATCAAAGGAATCCAACATGTATTTACTGATCGTCACCGGCCTCTCCGGCGCGGGAAAATCCCTTGCCCTCCGCAGTTTGGAGGAGCAGGGCTATTTTTGCGTCGATAATCTGCCGAGTTCTATTCTTAAGGATTTTATCACGCTCTGCAACAGCGCAACGCCCGCCATCCAGAAAGCCGCCGTGACCATCGACAGCCGCGAGAGCCTGCTCTCCCGCTCATCGGAATCCATCGCATCTGTGCTGGACTCGCTGGAATCGTCCTATGAGATGCTGTTTTTAGACGCGCGGGACGATGTGCTGATGAAGCGCTACAACGAAGTGCGCCGCCGCCACCCGATGGGAGAAGCGGGCGACGCCGCAACGGGCGTCAAACGCGAACGCGTGTTTCTCCAGCCGCTGCGCGACCGCGCGAACTACATCCTCGACACAAGCGACGTCAAGCCCAAGGATTTCCCCGGCCTGATTGCGAAAGTGCTGCCGGAATACGAGAGCAAGCGCATGACGCTGCTGTTCTGCAGCTTCGGCTATAAGCGCGGCGTGCCTGTGGACGCGGATTATGTGCTCGACATGCGCTTTATGACAAACCCCTTCTATATCCCCGACCTGCGCCCGCTCTCCGGCCTCGATGCGCCGGTGCAGGCGTTCGTCGCGTCCCAGCCTTCCGTCGCACCGTTCTTCGACGGTGTTGAGCAGATGCTTCGCGCGCTGATCCCGCTGTTTGAAGAGCAGGACAAGCATATCCTGCGCGTCTGCTTCGGCTGCACGGGCGGTCGGCACCGTTCCGTCGCCGCGGCGGAGGAGATGGCGCGGAGGTTTTCCGAAACCGGCATGATCGTGCGCATCTATCACCGCGACCTGACCTGCGAAGCCAACGACATCCGCGAACGCTTCTCCAAGGAGTGAGCCAAAGCACCCTCTGCGAGCAAAACGCCGAAAGGCGTTTTTTGTTTCTCACTCTCGCAACCTTATTTTGCTGACGCAGTGCACAAAATCGTTTATAATAAGAAACAGAATCGCCTTATGGCGAAAATACGGGAATACGGAGCATCCATGTCGTTTTCCAGCAGCGCAAAAGAAGACCTCGTCAAAATCCGCCTCAAGTCGGATCTGATTCGGCTTGCCGAGCTTGCGGGACTGACGCACACCTGCGGCGCGCTGACCATCGGCCGCGGCAGAGGCGCGATATATTCCAGCGAAACGCTCGCGGTGGGCAAACTCATCGTCTCCCTCGCCACCGCGCTCTATCCGCTGGACCCCACCATCGAACTCAGCGAACGGGAGCGCAGGCGTCCGCTGACGCTTGTCACGCTCACGGGCGACGACGCGGAAAAGCTCCTGCTCGATACAGGGCTGCTCACAAGCGAAGCGGGCGAATTTTCGATCGGCGAAACGGTGCCGGAGCGACTCCTGCAGGATGAGGAGTGCAGGCGGGCGTTCCTGCGCGGCGCGTTCCTCGGCAGCGGCTCCTGCATCAACCCCTATCGCGGATATCATCTGGAGATCGTCGCGCGGTCGGAGGCGTTCGCGGATCAGCTCCGCGCGATTCTCGCGCAGTTCGGACCGGAGGCAAAGACCATGCTCCGGCGCGAAAAGCCCGTTGTCTACCTCAAGGGCGACGATGTCTCCGCGTTTCTCGCGCTCGTCGGCGCGAACGGCTCCGCGCTGAAGTTTGAGAGCGCGCGCGCCGAGCGGGACTTTCGCAACTATGTCAACCGCACCACCAACTGCGAGACCGCGAACATCGAAAAAACGGTGCTCGCGTCCACCGATCAGGTCAACGCCATCGAAATCATTGAGGAGCATATGGGGCTCAACCGCCTCCCCGCGCCGTTATATGAAGCCGCGCTTCTGCGCCTCAACCACCCGGAGGCGACGCTGCAGGAGCTCGCCGACCTCGCCGAAATCGGCAAAAGCGGCATGAATCACCGCCTCTCGCGGCTGGTTCGCATCGCAAAGGAGATCCGTCATGGGTAATTTCACGCACCTGCATGTCCACACACAGTTCAGCCTGCTCGACGGCGCCGCGCGCATCCATGATCTGGTCGCGCGCGCAAAGTCGATGGGTCAAACATCGCTTGCCATCACCGACCACGGCGTCATGTACGGCGTGATCGATTTTTACCGCGCCTGCAAAAAAGAAGGCGTCAAGCCGATCATCGGCATGGAGACGTACGTAGCCCCGCGTTCGATGCGGGACCGCGAAGGCTCGCAGGATCGCGAATATGCGCACCTCATCCTGCTGTGTAAAAACGAAACCGGCTACAAAAACCTCATGGTGCTTTCCAGCGAGGCATTTCTGCACGGGTTTTACTATCGGCCGCGCATCGACTATGAGCTCTTAGAGCAGCATTGCGAAGGGCTCGTCTGCCTTTCCGCGTGCCTCGCGGGCGATATCCCGCAAGCGCTGCTTGCCAATAACTACGACCTCGCGCTCTTCCACGCCAAACGACTGCAGGGCATGTTCGGCGAGGATTTCTACATCGAGCTGCAAAACCACGGCATTCCGGAGCAGCTTCAGGTGCTGCCGGGATTACGGAAGATCGCGACCGAGATCGGCGCGAAATGCGTCGCCACCAACGACGTGCACTATGTCTCCCCCGACGACGCGGAGGCGCAGGATGTGCTCCTCTGCATCCAGACGCAGCGGTTTGTGGACGAACCCGACCGCATGCGCATGGAAGGTCAACAGTTCTTCCTCAAGAGCGAGGCGGATATGCGCCTTGCCCTGCCGGAGGACGCGGACGCCATCGTCAATACCCAGGACGTCGTGGAGAAGTGCAATCTCGATATCCAGTTCGGCATCCGCCGTATGCCCGCGTTCGTCGCGCCGAAAGGGCAAACGAACGCAGAATATCTGCGTCAACTCTGCCTCGAAGGCATGGCGAAGAAGCTGCCGGACGCGGACGCAGAGGCAAATGAGCGGCTCAACTACGAACTCGGCATCATCGAGCAGATGGGCTTTGTCGACTACTTTCTGATCGTTTGGGACTTCATCCATTACGCGAAGATCAACGGCATCATGGTAGGTCCCGGCAGAGGCAGCGGCGCGGGCAGCCTCGCGGCTTACTGCCTCGACATCACTGACGTCGATCCGCTGAAATACAACCTGTTGTTTGAGCGCTTCCTCAACCCGGAGCGCATCAGCATGCCGGACTTTGATATCGACTTCTGCTACGAGAGAAGGCAGGAGGTCATCGACTATGTCGCAGCGAAATACGGCGACGGCCACGTCAGCCAGATCATTACGTTTGGCACCATGGCGGCGCGCGCGGTCATCCGCGACGTCGGTCGCGTGCTCCGCGTACCCTATGCAGACGTAGACAAGCTCAGCAAGATGGTGCCGTTTGAGCTGAATATGACGCTGGAGCGCGCGCTGACCATCTCGCCCGATCTCAAGGCGCAGTATCAGAGCGACGAGACGACGAAGAAGATCATCGACCTCTCGCTTCGTCTGGAAGGCCTTCCCCGCCACAGCTCAACCCACGCGGCGGGCGTCGTGATCTCCAGCGTGCCGATCACGGACGTCGTGCCGCTGCAGGTCAACGATTCCGTGATCACCACCCAGTTCCCGATGACCACACTGGAGGAGCTGGGGCTACTCAAGATGGACTTCTTGGGGCTTCGCACGCTGACGGTCATCCGCGACACGCTTGGCTTCATCGAGGAGAGCGGCAGGCCTGTGCCCGACCTCGACCGCGTACCGTTCACCGACGAGAAGGTGTACCAGATGATCGCGGCGGGCGATACCGACGGGGTGTTCCAGCTGGAATCCGGCGGCATGCGGCAGTTCCTTTCCCAGCTCAAGCCGGACTGCTTTGAAGACCTCATCGCAGGCATCTCCCTCTACCGCCCGGGTCCGATGGAGCAGATCCCGCGCTATGTCAAGGGCAAGCACAATCTCGGCAGCGTCGTGTATTCGCACCCGCTGCTGGAGCCGATCCTCTGCACCACCTACGGCTGCATGGTCTATCAGGAGCAGGTCATGGAGATCGTCCGCGCGCTCGCGGGCTATTCCTACGGGCGGAGCGACCTCGTGCGCCGCGCGATGAGCAAGAAAAAACACGACGTGATGGCGAAAGAGCGCGAATATTTCGTCCACGGCACCGACGGCGTCGTAGGCGCGGTCTCCAACGGTGTGCCGGAGTCCGTCGCGAATAAAATATTCGACGAGATGATGGATTTTGCGTCCTACGCGTTCAACAAATCCCACGCGGCGGCATATGCCGTGCTCGCCTACCGCACGGCCTACCTCAAATACTATTACCCGGTGGAGTTCCTCACTGCGCTGATCAACAGCTTCTTAGGCTCCGTGGACACGGTTGCCAAATACGTCTACAGCGCGCGCAACCACGGCATCAAGGTGCTCCCGCCGGACGTGAACTTCTCCCGCGCGCGCTTTGCGCCGGAAAAGGGCGCGATCCGCTTCGGCCTCGCCGCGGTGCGAAACGTTGGCGGCGCGGTCATGGAAGCCATGGTTCAGGAGCGCACAAAGAGCGGCAAATTCGCGAATTTCTTTGATTTCTGCGATCGCGTGGACGGACTCAACAAACGCATGCTCGAGGCGCTGATCAGCGCAGGCTGCTTTGACAGCATGGGCGGCAAACGCGCGCAGTACCTCGCGGTCTACGAGCGCGCGCTGGACGCTTCCGCCGCGCTCAAAAAGGCGCGCGGCGCGGGACAGATGTCGCTCTTCGATCTCGACGGCGGGGACACGCTCCAGAGCGCGCAGATTCCGCTGCCGAACGCGCCGGAGCTTTCGCACCAGATCATGCTGGTCAAGGAGCGCGAATCGACGGGGCTGTATCTTTCCGGTCACCCGCTGGATAACTTTGAAGACCAACTCAAGAAGCTCAAATACTCCATCGATGAACTCGCGGAGGCGGACGGAACAGGCGTTATCAAGGACGAAGAGCAGGTCATCGTCGGCGGGCTCCTGACGCAGTGCAAGCAGCGCCCGACACGCTCCGGCAGCGGGCTCATGGGCTACGCGGTGCTGGAAGGCATCACGGGCAGCGTCGAGGCGGTGCTCTTCCCGCGGACGCTCCAGCAGGCGGGCTCGCTCTTTGTGGACGATGCGCCCGTGCTTGCGCGCGGCAAGCTGAATATCCGTGAAGATCGCGCAAATTCGCTGCTCATCGACGAGATCAAGCCGCTCGGCGAGGCGAACCGCAGCCTATACATCCGCTTTGAATCCCTACCGGACGACGCGATGCAGCGCGCCTGCGCATTTCTCAAGCGCTATCCCGGCGAAACTCCCGTCGTGCTCTACGACGCGGCAAAGAAGATCGGCAAAGGCGTGCCGAAGGAATACCACGTCACGATTACCGATGCGTTTCTCGCAGCCGCCGAAGAAAAGTTCGGCTCGGACTGCGTCAAGCTAAAATAACGAACTCCCGAATCAAAAAGAAATCGTCCGCGCGCAACCCGCGCCGAAAGGATACCAAGCATATGGCACAGAAAATGCGCCCTCCCGTTGAGAAAAACGACGATCTCGTCGTCACCATCGAGTCCCTGACCAACGAGGGTCAGGGTGTTGCCCGCGTCGAAGGCTTCGCCGTGTTCGTCGTCGGCGCGCTTGCCGGCGAAGAGGTCAAGGCACACGTGATCAAGGTCCAGCCGACCTACGCCATCGCGAAGGCGACTGAAATCCTCAAGCCCTCGCCGGATCGCGTCCGCCCCGCCTGCCCGGTCTTCTCGCAGTGCGGCGGCTGTACGCTCTGGCACCTCAGCTACCCCGCGCAGTTGCGGCAAAAGCAGCAGTTCGTGCTGGACGCGCTGACGCGCCTCGGCGGATTTTCCGGCGTACCCATGCAGCCCATCGTCGGCATGGAAGACCCCACGCGCTATCGCAACAAGGGCAGCCTCCCCTTCGGCGTGATGGGCAATGCCGCCGTGTTCGGCTTCTTCGCCGAGCGCAGCCACAGGCTTGTGGCGTTCTCCGACTGCCCGATTCAGGACGAGCGCATCGTCGACGCCGCCCGCCGCGTTGCCGCCTGGGCAAACGCCTGCGGGGTTCCCGTCTATGATGAGACCACCGGCGAAGGACAGCTTCGCCACGTTGTCGCGCGCACCACAGCCGAAGGCGAGTTGATGGTCACCGTGGTGACAAAAGGCCAGCTCAAGAAGAAAGACGATCTCTTATCCTTTTTAGAGGATGTAGACAGCGTCTGGCACAACGAAAACCCAAAGTTGACCAACGTCGTCTTCGGCGAGAAGTTTACCCTGCTCTCCGGCAAACAGACGCTGACCGAGACCATCGGCGACAAGCGTTTCTCCGTCAGCCCGCAGTCGTTTCTGCAGGTCAACCGCGTGCAGACGCGGGTGCTCTACGAAACCGCGCGGGAGTTCCTCGCAGCGAAAAAAGACGAGACGGTCGTGGACGCATATTGCGGCGTCGGCACCATCTCGCTGTTCATCGCGGAGGATTGCGCGCATGTCGTGGGCATCGAGCAGGTCGCGCCCGCGATTGAGGACGCAAAGGCGAACGCCAAGGCAAACGGGGTGAAGAACGCGGAGTTCATCTGCGGAAATGTCGAGGATGTGCTGCCCCGCCTGTTCTCCCGCGAAGGCGGCGTGGACGCCATCGTGCTCGATCCGCCGCGCAAAGGCTGCGAGGAAGCGGCGCTGGAAGCCATCGCAAAGAGCACGGCAAAGCGCGTGGTCTACGTCTCATGCAACCCCGCTACCCTCGCGCGCGACTGCAAGTATCTTGCGTCCCACGGCTTCACCCTCTCCGCCGTCCGCCCCGTGGACATGTTCCCGCAGACGTGCCATGTGGAGAGCGTAGTGCTGTTGGAGCGTAAGTAAGATTGGATTGTGGAAATATTACTCTTTTTGTTTCAGCTTAGTTGAGTAACTAACCTTAGTTTCGGAAAACTCACAAAATCAATCTTAGGAGAAATTATGAAAAAGAAAGAAGTCGAAGAGCTTCAAAATAAAATGACCTTCAATGAAAATGGTGAAGGGGTTATTGACGGTAAAACAATTAGGGACCTTGAAGCTGAAATAATGAAACAACACTGTGATAGTCCGAAAGTCGCTTTACCACCTCTTTTACCACGTAGGAAAAGAGCTGTACGACATAAGCAAAACATAACCAAGTTTAGAAAGAACGTCGAAATACTCGTTGGATTGATTGTGATAATATCATTCATTATTGCTTTTTGCTTGTTAAAAACTGGTGATCCGATAGTAGATTCGAGTTTGTTGGGCGGTTTACTTGGCGGATTGGGTGCAATTATTGCAATATTACTTTCGATTTCCTTTTCAAAGCGTAGTAATGAACAAGCTCTAGACTCTTCAGTCCTTCCATATATAATCGTAAAACGGCTAAAAGAGTCGCCTTCAGATTATAGCGCACACGAATTTTTTTCTACTGAAGACGGTATGTTTTCAGGTTGGCGACCTTTTGATTTTAATTCCATAAAAGAAAACAAAAGGACTTTAGTGAGAAATGGTATCGCTTATTTGCAACTCAAAAATATTGGGTTGGGCCCAGCAAAAGATATGGAAATATATATTGAT
>DATMYE010000021.1:0-18333 GCA_035561095.1 Clostridia bacterium | reverse complement strand
ATAATATTCATTTACGTTAAAAAACCCGCCGGCGTCAGCCGGCGGGTTTTCCCGTTCCACATCCTTACAGCGCGTGTTTCAGCGCCAGAAACCGCTTGTACAGCGCGTCGTATTCGCAGCTGCACTCGCCGCACTCCTCGTTTGCCTGCTCGACCGCGCGAATCAGCCAGTCGTTGCAGTTCTCTCCGCCCAAGTATGCGGCTGCGGGCGCGGAGATCAGCTCCCAGCCGGAGTCCGCAAAGCGCCTTAAGATCGACCGAAGTTCATGCTCTTCCATCTGCGTGTGCCTCCTTTGTTCGTTCGGGTTCGGGGGTACCGTGTCGGGAGTGTCGGTTGCTTCGTGTCCTATGCTGTTCGACTACTTGTCCGCTGCGAGAAGGATTGTTCGGCGTTATGCCTTCCCCGCCTGCTCCTTCTTGAGCCGCGCGGCCTCGCGCTCCTCTTCTTCCTTCATCTGGGAATAGCGGATCGCGCTGTCTTTCTCGTCCCAGAGGCGCTCCATGTTGTAATACTTGCGCTCTTCGGGATAGAAGATATGCACGAGGATGTCCGCAAAGTCGAGCACGATCCATTTCGCCTCGCCATAGCCTTCGCTGCGGCGCAGGGTCAGGCCGAGCTCCGCGGCCTTCTGGTCGACTTCGTCCGCAAGAGCCTTCACCTGCTGGGTCGCTCTGCCGCTGCAGATGATGAACCAGTCCGCGATGATGGTCTTGTCCGCCACGTGGATGGCGACGATGTCCTGTGCTTTCTTATTGTAGAGTACTTCGCAGACCGCGAGCGCCTTTTGCTTGATGGATTCGTTCAATTTGGTTCCTCCGTATTGATGTCATAGTTTTATTTTGTTTTTGCCGGTAAGCTTAGTTATCGTCTTGTTCTTTGCCGGAGCTTCTGCTCGTACCACTGCACCGCGCGCGCAGAGGCGGGGTGCGCCTGCTTGCCTTTTTTCTCGATCAGAGCCGCGATGCGCTTGAGCGTGTAGTTCATGTACGTGTCGATATCCGCCGTGACGCGATTGCGGTATTCCTCGACGCCGAAGAACACGCGCGTGGGTTCGATCAGGTCTGCGGTGTAGATCAGCGCGTCGAAGTCCGTCATGCCCCAGTCGCCCGTGGTGTGCAGGCGGATCGCGCGGAGGATGGTTTCGTCCGTGATGCCGTACTCGGTCTTCGCCAGCACCGCGCCCGCAAACGCATGGTAGACGGGTGTGATGCCCGATTCATCGCCGGAGAGTACCTCCTGCCGGAGCGGATCGAGGCACTTTGCGCAGTCGTGCAGCAGCGCCGCAATCCGCGCCTTCTGCGGGTCCTGCTTCCAGAGCACGGCGAGCTTTGCCGCGGCGCGCATCGTGCCGCAGACGTGGGAAAAGCGCTTTGGCGTCAGCTCCGCGCGGCTCTTTTCCTGCAGCGCGCGGAAATCCTCCGGAAAATATGCGCCGCCTTCATAGACAGCCTGCTCTACAGCGCCGTCCAGCATGCCCTCCACCGGAAGCCCCGCCGTGAGGCGAGTGCGAATCTCCGTGGACGAGATCATCTCCGCCTTGGCGGAGAGAATCCGCACATTTGCGCCGTACTTCTCCCGCAGCATCTGCGCGGTTGCCGCGTCGTGCCGGTCGATGCCGACGCGCGGCACACAGAGCACGTTCGCGAGCTTCAGCACCTCTTCGGGATGGTACCAGTTCGGCAGATCCGCGAGTGTATCGCTGCCGATGATGATCGAAAGCGCCGCTTCGGGATATTGCGCTTTGAGTTCCTGCAGGGTCAGCAGCGAATAACTCTTGCCGCCGCGCACGATCTCCTGATCGCTGGCCTCGATCTTCTCCCGACCGCAGACCGCGATCTGCGTCAGCCGGAGGCGCTCACTTGCGGACACGCCTTCGTCCACCGCCTTGTGCGGCGGGTCTGCCGCGACCATCAGGATCACGCGGTCGAGCGCGGCTTCATCCCGCGCGATCTCGGCCATCTGCACATGCGCGCGATGGATGGGGTTGAATGTGCCGCCGAGCAGTCCGATTCGCATGTGGCAGATCTAACCCCTCTCGTTCGTGAATTCGGCGAAACAGAGCGGTCAAGCCCTCGCCTTTGATGAGACTCTTCTATCTTATAGAATACCATGTTTTTCGGCACGGTAAAAGCCCGTGTTTGTGCGCAGCCAGGCGCCGCCGCAGAATTGACAAACGCGGGGCGGAATGCGACAATAAACCCGTATAAATATTAGGAAAGCCTGCATGCCCTTTTGTGTCGCATACGGGCGCAACAGACCACAATTCGGAAAGCGGGGTTCATCATGGGTATCGAGTACAGAAAGCTGCAAAACGGAAGCGACATCCGCGGCGTCGCGATGGATGGCATCGAAGGCCAGCCGGTCACGCTCAGCGCGGAGGCAGTTCTGAACATCGCCAAGGCGTTTGTTCTGTTTTTGCAGGAGCGCACGGGCAAGAGCGAACTAAGGCTCTCTATCGGGCGGGACTCCCGCCTCTCCGGCGAGAAGCTGCTCAAGGCCGCGGCGCAGGGCATCACCGCCATGGGCGCAGACCTCGCGGACTTTGGCCTCGCGAGCACTCCTTCTATGTTTATGAGCACCGTTACCAAGGGCTATGAATACGACGGCGCGATCATGCTCACCGCGAGCCACCTGCCCTGGAACCGCAACGGCATGAAGTTCTTCACGAAAAACGGCGGGCTGGAGAAGAGCGACATCGCAGCGATTCTCGCCAGCGCGGAGGCGGACGCGTTTATCCCGACCGCGACGCGCGGGACGCTCACGCAGGTCGATTTCCTCTCCGTCTACGCCGCGGGGCTCGTCGAGCGCATCCGCAGCGGAGTGAATGCCGGAGATTACGAGCATCCGCTCAAGGGATTCCGCATCGTGGTCGACGCCGGCAATGGCGCGGGCGGGTTTTATGCCGAGAAGGTTTTGCTTCCGCTCGGCGCGGATACCACGGGCAGCCAGTTCCTCGAACCCGACGGGCATTTCCCGAACCATCAGCCCAACCCGGAGGACAAAGAGGCGATGGACTCCATCGCGCAGTGCGTGCTCGCGAACAAGGCCGACATGGGCATCATCTTCGATACGGACGTGGACCGCGCGGGCGCGGTTGCAAACGACGGCAAGGAGATCAACCGCAACCGCCTGATCGCGCTGATCTCCGCGGTGCTTTTAGAAGAGCATCCCGGCACGACCATCGTCACCGACTCGATTACATCAAGCGGGCTTGCCGCATTCATCGCGGAAAAGGGCGGCGTGCATCATAGATTCAAGCGCGGATACAAAAACGTCATCGACGAATCCATCCGCATCAACAAGAGCGGGCGGGACAGCCAGCTCGCGATCGAGACCAGCGGGCACGGCGCGCTGAAGGAGAACTATTTCCTCGACGACGGCGCGTACCTGATCACGAAGCTGCTCATCAAGATGGCGCAGCTCAAGAAGGAGAACCGCACGCTGTTTTCGCTGATCGACACGCTTGCGGAGCCTGCGGAGAGCGTCGAGGTGCGCATGAATATTCTCGTACCGGAGTTTGCGGCCTATGGCAGCGCGATCCTGAAAGACCTCGCCGACCACGCCGCCAAAGA
This sequence comes from Clostridia bacterium, assembly GCA_035561095.1. Classification (GTDB taxonomy): domain Bacteria; phylum Bacillota; class Clostridia; order Christensenellales; family CAG-138; genus UBA7703. The sequence continues at coordinate 14,761 of DATMYE010000021.1, read as the reverse complement.
GGGCTGGGATGTGGCAAAGGAGAACTATGAAGGCCTCCGCGTCTCCTTCGGCGCGGGCGCGGGCGACGGCTGGTTCCTGCTTCGCATGTCGCTGCACGATCCGCTGATGCCGCTGAACATCGAGAGCAACTCTGTCGGCGGCGTCCACCAGATCGCGGAGAAGCTGGTTGGGTTCTTGAGCGGGTATGATAAGCTGGAGACGAGCGGGTTGAAGGGGTTGTAAAAATTAACTACAAAAAGAGCGGGCGGCGCGTGAGCACCGCTCTTATTTTTTTACGCGTTATATCACATAATTGTATGAAACATCCCGTTCTTGATCAATTTCGTGCTTTTTTTACGGAATTTTCTCATAAAACCATTGTATTTGTCGCCACTTAGTGGTATTTTTTACTTGAGGTGAGAATATGCTCTTACAATTCAGGATTAATAATGTGAAATCTTTTCATGATGAGGCCATTTTAGATTTTGTGGCTTCTAACATAGATGAACACGGTTCTCATGTGTTTGAGAAAAATAATAATTCAATTCTTCCTCTAGTCGCAATTTATGGTGCAAACGCCGCTGGCAAGACAAACCTTTTGTCTGCCTTCACTGAAATGTGTGAATTTATAAAAACCTCCACGGATTATAATGAAGATTTTCAAAAGTATTTTTTCCTATTTTCTTCTTTCATTTATGACACAACAAAGTTTAAAGCACCACTCGAGTTTGAAGTCACCATGGCTTTGGACTATGATTATAGATACGGATTTTCTGTTTCCGAAAACTCCGAAATTGAAACTGAGTATTTAGAATTGCGTAAGTCGCCAAACGGGGTATTCTTCACGATTTTTGACAGAAAGAAAGGCGAAAAAGTCCAACTCGGGAAAACCAGTATTATTAGCAAGGAAGAAAAAAAGCAGGTGTCTTTCGTAGTTGATTTTATTAGAGAGAAAGAGCTTTTATTAACTATGCTCGGCAGACGGCAAAGGAACTCTAAATTTGGTTCTCTTTCCAGATATGCTGCCTTATATCAATGGTTTTCTGATGTTCAGAGTTGTCCAGAGTGCATTGTGCGAGACAAAAACTACATTGTCGCAGCAGAAAATACCCCCCTTTTTGATATCTTTTCTGACAAAGAAGCATTAAAAAGTTACTTAGGGTTTGTACAGAAAGCTGATCCAACTATCATTAATCTTAGTCTGGAAAGTGAGGACGAAGTTGATCCAACGAATAGTAATCCAAGAAGACTTCTCGCTCACAGGCGATTTATAAATCTCGACGAAAGCATTGGTGATGTTACTTTACCTACTTTTCTTGATTCGAGTGGAACACAGTATATTATGCAGGCATACCCAATAATTCTTCAAGCACTTCAAAACGGAGGTGTCTTAGTCGCTGATGAAATTGACAGAAGTCTCCATCCATCTTTGTTACTGGATGTAATTAACCTATTTACTAATCCTGAAACTAATCCAAACCATGCACAGCTTATTTGCACGATGCACAACGTGATCATTATGGACAAGCGTTTTATGCGCAGGGATGAGATTTGGTTTGTCGAGAAAAATTCGTCTGGCGAAAGTTCTGTTTATAGCTTAGCAGATTACAACGACGTCAGAAATGATGCTGATTTTTGTAAAAACTATATCCTTGGGAGATACGGAGCTGTTCCAGTAAGGTAAAAATGGGAAAACGACCTGCACAGCTAAGAAAAAGAGACTTCAAGCGTGAACAACGGCCTACGGAATGGCTTATTTGTTGTGAAGGAAAAAGTGAGGTCATATACTTAAATGATTTGGTTGAGAAATTATCTCAATTATCAGGTAAGTCTGCAGAAGGTATACATATAGGACTTGCTAATGCAGAATGCTCAAGACGAGGTTTTCAGGGAGCTTGCGGAAGACAGCATCTTGAATTGCTTCAAAGGGTTCAGACTTGCGCTAGCAAGTTCTTTGAACGGAGATGGATATTATTCGATTGTGATGCTGATGGACAGCCAAATATCGACCAACTATACAAAAATTTTGGCAATACAATTTTGCTTTCAAGCGATACCGGGGTTGAAGCGGCTTGGTCAATCCAAAGTTTTGAGTACTGGCTTTTGTCTCACAAGAGTTATCAAGAAAGCGGATCAAAAGATAAGATCGAGAAAAACCTCTCTATAACGATTGCTGAAACAGTGAAGCAAAAACCCATCTGTAATAAAAAGTATCAAAACAAGTCGGGCGAGAACCATTGTAAAAAAGAAACGCCCTTCGTTTGCGCTGACAAAGCCACTAAGAAGCCATACTATAATTCTCTAATTTGTCTCGGTGGGATAGCAAGCGTCAAAACAGCCTGCAACAACTCAAAACGTTGCTATACAAGATACCAATCTGATATTATTTCGAGACGTTATAGAGCAATTTCATGCTGTAGTAATGTTCACGAGTTAATTGATGCTCTAGCAGAATATTTCGGTTATAAGACAATAATGGATGTGCCGGATTGACCACAGATTGACCAATCGAAAAATTATTACTGATACTATTTACCTTTACCCAAAATCCCGCAGCTCACGCCGCGGGGTTTTGCTTTACTCCAAATTCAGTTGAACAGTCCCTTACCCCTTACTAAACACCCGCTTGAACAACTTCTGCACCGGCGGCATGGCGGCGTCCACCAGATCGCGGAGAAGCTGATTGGGTTCTTGAGCGGGTATGACAAGCTGGAGACGAGCGGGTTGAAAAATCTTTAAGCGAATACGAAACACAAAACGGGAGGCGTAATGCTTCCCGTTTTTGCTTATTCGTTTTGCTTTTAGTTAATCTGATCCCTATTGTAAGCCCAATGATGAAACGACTAGTTCTTACTATACACCGTAAAGCCTTCTTCTGCCCACGTTGAATCCTTCATGTAAATAGAACCGAGAAAGGTATGGCTCTGATAACCTTGGGCGTTCAGCCGCGCTATGATTTCCGCGAAATCTTCTTCTTCATGGATGGACACAACCGCGACATCCGGCAAATCAGATATCATCTCGGAGATGCTCATATATCCGTTATGCTCGCTCCACCAGTAAAAGGCCTTCTCGCTGTTATAATTTTGAAAGATATTGCTTTCAAAATATGGTTCTATGGCTGTTGTCCAAACGCCTAGGCCGTATACGGTGCCATTCTCCGGAAAATTCTCTTTCAAATAGGATGCCGTTTCTTGTGCCGCAGAATAATTGCCAGCGATATCGTTTTTCACCGAACATACCGACCAATAGATCTGAACGATGGCTATGAATAAAAACACGCCGGATATCAGAATTGGCTTCATTCGCTGTATGTTCTGAAAAAACGCATCCGTGCCAAAAATCCACAAGGCCGAAATAAAGGTAATAAACAGAATACCCGCATGATAAAAATTAAAATGTATGATCGATATAAACACGGTTAGGGTAATAACAAGAAAAAGCAGGGGTCTCATGGGTTTGTATTGTCGAAATAGAAACAGCAGTATGATAATGAACAGACTTCCCCCTATGATCATCGAAAGCAATGACGCTGTGTTACCGACAAGGGAAGTCGATCCAATCAAAACCGCTTTTGTTAGCACAATCAACGGGTTCATACTATAGCCCACCGCAAATGTAAGGTCGCTCGGGGGATAAACGTATAGGGCGGTCAGTAAAAAGCCAAGGCCAACAACGGCCATACTCCAAACATTCCGCCTCAACAGTTTCTTTTTTTCTTTATCCTTTCTCAATTGGAACATGTCCTTCAAATGGAGCAAAAAGAGCAGCCCCGCGGTCAACAACGTATAGATACAGATTTGTGACAGCAAAAGAAGCGCAAGGCTGAATAGCCACGGTTTTGTAAATCGCTTTGCATAGATGATTGCAACAAAGCATAATGCCGGAAGGATCAGGCAATAGCTCCTGGATACCACGGTGAACTGGTACAAGACAAAGTAGGTAAAAGGGAACGTGATCTTTATATATGGCGGAAATTTTGACTGAAATAGAAACAGAAATACACCCAGTGATGAAAAGAAAACCGAGACCAAATACAAATATTGATAGGTTAGGCCTAAAAGCATGAGCGTTTTGAGGATCAGATGCCAAAGGCAGGGCGTCCCCTCGAAGCTTGCGTACTTCGCGATGATCTCCCAATAGGTACAATCTCTTGCAATCAACCAAGCCTGCGCTTCATCGGCCCAGGGTTCATGATGGCTGCCGGTAAGCGCTGCAATATACAGAAAGCCTATAAAGGCAATCGCATAAGCCGCATTTTGCCACGTCAGATACCGGGTGATCCATCTTTTCTCTAGGACAGCCATTTCAACACCCGGATCACACCCATCTTTGCACAAACATTATGGGCGGACATATGATCGCGCGATTTGATTTCTTCTTTGTTTTCATGATAGTACTGATATGATCTGAAAAGCATTTCCTCATTGCTGAGCGTTGGCGTAAAACCGAGGCTTGCTCTTATCTTTGATGTATCAAAGACAAAGCTTGACGAAATCATTTTGTATTGATAGGGGCCAAGCGGGGAGAGCCCGAGTAAGTAAGCTGCTTTCATTCCTAGAAGCGCGATGTTTTTGGGGAAATGGGCCAATTTCGACTTTGATCCCGATTGGTCGATCACATACTGATACACTTCGTTAAAGGTTTTTACGTGATCGGATCCGATATGATACACCGCTGTCTGATCATCTGAAAGTGCAAGCACGCACGCCTTCGCCAGATCCTTTGCGTAGACAAATTGATATCGATTGGATCCGTCGCCGACCATCCAAAGTTTTCTTCCCTCGTCGATAAATTCAAATAAGATACTAAGCAACCCCAGTCTTCCTTCGTCTACGATTGTAGGGCAGCGTATGATTGTACAGGAAAGTTGTCGCATCTGAAGCAGAATTTCTTCACCCATCAGCTTCGATCTTCCATAGATCTCCACCGGTTCCGGTGGCTCGTCCTCTTTGACAGGTTCTGTGAAATTCTTCGCCCATAGACAATTCGAAGATAAAAAGACGATCTTTCTAACATTGAACTTGACCGCCATGTCGGCAATGTTCTGCGTGCCGTCCACGTTCGATGTCCAAAGCTCATTTATCTTCTTTTTGTCATGAGCCAAAATTGCTGCACAATGGAAAATTGCGTCTATCTTTTTTTCACGGAAAACTTGTTCCAGCAAGTCACTATCCCGAATATCGCCCTGAATGGAAACGAAATTTTCCGCCGTGTAAGTATCGTGCTCTAAATCTATACTGGTACAGAAATGTCCGATAGAAAGCAATTCCTTTTTCAAAATCGTACCAAAAAAGCCGGCTCCACCGGTAATCAGAAAATGACTCAACTGGCACCCTCCTCCGAAGCGTTTTCATCGCCTTTATTGATGAATGGAACTATAAGCTGTGCCTCATTCGTTCTTGCTTTAGAATCGTTACGTGCGTATATGCTTCACACTCACGTCGAATTGTTATTAACTGTATTCTATATGAATCAATTTCCGTTTTCAAATTATGTTCTCAATTTTTTATGTTAAGTTTCTATTTTCGTTTCAATGAAATAGATCAAAACCCCGCAGTTCACGCCGCGGGGCTTTGCTTTACTCCAGATTCTGTTTAATAAAAGGTCTTACCCCTTCACAAACACGCGCTGAAACAGCTTCTGCACCGGCGGCATGGCGGCGACGACGACGCACAGCAGCGTATCCACACCGATCGAGAAGAAGTTGTAGACCAGCGAATACGCCCAGACGTTGGTGAAGCCGTAGTCCGCGGCATAGGCGCCGAAGAACACCGCCCCCGAGACCGTGCTCGCCAGCATGCGCGCGAAGCCGCCGACCAGCGCACCCAGCGGTAGATTCTTCGGGAAGAAGCTCGCGAGTCCCAGCAGCGTGAACGCCACGAAATAGTCGAGGAAGAACTGCACGGGATGCACGATGTACGCGCCCTGAATCACCTGCAGCAGCGCAAACGCAAACGCCGCGGTGAAGCCCCGCGCGGGGCCGAAATAGGCGGCATACGCGAAGATCGGCAGCATCGAGAGCAGCGTGATCGAGCCTTCATACGGCAGGGTGAAGAGCTTGAAGTAGCTCAGCACGAACGCAAGCGTGATCGACAGCGCGCCATAGACGAGCACCTGTGTGCGGCTGTGCGCGGGCGCCGCGGTTTCCGCCGCCTCCGCGGCCTTGGCTTTTGCGCGCTTTGCATACGACGCGACCGCCCAGACGAGCAGCCCGAGCACGATGAGTCCGCCGATGAGCAGATACAGCTCGATCCCTTCGAGCGAGGCAAGGTTGCTGAACAGATTGAATTCCATAGTTTTCTCCTTTTTCCCATAAAAAATAGTCGCCAGTGAGACGACCATCAAAAAGAAGCTGCGATATGTATCACTTTCCTTCGATGGCATGACCCAACAGGTTCCAAGGGTACTTCTCAGTCCGGCTGTTCTCCGGACGCCCCCGTGATGCGAATTAGAATACACGGTTTTGTCACGGCTGTCAACCTTGACAAAGGCAGTCTTCCAACGTAACATGGTTTCGTGCTCCCGCGCGCGGGATAATAGGAACAAAACCACCGATCAAGTTGGTAGAAAAGAGAAACACGTATGCGTTTGGATAAATATTTGAAGGTCTCCCGCATCATCAAACGGCGCACCGTCGCCAACGAGGCCGCGGACGCGGGCCGCGTCAGCATCAACGGCAAGGTCGCCAAGCCCTCTTCGGAGGTCAAGGAAGGCGACACGCTGGATCTGCTGCTGGGCGGCAGGCACATGCTCGTGCGCGTCGAGAGCCTCAAGGAAAGCGTACACAAAGAGGACGCGGCGGGCATGTATACCGTGCTCAGCGGAGACGCGGACAAATGAGCGGCGTGGTCGGCATCCTCCTCTGCGCGGGCGGCTCCACGCGGATGGGGTTTGACAAGCTCCTCACGCCCGTCGCGGGCAAAACCGCGATCGAGCGCTCGCTTGACGCGCTTGTTTCCGGCGGCGCGGAAAAGATCGTCTTCACCGTTTCGCCCGCGACGCGGGAGTTTGTGGAAAGCCTCGTCTGCTCCGTCCCGAGCCGGATCGTCGACGGCGGGCAGACCCGCGCGGAGTCGGTCAAGCACGCGCTGGACAGCATCGAGCACGCGGACATCGTCGCGATTCACGACGCGGCACGCTGCATGGTCTCGTCCGAAACCGTACGCGAGAGCATCGAGAGCGCGCGCGATTTCGGCAGCGGCGTGGTCGCGGGCAGGGTCACGGACACGATCGTGCAGCTGAATGAGAATGGCGTAACAACGCTCGATCGAAGCCGTCTCATCCGCATGCAGACGCCGCAGACGTTCCGCTTTGATCGCATCAAGCACGCCTACGACACGGGCGATCTTTCCGCTGTCACGGATGACTGTGCGCTGTATATCGCTGCGGGCTACGAGCCGCGGTTTGTGTTCACCGAAGGCGAGGCCGCCAACCAGAAGCTCACCACGGGCGCGGACTGGCAGCTCGCACTTGCGAGCTACGCGCGCTTCGGCACGGGCTACGACACGCACCGCCTCGTCGAAGGTCGAAAGCTGATCCTCGGCGGCGTGGCGATTCCGTTTGAAATGGGACTGCTGGGGCACTCCGACGCGGACGTACTCACCCACGCGATCATCGACGCGCTGCTTGGCGCGGCGGGATTAGGCGACATCGGCAGATTGTTCCCAGACACGGACGCGGCATACAAGGGCGCGGACAGCATCGCGCTGCTGCAGGAGGTCGTCCGCCGGATCGAAGAAAACCGCTTGCGCGTATCCCATGTGGACGCGACGATCATCTGCGAGCGGCCGAAGATCAAGCCGCACGCAGCCGCGATGCAGGCGATTCTCGCAAACGCTATGCACGTTTCCCCGGACGCGGTCTCGATCAAGGCCACCACGACCGAGGGCATGAACGACGAAGGGCGCGGACTTTGCATCTCCGCCAGCGCAATCGCTTCGGTGGTATAACAAAGCCGAGGGCGGTGTGGGCGCGGCGTGGCACGCTCCGAACCCGCGCAAAAATGATCCCGTGTTACATTTTTCACTTTTTTCGCGCTGGATGCGGCCAGTTGCGTGACTCCGCTTGCAGGATGGAAAGCTGCATCCGGCATCCTTCGCAATGTGATTTTTCCAGCAAAGACGCGCATAAAATCATGCAGAACAGCGGTTTTTAAGAGCGGTTCGCGATTATAAATTGCGTCGGAACGCATATTTTCCTGCAAAACGCAGTTTGCATTGTTTCATGGCAGAGAAAAAATGTAACAAATCAACAGCCGTTATGTAACCCGGACGATTTTGCATCCGAACCGCGCAACCGACAAGCTTTGTTTTTTCGCGCGTTTCCTGTATACTTAACTTCAGCAGGCAGACCGCGGCAGAGTCCCCTGCGTGCATATTTCCATGTTCCCGCTGCCAACAACAACCGGAGGCCATATGAAGCGTTCTGTCCCGATCTTATCCGGATTCCTGATTGCGCTTGCCCTGCTGCTTGCAGGCTGCTCCGGCGCGCAGGAGCCAGCGCCCACGCCAGCTCCCGCTGAGACGGCAGCAGAAACGCCTTTTGTGGTCGAGTTTTCAGCTGCAACCCCTGAACCCACCGCCGAAATGACGCCCGAACCCATCGCAGAAACCGCAGCTACCGTAGACCCCGCGATCCAGGCGATTCGCGACACGCTCTACCTTGACCGCGATACACTCCAGTTGGTCGGGTTCAAAGGCGCCATCTTCCTCTACAGCGAGCCGAGCAAGGACGCGGAACACATCAAGCTCCAGAACAAGACCGCGCTGAAGGTACCGGACGAGCTGATTGTGCTCTCCGAGGTGACCTCCGACGCGGGCGATCTGTTTTATCAGGTGCGTGCAGTGTTCTCGAGCGATACCGGCTATGTGCTGGAGAAGGACACGCGCTACAGCAAGCTCGCAAAAAGCGGCGTCTCCGGCTTTGCGCAGATCGAGTCCAACGGCTGCTTTATCCTTGCCGACGCAAACAAGAAATCCGACCTGATCGCCACCGAGAGCGACGAAGCCGTCCGCATCCTCGGCGCATACAAGGACTTCTACTATATTCTCACCGAAGCGGGAACGCTCGGCTTTGTCGAGCCCGCGCAGTTGACGCTCATCGAGCGCGCGGATCTTGAGCAGCGGCTTGCGCTTGCGGGCGCGCCGGGCGTGCTCTCGACCATGAGCGATCCGCTCAAGGAAGCCTCCGCTGCAAACGCCGCCAAAATGCTCCGCGCGGGCGTCAAGAGCGCCGCGGTCGACTACTGGAACACCGCGCAGGATCACATCACACAGCAGGGTCAGCTCAAAAAGGCGACCGTCGCGATGCTCCTCAACGTCGCCGGCACAGGAAATATGCCTGTCGGACGCGAGGGAATCCAATATCTTCCGTGCGCGGAGGTTCCACCGCTCGCGGACGGCGAAGAGCTCCAGCAGGGTCTTGACTTCAATATCCACGGTTCAATCTTTACCGACAGCCCGCTGACCAGCGTCACCGCGACGTTCGCATCGCTGGGCGAGAGCGCGTCCATCGAAGCCGCCGTCACCTTCAACCCCGACGACGCGGTGCGGAACTATTCGATCTGCTCGGACAACGAGACCGTTGAGGGAAAAGCGCTCGACACGCTTTTTGACATCAGCCTGCTGCGCGCGGGACGCTACCGCTACACGCTCTCGGCAAAGACGGTTGCGCACCCGGAGGGCGTCACGCTCCAGACCACGGAGTGCAAGATCGTCGATACCAGCCGCATCGTGCTCACGCGAAACAAATTTGACGACAACTACATCGAAGCGAGCAAATTCTTCGGCGGAAACACCGATAAGTTTTTGTTCCACTACTCCCTGACGGAAGACCGCGGCATCTCGACCGAGAACGACTGGCGCAACACCTACATCGTGGAGTCCAGCCTTGGCCGCGTGCACAGCGACGCCGTGCCGTATTTTGAAACTGCAAACCACTATCTGGAGAACACCTATGTCTGCGTGACGATCATCAGCCCCCGCACGGGCAACGTGACAGAAGGGCGCGTGACGCTGCTCAAGGATTTGATCGAGAAGGAGACCACGTATGTGCCGCGCTTCCAGTCCAATCTGGAATACGTCAGCCATCATACGCTCGGCACCGCGATCGACGTCAACGACAACATGTATCCGAACTTCAATATCCTGAGCAATCACGACCTCATCGGCAGCGAGGTCAAGCAGCACCTCGTCTACAACGGCATCAAGACCGCGAAGGATGGAAAACAGTACTACGACTTCACCTACGACGGCAGCTATTCCGCGCGGTACAACAAGGTGCCAAAGACCATCATCAACTATCTGCTCTACGAACTTGCGTTCTTCCGCGCCGGATTCCAGTGGGGCTACTATTATGAGACCGCATGCGACGGCATGCATTTCATGCTGACGGAAAATGACATCAACCGCCACATGCATTCCGATATCGGGCTGAGGAAGATCTACACCTATATCGATCCGGAGTGGACCTATACGCCCTCCGCCGCGCCCGCAGCAGCCGCCGAAACCCCCGCACCATAACAAAAATCAACCATGCAAAAGCAGGAGCATTCGCTCCTGTTTTTTTGTACAGTTGGCTATCCTCGCGTTACGGTTTTGAGTTTTCCCGGTTCCTCGTGTATACTAGAAGGCAAATATCGATCCTTCACGGCAATTTCCGGCGCAGATGCGCCGACCGGATTTCAATTTTCAGGAGTGTTATGAAGCTTTCCCGATTTGTCCCCAACTGCATCATGATCCTGTTCCTTGCGGGAACCGCGCTCTCGTCTCCACTTGCGGTTGCGGCTCCGCCCGTTCTGCGCGCCGAAACAGCCGCCCCCGAGACGATGCCCGCGCCCGAAGCGACCGAGACGGCTGGCGAAGCCACGCCGACGCCGACGCCCGCCGCAACCGCGGAGGCGTTCGTCGCGGTCGATGTCGCCGCGCGCATCCGAGAAAACCTGATGACCGATCAAAAGGAGCTCCGGCTCATCGCCGTGGGCAGCGCGGTATACATCTACCCCGAACCCACGACGAAATCCACCCGCGTGAAGCTCAAAAACGAGAACGTGCGCGGCTTAAACGAGATGATTGTGATCGGCGAAGCAACCTCGCCGGAGGGCGCGCAATTCTATCACGTCCGCTCGACCTTCAGCCGGGATGCGGGCTATATCCTCGTCAAGGACGCGCACGAAAGCCGCCTCGCGGGCAAAGGCACGCCCGGCTACGCGCAGATTGATGCCGCGAACTGCAGCCTGCTCAAGGAACCCGAGGAGAAGACCTTCGTCATCGCCACGGAGTGTGAGCATCTGGTGCGCATCCTGGGCGAGCTTGACGGTTATTATTATGTGATCACCGAGGCGGGCAACTTCGGCTATGTGCTGCCCTCGCAGGTCACGCGCATCACGGAAGAACAGCTGAGCGAAAGGCTCGCGCAGGCGGAAGCACCTGCGATTCTTGAGACCATGAACGACCCGCTCACCGATGGCAGCGCGGCAAACGCCGCGAAGATGCTCCGCGCGGGCGCGGACAGCGCCGCGGTGCATTATTGGACCACCGCAGAGGCGCACGTCGCCCGTCAGGGTTTCCTGAAAAAAGCGACCATCGCGATGCTTTCCGTTGCGGCGGGCAGCGAGATCACGCCCGTCGGCTACGAGGGGATTGCGTTCCGCACGTGCCCGGAGGTGCCGATGCTGCAGGACGGCGAGGATCTCCAACGCGGGCTGGACTTCAACCTCCACGGCTCGCTGTATTCCGACAGCCCGATCACGAGCGTTTCCGCCATGATGGAGCCCGTCTCCGGCGAAGGAGCTGCCATCCACCAGAGCGTGACATTCCTGCCGGAGCAGAACCTCACCGCATATTCGCTGACCTCGCGCGACTTTGAGCCGCTGGACAAGAAATTCGACATCAAAAAACTCCGTGCGGGGCAGTATCACTTTACGCTGACGGCGACGAGCGTTTCGCATCCCGAGGGCGTGACGCTGGTATCCGTGGACTGCAACATCGAGCAGGTCACGCGCCATGTGCTCACGCAGAACAAGTTTGACGACAACTATCTCGACGCCGTGGAGTTCTTTGGCAATAATACAGACGCGTTCCTCTTCCCGTACTATGTCGGAGACGGGCGCGGCATCGGCACCGACGCCGCCTGGCGGGAGGCGCACATCGTACCCTCCAGCTTAGGCCGCGTGAACATCTACGCCGTGCCGAATTTTGAAGAGGCGAATCACTACCTCAAGACCACCTATGTCCGCGTGAATCTGGTCAACGTCCGCACGGGAGTTGTGACTGATGGCGTGACGATGCTGCTCGACGAGCTGGTGGACAAATACTGCGCCTATGTGCCGCGGTTCCAGTCGAACCTCGAGTACCTCAGCCACCATACGCTCGGCACCGCCATCGACGTCAACGACAATATGTATCCCAACCAGAACATCCCGCGCAACCACGACCTCATCGGCGGCGAGGTGAAAAACCACCTCGTCTACAACGGCATCAAGACCGATGAAAGCGGGATCAAATATTACGACTTCACCTATGACGGAACGTATCCCGCGAAATACAAGAAGGTGCCAAAGTCGATCTTGAACTATCTCGTCTACGAGCTGGCGTTCTTCCGCGCGGGGTTTGAGTGGGGGTTCTATTACGAAACCACATGCGACGCGATGCACTTCATGCTCACCGAGAACGACAGAAACCGCCACATGCACACGGACATCGGACTAAGGAAGGTCTACGGGTACATCGATCCGGAATGGGTCTATGTCCCGACGCCGACGCCCACCATCGCGCCGTCTGTTACGCCGACTGCTGGCGTCACACCCTCGCCCGCGGCAACCCCCGCACCGACGCCGACGCCGAAGAAATAGCGCTTGCACAAATAACCCGAACGCAAGTGAACCAATCAACTAATAAACAGGCAAGATCGAACCGATCCTGCCTGCTTTTTTATCAGATTTTGTGGCATTCCGCTTGCCTCAAACTTCAGTAATTTTCTGAAAGGCTCCTCGCCACATCACTTCCTTGTCCAGCGCTTTCGTGCAACCACAAAAACCGCAATGCCCGCAACAACTAACGCAATCGCGGAAAGAAGCAGAATCTCAACGGTGGACGAACCAGCTTGATTCGGCTCATCCGTCTCTTGTGCGGCTGCTGTTGCTTCCGGCACGGTTGTCGCGACTGCTGTCGGCGTGGGTGTCGCGGTAGATTCCGGTATTGCTTCTCCCCGCGCCTCGGCGAGGATCGCATCCAGCTCCTCCTGTGAGATCTGCTGAATCTGGTAGCTGTTCCATTCCGTCTCGCCGTTGGGCGCCCACTCGTCGGCGTAGGCTGCGGTGTAGTAGAGGGTTGGGTAGGGGAATATTTCACCGTTCGTATCATAAAAGTAGGAGATGAAACTCTTGCCGTCCGGTGTTTTTCCATCTTCGTCAAACATTGTACTTCCGATGGAAGTCGGTTTACCTTTTGTGAAAATCAGCTTCTGCACATTCTCGCAATTTGCGAATGCACCATCTTCAATGACTAACTGATCCGAGGTAAAAATGAGAGTGTTAAGTCTCTCACAAAGCATAAAGGCTATATTCTCAATTTTCTTCAACGTTGATGGGAACTCAACGGTTTGAAATTGATCACACCCCCAGAAGCTGTTGCCATGAATAGCCTCAATCTTTGTATTATATAAAGACGGTGTTTCAAGATTAACACATGCACAAAAAGCTGCAATTCCTATGCTGTTAATTGCTGCTTCCAGATTAATATGTTTCAATTTGGTGCAATGGTCAAATGCACCAATTTCGATTGTTGTTAATCCATTTGGTAAGGTTATACTCTCAAGACAATTGCATCCATAAAAAGAAGATTCTCCAATACCGATAACACTATCAGGTATCGAAATCTGTATCAATGCTCTGCAATCACTGAATGCATACATGCCAATATGCTCAATGTAGGTTGGAAGATCATCAATTACAGTTCGTGTTTTGTTTTGTTTGACATTTGCTGCGCCAAAAAGGGTGTTCGTCTGCTTGTTTATAACCCATCCATTATCAATGATAAATGTATCATTTCCCTCTTCGACTGAAGTGACGGATGGATTGTAGTCACTGATAGAATTGTCGATTATTATATTGGTCACGTCTTTTCCAATGACACCGTGATCCACATCGGCAGCGGTGTGCTTATGCTGCGGATTTCCTATCATATCAATTTCATGATAGAGGAAGTTGATAAGCCCGTTATTGGTTACAATCTTCAGCTCGCGATCCTGATAAACCCACCCGTCGCCTGTTTCGTAGTCGCTTTCGGCGAGGGAAAGAGCGGGCGCGGTTAATAGCAGCAGGATGAGCATGGTCAGGATTGTACGTTTCAGCAGCTTCACGGTGAATCCTCTCTTGATGGCATGTTGGATTTCTCAAGGCGAATTGTATTGCCTCCATTATACCGAACAAACGTTCCAACTTCACGTGACAATATTGTAAAGAAAACGGAGCCGGGTTGGCTCCCTTTCTAAACGTATGCGTCTCTAGAAGTAAAACGGTCTCCTCACTTCTTTGACTTTTGCTTTTGCAACACCAACATAACGACGATTCCCACCGTAATTGCCGCAATCACGGCAAGAAGTAGAATCTCCGGCGTAGATGAACTTGCTTGATTCGGCTCATCCGTCTCTTGTGCGGCTGCTGTCGGTTCCGGCACGGTTGTCGCGGCCGCTGTCGGCGTGGGTGTCGCGGAGGATTCCGGTTTTGCCTCTCCTCTTGCTTCCGCAAGCACCGCGTCCAGCTCCTCCTGCGAAATCTGC
>DATMYE010000020.1:0-16190 GCA_035561095.1 Clostridia bacterium | reverse complement strand
AGCCTCTTCTCTATATTCTACTATTAACTTTTACAGCGTTGCCAGCATAACCGCCTTGATCGTGTGCATGCGGTTTTCCGCCTCGTCAAAGACCACCGACTGCGGGCCGGAGAAGACGTCGTCGGACACTTCCATGCTGTCGCGCCCAAACTTCGCGCCCATCTCCTTGCCGATGGTGGTGTTCAGGTCGTGGAACGCGGGCAGGCAGTGCATGAAGATCGCCGTGGGTTTTGCCGCCGCCATGACTTTCGCGTTTACCTGATAGGGTGAGAGCTCCTTGATGCGCTGCTCCCAGATCTCCATGGGTTCGCCCATCGACACCCACACATCGGTATAGATCACGTCCGCGTCCTTGACGCCTTCGAGGATATCCTCCGTCTGCGTGATGCTGCCGCCGCTCTGTTTGGCGAGCTCCTTGCAGGTGCTGGTCAGCTCCTCGGTCGGCCAGTAGGCCTTCGGCGCGCAAGCGACAAAATCGAGCCCCATCTTCGCGCTGCCGACCATGAGCGAATTGCCCATATTGAACCGCGCGTCGCCGCAATACGCCATCTTGATGCCCTTGAGAGAGCCGAACTTCTCCTGAATCGTGAGCAAGTCCGCGAGGATCTGCGTCGGGTGAAACTCGGTGGTGAGCCCGTTCCAAACGGGCACGCCCGCGTATTTGGCGAGCTCCTCGACGATACTCTGGCCGTAGCCGCGGTATTCGATGCCGTCATACATGCGCCCAAGCACCTGCGCGGTGTCCGAAATGCTCTCCTTTTTGCCGATCTGCGAGCCGGAAGGATCGAGATAAGTCGTGTGCATGCCGAGGTCGAAGGCCGCGACCTCAAAGGCGCATCGGGTGCGCGTGCTGGCTTTTTCGAAAATCAACGCGATGTTCTTGCCGTGCAGCGTGTCGTGCGGAATGCCCGCTTTCTTCTTCGCCTTGAGCTCCGCCGAGAGCGCGAGCAAATCCGCGATTTCGTCCGGCGTGAAGTCGAGCAGCTTGAGGAAACTCTTGCCCTTCAGGTTCATGTCCTTCGCCTCCTGTATGTGTATTGTTAGTATGTGCTTAGAATTTGCTTGAGAATATCAAGTCCCGCGTCGATCTCTTCTTTCGTGATCGTCAGCGGCGGCATGAGGCGGATGGTGTCCGCGCCCGCCGTCAGCGCGAGAAGACCGCTTTCCACGAGCTTGCCGACGGCTTCCCGGTGGGAGCAACTGACGCCGATGCCGATCATCAGCCCCAGTCCGCGCACACTGGTGACCACGGGCAGGTTCCATGAAGAAACCGTCTCGCGGATGTAAGATCCTTTTTGCGTCACTTCGCTGAGAAAGTCCGGTGTGAGCTGAGCGAGCACTGCGTTGGCTCCCGCGGCGCAAATCGGATTGCCGCCGAAGGTGGTCGCGTGGGTTCCGGCGCAGAGTGTATCCGCGCAGCTCTTTGCCGCGAGTACGCCGCCGAACGGAAGCCCAGCCGCGATGCCCTTTGCAAACGTGACCGCGTCCGGTTCAATGTCGTATTGCTGGAAACAGAAGAGCGAGCCGGTTCTGCCGACGCCTGTCTGCACCTCGTCGATGAGCAGCAGCAGGTCGTTCGCCTTGCAAAAGCTCGCAACCTCCTGCACAAACGCCATATCGAGCGGCAGCACGCCGCCTTCGCCCTGAATCAGCTCCATCATCACCGCGCAGACAGTTCCGCCCATGCAGGCGGACTTTACGCAGGCGATGTCATTCGGCTCCGCGTGGATAAATCCCTCGGTGAACGGGAAAAAGTACTGATGAAACACATCCTGTCCGGTTGCAGCGAGGGTTGTGATCGTGCGCCCGTGGAAGGAGTGATGGAGGGTGACGATCTTGCTCCGGCCCGCGCCGTATTTGTCGAAGGAGTATTTGCGCGCGAGTTTGATTGCGCCCTCGTTTGCCTCCGCGCCGGAGTTAGAGAAAAACACGCCCTGCATGCCCGTGCGCTCGATCAGCGTCTTGGCCGCAACGGCGGCAGGTTCGGTGTAGAAGAGGTTTGACACATGCGGAAGCTTCTTTGCCTGTTCGGTGATCGCGGCGAGCCAAGCTTCGTTGCCGCAGCCGAGGGAGCAGACGCCGATGCCGCTCGCGAAGTCGATATACGTTTTGCCGTCGAAATCCTTGAGCGTGGCGTTTTCGCCGCTTTCGAGCGCGACGGGAAAACGCTTATAGGTGCCGAGGATATTCTCGTCCGTCAGTTGGATGACGTCTTGACTTGTCATAATCGTCTCTCCTTACGCGGTGACCATGGTGCCGATGCCCTCGTCCGTGAGCATCTCGATCAGGATTGCATGCGGCACGCGCCCGTCGATGATGAACGCGCGGTTCGCACCTTTTTCAACCGCGTGCGCGCAGCATTCGAGCTTCGGGATCATCCCGCCCGTGATCACACCGCTCTCCTGTAGCTTCGGAATGTCCGAGAGAGACAAGCGTACGATCAGGCTGTCGGGGTCGGAAGCATCGGCAAGCACGCCCTTGGTGTCCGTCATGTTGATGAGGCTCTCGGCTTGAAGCGCGCCCGCGATATATGCCGCGGCGGTGTCCGCGTTGATGTTGTAGGTGTTGCCCTGCTTGTCGCAGCCGATCGTGGAGACGACAGGGATATAACCCTTCTCGAGCAGGTCTTTGATGGGCTCCGGGTGGATGGCGACGATCTCGCCGACGTAGCCGAGCTTCTCGTCGAGCATCTTTGCTTCGATCAGGTGGCCGTCCATTCCGCTGATGCCGACGGCTCTGCCGCCGACGTTCTGGATGAGGTTCACAAGCCCCTTGTTGACCTTGCCCGCGAGCACCATCTGCGCGACCTCGACCGTCTCTTTGTCCGTGACGCGCAGGCCGCCGACAAACACGCTCTCCTTGCCGAGCTTCTTCAGCGTCGCGCTGATCTCCGGGCCGCCGCCATGGACGAGCACGATCTTCACGCCGACGAGGGTGAGGAGCACCACGTCGCCCATGACCGCTTTTTTGAGCTCTTCGTCCTCCATGGCGCTGCCGCCGTATTTGACCACGACGGTCTTGCCATAGTAATTTTGAATATACGGAAGCGCCTGAATGAGCACCTCCGCCCGATCTTTAATGTCTATATTCATGTGCGGTAATCTCCGTTGATCTTCACGTAGTCATAGGTCAGGTCACACCCGTATGCTGTGGCGAAAGAGCTGCCGTCGCCAAGCGTGATATCGATCGTGATTTCCTTTTCGCTGAGCACGGTCTTCGCGAGCTCCTCCGAAAAATCCACGCCCATGCCGTTCCGGCAGACGGTCAGCGAACCCGCCTTGGAGGCGAACGAGACACCGACCTGATTCACGTCCGTCGGCACGCCGGCGTAGCCCAGCGCGCAGAGCACACGACCCCAGTTTGCGTCCGCGCCGAACATCGCGCACTTGACCAGCGGCGAGTTGATGACGGATTTACTCAGCTTCACGGCGGCGGCCTTGTCGACGGCTCCGGTGAGCTTGCAGAGGATCAGCTTTGTCGCGCCTTCGCCGTCCGCGGCGATGGAGCGGGAAAGATATTGCGTGACCGCCGAGAGCGCCGCGCAAAACGCGTCGTAGTCCGCGCCCGCGCCTGTGATCTCCGCGTTGCCCGCCATGCCGTTGGCAAGCACGGTCACCATGTCGTTGGTGGAGGTATCGCCGTCCACGCTGACCATGTTGAAGCTGTCGGTGACGTCCGCGCTCAGTGCTTTTTTCAGCATCGCGGGAGAGATAGCAGCGTCCGTGGTGATGAATCCCAGCATGGTCGCCATATTCGGCTGAATCATGCCGCTGCCCTTGGCGATGCCGCCGATATGGCAGGTCTTGCCGCCGAGCTCGAACGCAAACGCGATCTCTTTTTTCGCAAGGTCGGTGGTCATGATGGCTTCAGCTGCCGCGTTGCTGTCGTCGCCGAGCGCCGCGATCAGCGGCTCGATGCCGCTCGCGATGGGCTCGATGTCCAGCGGCTTTCCGATCACACCCGTGGACGCGACCACGATATCGCTAGCTGCAATCTTCAGCGCGGAGCCGAGCAGGTCACACATCTGTGTCGCGATCTCGACGCCGTTTGCGTTGCAGGTGTTGGCGTTGCCGCTGTTGCAGATGATGGCTTGCGCGTAGCCGTCGGCCACGTTCGTCTTGGTGACGAGGATGGGCGCGCCCTTAACGAGGTTCTGCGTGTAGACGCAGGCGCAGGCGGCTTTCACCTCGCTGTAGATCAGCGCGAGGTCTTTCTTGCTTTTGTTTTTGCGGATGCCGCAGTAAACCCCCGCGGCAGTATATCCTTTCGCGGCACATACGCCGCCATCAACTTGCTTCATATTTATTCCTTCCAAACGCTTCGCTCCAAGCGTTTCGTTCATTTACCCAGCGTCAGCCCAGCGTAGGGGTCTGTGCCGATGAGAATGTTCATGAGCTGGATCGCGGCGCCGGAGGCTCCCTTGCCGAGGTTGTCGAAGCGTGCCAAGAGTGTAATACGCTCCTCGTTTCCGGCGACGGAGATGTCCATGCCGTCCAAGTCCTTCAGCTTGCCGCTGGCGAGATAGCCGTGCTCGTCCATCGCCTCGCAGTAGCGCACCATAGGGCCCGTGTATCGCGCGCGGTAGAGGTCGCGGATGTCGCTGACATCAAATCCGTCCGCCAGCTGCTCGCGGAACACCGAGATGATCGTGAGCATGCCGTTGAAGTAGTCCGCAACGACCGGGAAAAACGCAGGAGCGGTGCTAAGTCCGCTGTAGTGCTGCATCTCTTTCAGGTGCTTGTGCTGCTGACCCAGCGCATAGAGGCGCGGTGATTTGAGCAGCACGTCGCGATAGTCGGACTCGTATTGCGAGATCATCTTGTGCCCGCCGCCGCTGTAGCCTGTGAGAGATGTGCAGCTGAGCAGAGCGTCCTTGTTGAGGATTCCCGCGGCGATCAGCGGCGCGGTCAGCGCGAGAAATCCGCTCGCGTGGCAGCCGGGCACGCTCACGCGGGTCGCGCCGTCGAGCTGCTGCCATCCGCCGTCCCAGGCTTCCGGCAGGCCGTAGACCCAGCCGTCGCTGATGCGGTGCGCGGTGGAAGGATCGATGATTCGCACGTGCGGCTCTGCCACCATGTCGCAGGCTTCGATGGCCGCATCCTCCGGCAGGCAGAGAATCGCGACGTCGCACCCGTTGAGCAGCTCGCGGCGCAGTTCGGGATTCTTTCGTTCCCGCTCCGGCAGCGTGAGCATCGTCAAATCCGCGCGCTGGGACAGGCGGTCATAGATCCGCAATCCCGTGGTTCCCTCTTTGCCGTCGATAAATATTTTCGTCATCTGAACATCGTCTCCCAACTCTGGTTCCTTGCCGCGAAAGCTGTCATTATTTCAGAACCGTCTTCCGAATATTCTCTATCTGCGCGGTTACCGACTCCGGCGAGGTGCCTCCCTCGGAGATGCGGCTCTTCACGCAGGTATCGAGGCTGACCGCCTCGTAAATGTCGTCTGTGAATAGTTCGCTCATTGCCTGATAGTCGCCCAGCGGCAGGGTTTCGAGTGTCTGCTTATGTGCGATGCAGTGGGCAACGAGCTGCCCCGTGATCTTGTACGCGGTGCGGAACGGCATACCCTTTTTCACGAGGTAGTCCGCAGCGTCCGTCGCGTTGATGAAGCCTTCCGCAGCCGCTTTTCGCATGTTCTCCGGTTTAACTGTCATGGTGGAGATCATCGGCGCGAATACCGCGAGACACATCTTTGCCGTGTCGATCGCGTCGAAGATTGCTTCCTTGTCCTCCTGCAAATCCTTGTTGTAGGCAAGGGGCAAGCCCTTCATCATGGTCAGCAGGGTGATCAGATCCCCAAACACCCGCCCGGTCTTGCCGCGAACGAGCTCCGCCATATCGGAGTTCTTCTTCTGCGGCATAATCGAGCTGCCGGTGGAAAACGCGTCCGAAAGCTCCACAAACCGGAACTCCCAGCTCGTCCAGAGGATGATCTCCTCCGAAAAACGGGAAAGGTGCGTCATCAGCATGCTGATGGCTGCGGCAAGCTCCACGCAGAAGTCGCGATCCGCCACCGCGTCCACGGAGTTCGGCAACGCTCCCGCAAAGCCGAGGGCTTTCGCGGTCATGCCGCGATCGATCGTGTAGGTCGTCCCCGCGAACGCGCAGGCGCCGAGGGGAGAGAGGTTCATGTTGTCCGCGGCGTTATTGAGCCGGTTGATATCGCGCGAAAGCATGAACGCGTAAGCTAAAATCCAGTGCCCGAAGGTGACGGGCTGCGCGCGCTGCAGATGGGTGTATCCCGGCATCACGGTGTCCGCGTGCTGCTGGGCCACGTCCGCAATCGCCGCGATCAGTGATTTGGTGAGGCTGACCAGCTCGACGATCTCTTTTTTGAGCGTGAGCCGGAGATCGACCGCGACCTGGTCGTTGCGGCTTCTGGCTGTGTGCAGCTTCTTACCGTCGTCGCCGATGCGGCGGGTGAGCTCCAGCTCCACAAACGAGTGGATGTCCTCTGCGAGAGGATCGATCTTGACGAGGCCGCACTTGATGTCGTTGAGGATGCCCTCAAGACCCGCAAGGATGTTGTCCACGCTCTGCTGCGGGAGGATGCCGACGCTGCCAAGCATGGCGGCGTGCGCCATACTGCCCGTGATATCCTCCTCAAACATGCGCGCGTCAAACGCGATGCTGCGGTTGAATGCGTCCGCCAATGCTTCGTTTGCGCCGTCTGTTCTGCCTGTCCAGAGTTTTTCCATTTGCGTGTCACCCTCGTCTGTCGTGTCGTTCCCATGCGGGAAGGATTTTTGGGAACGAGCGCCCGCCGGAGGCGGGCGCATCGCGTTTGCTGCTTGCTTCGATTGTTTCCGGCTTATTTAAACAGGCCGGAGAGAACGGATTTCTTCTTGTTCTTCTCCTGCACCATGGCGTTGACCTTGGTGGGCAGGCCGAAGAGGTTGATGAAGCCTTCTGCGTCCTTCTGATTATAGTCGCTCTCGCCGAAGGTGGCGATGGCTTCCGAATAGAGGCTGTAGGGGCTCTCGATGCCGGCTTTGATGATGTTGCCCTTGTAGAGCTTCAGCTTCACCGTGCCGGTGACGTTCTCTTGCGTCTTGTCGACGAAGGCCGCGAGGGCTTCCCGCAGCGGAGAGAACCAGAGGCCGTTATAGACGAGCTCGGCGTAGGTGATCGCGAGTTCCGCTTTCTTGTGCGCGGTCATCTTGTCCAGCGTGATGGTCTCCAGCGCCTCGTGCGCCTTGTAGAGGATCGTGCCGCCGGGGGTTTCGTAGACGCCGCGGCATTTGATGCCGACGAGCCGGTTTTCCACGATATCGAGTAGACCGATGCCGTTTGCGCCGCCGACTTCGTTGAGGGCAAGGATGATGCTCTTCGTGCTCATCTTTTTGCCGTCGAGAGAGACGGGCACGCCCTGTTCAAACCCGAGGGTGATGTAGGTGGGTTTGTCCGGCGCGAGCTCCGGGCTGACGCTCATCTCGAGGAAGCCATCCTTTTTATAAAGAGGCTCATTGGACGGGTCTTCCAGATCCAGCCCCTCGTGGGAGAGGTGCCAGAGGTTTTTGTCCTTGGAATAGCTCGTCTCGCGGCTGACGTTGAGCGGGACGTTGTGCGCCTCGGCGTAGTTGATTTCGTCGTCGCGGCTCTTGAGCTCCCATTCACGCCAAGGGGCGATGATCTTCATGTTCGGCGCAAAGTGCTTGATGGCAAGTTCGAAGCGAACCTGATCGTTGCCCTTGCCGGTGCAGCCGTGCGCGATGGCGTCCGCGCCCTCTTTGAGGGCGATCTCGGCGATGCGCTGGGCGATCACGGGACGCGCAAAGGAGGTGCCGAGCAGATATTCTTCGTAGATCGCGCCCGCTTTCAGCGTCGGCACGATGAAATCATCGACAAACTCATTGGTGAGGTCTTCGACGTAGAGCTTGCTGGCTCCCGTTTTGAGCGCCTTCTGCTCGAGACCATCGAGCTCGCCCATGCCCTGGCCGACGTCGCCGGCGACGGCGATGACTTCGCAGCCGGGGTAGTTTTCCTTGAGCCACGGGATGATGACGGATGTATCCAGCCCACCGGAATAGGCTAAAACGATCTTCTTGATGTTCGACATGGTACTTGCCTCCAATTGGTGAATTGCATATATATTAATAATAACAGCATAAATAGTCAAGTACTATTTTTGAAATTGTGAGGAATTATTTGATAAAAGTCTGTTTGGTTCGTAACGAAGCTGAATATTATGCAGTAATATGCATAATATTCACGCGGAGACCACTGATTGGGGCAAACTTGGACACATAAAATGAATAAACCACCCTGCATGTCTGCAAGGCGGTTCTTCATAAACGGCGCGGTTCGCCGGAAGGATTCGATTGTTTTAGCAGGATCGGCGCGCCAGCACCGAAAGACTTCCTATTTTAGACGCAAGCGGCGATCGGGCACCAGGCTTTGCGCGGGGTGATACGTCTCGTGCAAACCGCATCCTTGAAGGCGTAGCGTTCTGCGGTAAAGAAGGAAATGCGGCGCTTTGCGCGCGCGTGCTCTTCCCGCTCCTCGGAGATGGCCACAAGTTCGCGTATGGAGCCGAGGCAAGCGGAAAATGCATGCTTCACATCGCGGGAGAGTGTGCAGCCTTCCGCACAGTAGTCGCGCTTCAAACGGTAGATTTCTCTGACCACGTCGCGCGCGTTCTCGCAACTGCCGAAATTGAAGGATTGCAGCGTGCTTTCTTCCTGCGTATAGTGCGTACGGAAATAATCATTCAATCGCAACTCATACGCGCCGTGTTCCTTCAGCCCGAGGCTGAATCCCGGCGTATGCGCAAAGGTGAAGTAATCCGTCAGGTAATGGCAGAGGATGCCGAGGCGCAGCGTGTATTCCGGCGGCAGCTGTTCGCCGCGGACGACGGGCTGCCCCGCGAGCGCTTCGGTGAAAATATGGATCTCGCGCTGGCATTTCAGCGTGAAGTGCGGATTCAGAATCAGCTCCGGCATATAGTCCGGCAGCAGGTTGCCGAGGACGAACAATTCGCGGTCGAGCTGGACGCCCTGCGCGGTCAGCGCTTCGTACAACAGATGCCCCATGGCATGGTGGGACGCAGATTTCATCTTCTCTCCTTTTCCTCTTTCTAGGCTTTTCTCTTTTCGTTCTCGTCTATCATAGAGGAAAAGGGTTTGATAAACATCTCATTTCCGTTAAACAAATGTAAAATTTCGGGGTTTTGGATTGTAAAATAGCAAAAAACAAGCCGCCTGCATGCGCAAACGGCCTGTTTGGTTCGATAAGTATTACTTTTCTGTCATACTATTTGGCTTCGGCTGCCTTCTTCTCCCGCAGTGCTTTGAGCACCACGTCGGGCGTCAGCGGCATGCGCAGGAAGCGTACGCCGATGGCGTTGGCTACCGCGTTGGCGATGGCCGGGGCACCCGGCACCATCGTGATTTCGCCGATGCCGCGCGCGCCGTAGGGGCCGGTGGGTTCGGGATTTTCGATGGCCTCGACGATCATCTCCGGCATGTCCTCGAACGCGGGGATCTTGTAGTCCACGAAGCTCGGGTTCATGACTCTGCCGTCCTTGAGCTTGAGCTCTTCATACAGCGCGGTACCCATCGCCTGCACCATCGCGCCCTCGGCCTGGCCTTCGTACATCGCGGGGTTGATGACCTTGCCCGCGTCGAAGACGGAGACCATCTTGAGCACCTTGACCTTGCCGGTTTCGATGTCGACCTCGACCTCTGCGCCGTTGACGCCCATGCTCCAGAACGCGACGGGCTTGGGCGAAAGGCCGGTCTTCTTGTCGGCCGCGATGTTGTTCGGCACCACAAACGAACCGACGCCGATCATGGGTCCGCCGATACCGCTCTGATCCGGCAGGGTGAGGCCCAGCGCGAACGCGGCAAGCGGCACCTTCTGATCCGGATAGAACTTGCGGCAGACGAATCCGCCTTCGAGATACAGGTCGTTCTTCCACGTGCCCATCTTGATCTGCGCAAGCTCCAGAATCTTGTTGCGGATGTCCTCCGCGGCAAGCTTGGTGGCGTTGCCCGCGCAATAGGTCGAGCGGGAAGCGACGGTCTGCCATTCATACGGGGTGTGGTCGGTGTCGCCGGTGCGGACGCTGATCTTCTCAACGGGAACCGTGAGGGTTTCCGCGGCGATCTGTGCCATGATGGTGTCCGATCCCTGGCCGATATCGTGGCAGGAGGCGAGCAGCATAAACGTGCCGTCCTCGTTCATACGGATGATGACGGAGGAGGCGACGTCCGTCGGCATCGACGGGGCTTTCCAGCCGCCCGCGATGCCCTTGCCGCGGAGCTTTGTCGGGCTGCCGCTGGGCGCGCTGGGCTTATTCAGCTCCATCAGAGCTGCCGCGCGGTCGAGGCACTCCTGATAGCCCGCGACGTCGATGGTCTGTCCCGTTGCGCTCTTGCCGCCTTCGCGGATGCCATTGAGCTTGCGCATGGCGAGCGGGTCGAGACCCATCTCCTTGGCGATCATGTCTATATTCTGCTCGATACCGAAGTGGATTTCGCACATGCCGAATCCGCGGTAAGGCCCGCCGACCGGATGGTTCGTGTAGACGCAGTAGCTGTCGGTCGCGATATTGTCGATATCATACGGACCCACGCAGCCCCAGCCCGCGGCCTTGACGATGTTGACGCCGTATTCCGTATACGCGCCGCCGTCCCAGGCGAGCACGTTCTTGGAACCGATGATCTTGCCGTCCTTGCGCACGGCGGTCTTGATGTTGATGTGCAGCCCCTGGCGTACATAGGCGTTCTGGAACTCGTCCTCACGCGTGTAGGTCATTTTGACCGGACGGCCGGGGTTGAGCATCGCGAGCGGGATGACGATGCCTTCGAGCGTGGTGCCGGCTTTGCAGCCGAAACCGCCGCCGACGGCTTTCGAGATGACGCGGATCTTGTTAAGCGGGAAGTCGAACGTCTCCGCCAGCGCGCGGCGCACGGCAAAGGGGCTCTGGCAGGCCGCCCAGATGGTCAGGTCGCCGTCCGGCATATACTGCGCGGTGCAGGCGTGCGGCTCGATCGGCACGTGCTGGACGTGCGGAATATAGAAGCTGTGGTCGAACACGCGATCCGCCTCTTCAAACGCCTTGTCGGCGTCGCCTTTTCTCAGCACGTAGTGGTGCGAGATGTTCGTGCCGGGTTTCGGGTAGAAGATCGGCAGCACCTTGTAGGAACCGAGGTCCGGGTGGATGACCGGCGCATCGGGCTTCATGCCCTCGAGTGAATCGGTGACGGCGGGCAACACTTCGTATTCCACCTTGACGAGTTCGCAGGCGCGGCGGGCGATCTCCGGCGAATCGGCGGCAACAGCCGCGACGGGTTCGCCGCGATAGCGCGCTTTGCCGACTGCGATGAAGTTCTTGTCTTCCAGATACAATCCGGCGCGCTTTTTATAGCACTCGCCGGTGATCACGCTGCGCACGCCCGGGAGGGACTGCGCCGCGGTGAGGTCGATGGAGATGATGTTTGCGTGCGCATGGGGAGAGCGCACCACCTGCGCGTAGAGCGGGCGGGAGAACTGGATATCGTCCGCAAATACGGCGGTGCCGGTTACTTTTTTGATCGCATCTAAGCGTTCAACAGACTGACCTACTACGTTCATTTCTGATAAACCCCCTTTGCAACCACGTCTTCAATGGCTTCTACGATCTTCTTATAGCCCGTGCAGCGGCAGAGATTGCCGGACATGTTGCGGTTGATTTCTTCGCGCGTGGGCGTGGGGTTTTCGCGGAGCATCGCCTCGGCGCTCATGAGCATGCCGGGCGTGCAGAAGCCGCACTGGAGCGCTGAATGTTCGATGAATGACTCCTGCAGCGGGCTGAGTGTTTCGCCGTGCGCTAGGCCTTCCACCGTAGTGATGACCTTGCCGTTGGCTTCGGGCGCGAGCACGAGGCAGGCGTTGACGGCCTGACCATCCATAATGATGGTGCAGGCGCCGCACTCACCGGCTCCGCAACCTTCCTTGGTGCCCGTATATCCGAGCTTTTCGCGCAACACATGCAGTAGCGTTTCGCTGCCGGAGACGGTCAGCTCGACCGGCTCGTCGTTGACGCAGAATTTCACACAATATTCCATGCTGGTTTCCTCCTTAGCGCAGTTTCGTGAGCCCGTCGCGCACGAGGTACGAAACGATATCCAGCCGGTACTGCCGGTCTGCGCGTACGTCGTCGATGGGGCTGACTTCGGTCGCCGCGAGCGCTGCCGCCTCGGCGATCAAAGCATCGGATAGCGGCTTGCCCTTGAGCAGCGCTTCGGTCTTGGGCAGGCGCAGCGGGGTGGGCGCAACAGAGCCCATCGCGATGCGGTATTCTTCTCCGGTTTTGAGCACCGTGCCGCAGACGGTCGAAAGATCGACCTCGTTGCGGCGCGCGACCTTGCGGAACACGCCTTTTGTGCCCGCGAGGTATGGCACGCGGATGCCCGTGACGAGTTCACCGGGCTTGAGCGCGACCTTGCGGACGAACAGGATGAACTCCTGAATCGGAATCTCGCGGCAGCCGGGCAAGCCGTACACTTCTACCACCGCGTTGTGGACATACAGCGGGGTCGCCGTGTCCGCCAGCGGGGAAGCGTTGACGATGTTGCCGATGCACGTCGCGCGGTTGCGGATCTGCCTGCCGCCGACATAGGCCGCGGCTTCGGCAAGATAGGGATAGTGCCGCAGCACGTGCTCGTTGGTTGCAATCTGCGTCATGGTCGCGAGCGCGCCGATGTGCAGGCCGTCGGTCTCGGAAAACGTGATGCCGCCGATGTTGGGGATGTTCTTCAGGTCGATCACGAAATCCGGCGCGATCAGGTGGTCGCGCAGGCGGATAATGACGTCCGTTGCGCCAGCCATGAAGATCGCCTTGTCGTCGTGCTCCAGTTTGAGCGCGGCGGCTTCCTCCAGTGTTTCAGGAGCAAGATACACAAAATCTCTCAAGAACGGTTCTCCTCTCATTTCTGAATGAAGTATAAAAACCCCTGCGGGGGAATGGCCAAACCAATATTCATTTCATAAGGTTGTCGTCAAGTAAAAAAGTGAAAGAGAAACAAAGGTTGCGTGTTCAGATCAGTCTAAGTGTATGAATGTCTTTTCGGAAAAGTCGGTTGTTTTTCTATCTTACGTGTATATCAGATGTGTCTTAGTCGAATTCTTTGTGCTGGATCACCAAAAGCGCCGCGGAAAGCTCCCGTTCGAGGCGGCGATATCGCGCGACCCAATTGAGCCCTTCCTGCGTGAGGCTGCTGCCGCCGCCGGTGGCTCCCCCCAGCTTTCGCTCCACGAGTCTGCAGCCCAGCGCCTCTTCCATGCGGTTGAGGGTTAGCCACGCGTTGCTGTAGGAAAGCTCCGCTCTGGCGGCTCCCCGCTGGAGCGACTGCTCCTGCTCAATGCATTCCAAAAGGCGAATGCCGCGTTCGTCGATGCCGCTCTCGCCCAGAGAGACGGTCAGTGCCGCGGTTAGCACGGGGTTGACCCGCGTCTGCTCGCGCTGTTCGCGCTGGTAGTCCGATTCGGTGTTGATATCGATGAGCATGCCGTTTTCGTCGGTCGGCACAAACTCCGTCTCGCGTTTCCACTGCGCAAGCGCGCCGCGCAATCCGCGTTCGCCCGCGTAGCTCATTAAGGAAGAAAAGCAGCTCTTGCGGATCATCGCGGGGTGTCCCGCGCTGCCGCGAAAGCTCGGAATCGCGACGGTCTTGTTGGAGCGCAGCAGCTCCTTGATGGTATCCGCGTTGAGATACGGCACGTCGCCCGGCGTGATCAGCGCGCGGTCGCAATCCTGCGGCAGCGCACGGAGCGCACACTGGACAGATGCCATCATATCCGTGGTCGCGAACTCCTCGTTTTTGACAAAGCGGACGCTCTCGCCCGCGAGGTGGCGCTCCAGCATGCCCGCGTGATAACCGGTCACGATCAGGATGTCGCCCACGCCCGCGGCGTGAAATACCTCGATCTGGCGGCGGATGACGCTCTTTCCGTTGAGCTTGAGCATCGGCTGAAAGTGGCTCATCTGCCGGGGTTCGCCCGCGGCGAGGATGACGGCAACGGTGCTCATGCTTCATCCTCCCCGGCGTGTTTTGTGTGCAGATACTGCGAAACGCGCTCGTAATCCTCCGGCGTGTCGACATCCAGCCGGCAGCCTGCCTGCTGGGTGACCACGTAGCCGATCGAAGCTCCCAGCGCGCGGAACGCGCCGCGCAGCCCGTCTTCGCCGGAATAGGCGATCAGCGCATCAAACAGTCTTGCGTGGATCAGCGGCGGATGCAGGCGCTTCGTGCCTGTGCTGGGGAAGACGACATCCCAGCCGCCGGTCTCCATCTCGTGCATGAGGCTGTTGAGCACCTCCGGCTCGACGGCGGGCATATCGCCCGGGAGCAGGAAGCAGGCGTCAAACAGGCCCGCGCGGCGGATGGCGTTGAGTCCGATCGTAAAGGAGGCGAACATCTCCGTCTCCACAAATGCATTGTTCCAGAGAAAGTGCGCGTTGTACCCGTCCAGCGCCGAGATGATCTCCTCGCCGCGTTTTCCGACCACGACGAATAAGTCCGTGATTCCCGCTTTGGAGAACACGTCGGCTGTGAGGGCTATCATCGGGGTTCCGTCGATCGGCAGTAGCGGTTTGAACGCATGCATCCTCAGCGACTGCCCAGCAACGGTGATCAAGCCTGCCGCTTTCATCATGGTGTCCACCCTGGAAAAGAAATGGGTACGTTGCTAGAATCCTGCTTTTTTCGTCAATTGTCAAGATCGATATTTTTTTAGTGAAATACTGAATTTTGCATGATGTGGTTTCAAATCCTGCGTTTTAGTCTCCAAAGTCCGGCTCCGCGTCCGGCGGGCACTCCCAGCTGTTGCGGGTCTTGTGGTGCTCGATTCCTGCATAATAGGAGGCGGCGCGCACACGCAAAATCGACTTGGGGCCTGCGAGATATCCGCCGTCATCGCGCAGTTCCTTGAAGATGATCAGCAGCGGCTCCTCGAGACCGTCCGCATGCAGCACGCGCAAAAAGACCATCACGCGACCGAAGCTGTCCGTTTCCAGCACGGCAACCTCAGGAAACTGCAGCGTTTCCGGCTGCTGGGAAAAGCGGGAGATAAAGTCCGCGGCGGCTGACCGCTCCGACGGGGTTGCTTCCCGTCCGCCATAGGTGAGCATGTCGTTTTCCCTCCCGTGCGATTTGCAGAAGATGAATTCAATATAGCATGCGCCGCGCGCGGAAACAATCGTTTTCAATTATATATTGACGCCAGAGGATTGCGATCTTGCAAAAAAGTTTTGGACATCCGTGCGTCCGGCGGCGCAGGCCTGCCAAAACGGAAAGCGGGCGGGTTGGTTCCCGCCCGCAAAACGCGCGGATTTTGCGCTTTTTTGGCTTAGCCGAGGCCGAGCAGCTTGTTGCGCGCCTCCACATAGGCGCTCGTGGTCAGTTCGCCGTGGGCATAGCGCTCCTTGAGGGAAACGATCTCCGCGTTGGCGTGGTTGTCCGCGCGTCCGCCTTCGAGAACCAGCTTGCGCTCCTCATACTCGGCGGCGCCCATGCCGGAAGCGGCACGCTGCTCGTTGAGAATGGCGAGGAAGCGATCCTGCGCAACGGGAGCTGCTCCCTGCGCGGCGGAGGCAACGGGGGTCTTGTTTTTGCGGCTCGCGAGGACGACGATCAACAGCACGATACCGACGATGACAAGCACGGTGAGGATCAGGCCGAACAAGTGGCCGCCCATCATCCTCCCGGGGAAATAACGATACATCATCATAAAGATTCCTTTCAGACGGCTAGCGAATGTTCGCTGCCTTTCTGTGTATTATAATAGACGGAAATTGCAAAACTGTCGTGTTTCCGCTGCGTTTCTATTTCAAACCATTGCGGCGGAATCATGGCACCCAAAGCCACAAAAACCGCGCAATCATGCAGGAATTCCGTCGAAAATCGGGTTTCAGACAATTGGGAGAAACCAAAAATATATTCTCGGCAAAAATAAGCTACCCTGCTCTTTAGCAGAGTAGCTTGTAGATTGAAGAAACACTTAGTTAGGAATTTCTTTTCGAGTATAGCCTAGCTCTTGTAAGACTTCGAGAACAAGATCGTGTTCGAATTTACCGACAATACTTTCCTGAGACCACCATTTGAATACATCATCCATACTTCTTACATCTAATTGTTTTGACTTTATGAATTCTACGATTTCAGCAAAATGGTTGTTTTCTAGCGATGGCGAATAATAGTATAG
>DATMYE010000019.1:0-8327 GCA_035561095.1 Clostridia bacterium | reverse complement strand
TCCGCCCAATCAGGTTTCGCCAATTTGGCACCTGTCTGCACTTTCTCCTTGACGTTCCTTATAAATGCACTTATATAAGTGTACTTATGAAGGTCATCACCTGTGACCCCGAAAATAACACGTCGCCCAGCCATAGGCGAAGGGCCGAACTCTACCGGGGTTTTTACGGAATTTACTCGCGCATAGCCCGTCGCGAAGGCGTACATCCTTCGCTGGTTTCGCGGGTCGCGCGTGGACTCAAACGGTCTCGACGTATCGAGCAGGCGTTGGTCCGCGAATTTCGTCGGCTTGAAAGGAAGACAGCTTAGGGCTCCGTCCATACCCGACATTGTCGGGCTTTCGACTTAGGAAACGACATGCCTACTGACGAACAAAGAATCGGCGACACAATTCAGGCAGGCCTCTTTGACCAAGACGCCGTGCCGGGGAGCCTGGACATCGAATCGGTTGTCAGGGCCGTTGTCGCCGAAGCGATCAAACGGTGCAACAAGAGCCGGGCGCAAATCGCCGACGAGATGAGCTATCTCGTTGCAGGAAAAGTCACGGAGCAAATGCTCAATGACTACACTGCCGAAAGCAAGCCCCATCGTTTCCCGGCTCAGTTCATCCCAGCCTTTTGTCAGTCGACCGGAGATTACAGGCTCTTGGTTTGCCTGCTTCGTCCATTAGGGCTGCGCCTCATTAACCAGCGCCAATCGCAACTCCTGAATTTGGCGGAGCGATTGGAGGTGAAGGAACGGGCCGATCGCGATTTCGAGAATGCTAAAGCGATCGCGATGGGGGCCGCGCGATGAGTCGACCACGCCCGTGTGTGACCAAAGACGAACTCATTGCCCTCACCGGGTGGTCCGATCGCACCGTTCGCCTAAAGGCGGAACTGAAGGAAATCGAGTGGCGCTACGTAGATGCTGAGCGGTCAGGTCGCCGCCCGCGCGCCTACTTTGTCGACTCACTACCAGCCGAATTCCAGGCGAAGTATTCGCGCCAGCAATTGACGAGCGCTTCGCAGGAACTCGCCACGAGATCGTCGGGCCAGGTGCTGCCGCCGCAGAGCTTAAATCCTAATGCCTGCTTAAACGGGGCCGGTCACGCGGCCCCACCGACGATGCGGCGCATGATCGTCAACGAGGAGCAGCATCGCCAGGCGGAACAACGGCTTGCGGCAATTCAGCCGCTCCTCGATTGCCAGCGCACGAAGCGCCGGCCAGATATCACATCTGCCGATGGGCGGCGATTTACGAGCATCGACGCTCTTGCCGGTTTCATCGCCGAGCAGTGCAATGTCAGCAAAAGCACCGTTTATCAATGGGCACTCAACTTTCGCCAGGAAGGACTCGCCGGGCTCGCCGACAAAATACGCAGCGATAGTGGAACCTCCCGATTCTTTGCCAAGGAACACCTGGCGCAGGCAAGGGCGTTCGTAATTTCGAAGTACTTTCGCGACCGCCTCACGTACCGCATGACGTACGAGCGCCTGAAGGAGTCATGGAATTCGCTCGACACGAATGGCGAGAAGATTCCCTCCTACACCACGGTCCGGGCTTTCCTGAAGAACACGGATGAGCTCCCCGAGCCGGTCAAGATCTACGGCCGCGAAGGCTCCACTGTGTACGAGGCTAAATGCTCTCCGATTCTCATCCGCGACTTCGCCGTGGCCATTAACGAGGTGTGGGTCAGCGATCACGGCAAGCATGACGTTTGGGTCTGGAACGATTGCTTCTCGGGAATTCCGCGCGGCATCGCGATTCGGCCATGGCTGACTGCCATCCTGGACATGCGTTCGCGGAAGATCGTCGGCGCAAACTGGAATGCTCAACCGAGCGGGCACACGGTCTCGACCGCGCTCCGCCATGCCGTTGTTAGCTTCGGCATCCCGCAAAAGTTCTACATCGACAACGGCAAGGACTACGAATCGATTGGCCGTATCGATTACTCGATTGAAGCCAGTGGCGTGCTTCACCGTCTCGGCGTCGAACCGCAGTACTGTATTCCGAAACATCCCCAGTCGAAGCTGATCGAGAGTTGGTTCTCCACCGTCCGCAAGCGTTTCGATTCACGCTTTGGCCCCTTCTATTGCGGCGACTCTCCCTCGAACCGTCCCGAAGAATGCGACTTGGTCCTAAAAGAACACAAACAGTTCCTTGAAAGGAAGCGCGCGGCGACGCCACTCATGCCGGCAAGCGAATTCATTCGCATCGCGGCGCTGTGGGTCTTCGAGGACTACAACGACGAATATCGCGCGCACAGCGGGCGCGGCATGGAAGGGCGTACGCCGAACGAGGTGTTTCAGGAGGAGTACCCGGCGAATGCGCGCCGCCTCGACTCACACGACTACATCCAGGAGCTTTTCTGGAAGCGTGAAACGCGCCAGGTCCTCGAAGGTGGAACCGTCCAGATGTTCAACGAGCGCTATGAGCCTGCTGACATCGAATCCAGCGCCGCACTGTTCTCGTTGATCGGACGCTCCGTCCTCGTCGCGTGCGATCCCTATGACATCGGGGACGCGATCGTGCTCGACCACGCCGGCACTCCGCTCGGCCGCATTCGCGCACAAAAGCTGGTCGCGCACGGTCCCATCTCGCGAGATGACGTAAAGCACTCGATGCGTACGCGCCGGGCGGTTAAGCGCGCTGTCGAACAGCATCTCCAGGCTATCGGAGCGCAGGTGGAAAGCGAAGTGGACATGTTCCGTCGCCGCGCCGCCATCTCCGCGCCCAACGATTTTGTACCTGAACCAAAAGCTTTACCGGCCCCGATACGCGGCAGTCTGGCTCCGGCCACGGCTCCGCAATTCGTAGAGGACGTCGTCGACGACATCCTCTCCGACAACTAAGGAACGTTCATGGCTCTCTCTCTCGAAGAACGACGGCAGTTGATGGCTCTCGACTTGCCGGAGTACGACGCGGCGGTGAAAGAGGTCCGCGACTATATGGCGCGCACACAGCTCACCTCTGCGGATATCGCGATGCGGATCGGCTATGCGGACTCTTCGATTCGCAACTGGCTCAACGGCTCGTACGCGAATGTCGCCTCTCACGACACAGCAATTCGAGCAGCGCTGATGGGATATATGACGGCTCATCCTATCGGCGCGACGCAGCACCAGCAAGGCAAGCTTCACGAGACGCGCAACACGTCACTGTTGCTGAAGTACTACAGCAAAGCGCTTGCGAACGGATACGCCTATTACGTCCACGGAGATCCGGGAACTCAAAAGACGTGGGTCGCAGAATTCTTCCAGCAGCGAGTCAACATCGAAGAGGCCAAGGGCAACCGGCGCGTCCACATCGTCTACTCGCGCGGTGGGCACCTGCGTCCGCTCGATTTAATGAAGCGGGTGGCGGAGGCTTGCGGCATCGCGGGCTTGGGAAACATTGACCGCATCATTCGCAACCTTCGTCATGAGTTTCGTGGCATAAGGGCGCTGTTGATCTTTGATGAGGCCCAGCACCTCAGCGTCGAGTGCCTGGAAGTCATCCGCGAGCTCTACGATCGGCCACCGTACACGGGCCTCGTCTTCCAGGGATCGCACGAGCTTCATCGCAACTTTATTCGCCACGCCCTCACCCTCGAACAATGGATGTCCCGCTTCCGCCAGGGCAAATCACTTCCAGGCCTGGACGAAACCGAAGCCTGGAAGATCGCCGATGACGAGATCGGCGACATGCTCCGCGCCATGTTTGGCAAGAAGGAAGCCGACGCGAAGCTGAAGAAGCTGGTCGACGGGTCGCGCGCGACGGTACTCCGCTCGCAGGAAAAGGTGCAGTACTTCCAGGCGCGCCGCCTCTTCAACGCCATCAACGAAACCCGCGAAGCCCTGGCGCAGAGGGGCGGTGAAGCATGAGCCGCCGCGTCGTGGTCCACAACTATCCCGCCATCCCGCGCGCCGCGATCGAGGAAGGCTTCGCGGCAATGAGCCTTCCTGAGATTGCAGAGCGGCTCGGCATAACTCGGCAGCGCGTTTGGCAGGTTTATCGCAATGCGATGGCGAAGCTGGTCGCGCAGCCGGAAGCGCTTCAGTCTCTGCGCGAGCTCGCTCGTGAGCGCCAGCGCCTGGCTGAACAGCGCGTCGGCATGTGGGAGGTGGAACAGTGAAACGTCAAGCTTCAGTCTTCGAAGCCGCCGTCGAGCAGGATCCGCGCCTTCGTGCTCTGCGCGATCTCGAATCCACTCACTGCGCCTGCGGACGCCGCAAACGCGAACAGCAGTCGTTCTGCAAACCCTGTTACAAGCTGCTGCCCGGCGACATCAAGAACGGTCTCTGGACGCACATCGCGAATGGCTACATCGAGTGGTACGAGAAAGCGAAACAGTTCCTGCAGCAGAACGGGAGGATCGCCGCATGAGCGCTCGAACGATTCTCAGCCGCCCGCAGATCCTTGGTCGCATCGAGAGCGCCCGGATCAATCTGAACCTCACCTACGAGCGTTACGTGAAAGCGCGCAGCGCGGCGGACACCGATTTTGAGACCGCGATGGTGTACGCCATCTCCGCCAGGGAATCGATCGACCGCGCGATCGCGGACCTGAAGGCCCTGAATCCGGAAAGCGAGGCCGCGAATGGATAGCCAGCTTCGTAGCGCGATCACTGAATTACTCGCGGCTTCTGAAGAAGTCGAGAGCTTCGTCACCGAGACGTACGGCCTGCGCCTGACGGACGCAATTGATCAGGTAAATCGGGAGCTACGTCGATTTGATCTCGCCGAACTCCAGAAGAAGACCGAGGCCGCACGATGAACCCCTACGACCGCGCGAACCAGATCTTCGATCGCTATGTCTGGCCGCTCATGGTCATGGCGTTCATTGCCCTGATTGCGTTCAACGCGTATCGCGCCTGGCTGCATTACGACGACTGGAAATGGCAGGTGCTGCCGTGAACGGAATCGCGATCGCTGTCGCCCTGGGCACATTCGTACTTGGCTTGCTCCTTGGCGGTACCACCGTCTTCGTCGTGGTCTTTGGGCCACGAGCTGACGCCGCACGAGAAAGGAATTCTCGATGACGGCCGCTCCCAAGTCGTGTGTCGCGCAGGTCTTCTACTGCAAGGTTTGCGGCGTGCAGAAGGGCGAGGCAAATCGCTGGTTCCTGGTCGAATGCCGCGAGATCTGCAATGGCGACGCGATCCTCTGTGTGAGGGAGTGGGACCCGGACGAAGCGAAATTTGTTGGTAAGCGCGATGTGCTTGTCCCCGTTTGCGGCGAAGCACATGCACAAGTTTTGTTAGCGCGGTGGTTCGAATCGAAAAGCTTCGAACCGTCGCGGCAATTTATCCCCGAGGGAAGCAAATGACAGAAGCGAAGGCCCCAACTGCTGCGCGGCTCGACAAGCTCTGCGCAGAACGGATCGCACTCCAAACGCAGTGTGAATCCGCCGACAAGAAACTCGCCGCCAAAGACGCGGAGATCATGGCCCTGGTGAACCAGTGGGGCCGCTCGCCGGACGGCTCCGACAAGTCTCTTCGCCTGGAAGGCAACCAGTACCAGGCCACGTCCATCGGCGGCGTGAACACGGAGGTCGATCAGAACAGCGTGCTGCAACTCCGGCTCGCGCTGGTGAAGAATCGCGCCGGCCACTTCTTCAGCAAGCTGTTCGTCCTGAGTTCGAAGTTCACCTTGGCTCCGAACGCCGAAGCGGCTTTATCAACTCCTCCTTCGAGAGCGCCGAAGAATCTCGCCACGCTCTTCCACTCGTGTCTGTCATTCAAGCCCAAGAAGCCACGTCTCGACGTGAAGCCGATCGCGGTGAAAGGAAAGGCTGCCCGGTGATTTCGTTCGCCGTTCAAATTCCGCTGCCAGACGGCGCAACCGGTCTCGTCACTGCCGACATGATCGAGTGCGCCGCCTGCGGCGTGGCCCGCAACGTCTTCGTGAATCAGGACGGAAGTTCTGTTTGCCTGGGCTGCAATAACGAGATCAAGCGCATTCAGCGCCTGTTCGCGTTTCCGCGAGTCGACCTCATTCTCGCGCTTCGCAAGTTCCACACGCAGGGAGGAAATGACTGATGTTCTGTCCTCTGTGCGGCAACGAACCTGTCTCAGTCCAGATCCGCCAGACCGAGCGGCAGCTCATCAGCGCGCGCCACTACTGCGCTCCTTGCGACCTGTTCTTGCTCTACCGCTGCGAGACGCGGTCCATCGAGATCGAGTTTGGTCCCGAAGCGTGGATGAACGAAGAGCGCCTGATCGCCGAAGAAGTGCGGCAGATGTTCCTGGTATTCGACGGCGGCCGCGCGGCCGCCAAAACCGCAACCGAACGTCCAGCGCTTGCGCTGGTCAACCGATAGGAGGAGTTACATGGAAAAGCCTTGCAGATTCGACTATCTGCTGCCCGCAGATCGTCCAGTCGTCGATGGCCTCGAAAAACACGAGGTCGTCTACGCGAAAGATCAGCCGGAATATCTCCCGCTTCGCTGCCTGCGTTCCGTATCCGCCGATGTGAAGGTGATGTCGCGCTGGACCCTGACACCAGAACAGCGAAAGGCTGTTGCTGAGGGAGCTGACATCTTCCTCACGCTATTCACCTTTGGCCAGCCCTTACAGCCAATCATTCTGGCCGTCTCGGATAACCCGAATCCGGCCTATTTTGAGAGCTATTTCAACCTCGTCCCGGTCGTTACGGCGGGTGGCATCACGAACACCAAACCGAGCGTGACCGCAACAGCAGGCTAACAAGAACGAAGGAGCGGGACCATGACTACAACGCCGAATCTCTTTGGGACGCCGTCCTACGGGCAGCGTACTTGGGAATTGCTGCTCGGTCCCAATCCGCAACCGCGCGCGCTCACTGACTGTGAGCGCGCCGTCCTAAAGAAGTTGATGGGGCATCCTGGCGAACGCAATGCGGCTCCGATCGCCGATTTCGCTGAAAAGCTGAACTACACGCCTCGGCAGATCAAGGAAGCTGTTCGCTGCCTGATCATGGAGTTCGACCTCCCAATCGCCGGCTCCCGTCAGAAGCCATTCGGTTATTACATGGCGACAACTTCCGAAGAGATCCAGGCGGCATCGCGCCCGCTTGAAAGCGAAGTATTCGCGCTCATGCAGCGCATCCGTGCTCTTCGGGGCCCCTCGCACATCGCTGATTTTGCGAAACGCCTGGTTGAAAAGGTCAACGGCGGGAGCGAGGACGCTGCGTGAGCGACATCATCAAAACCTGGCCAAGTTTTATGCCGCGCGAGCGTGTGCTGAAAGTGTTCACGCATTGCTGGGGCCGCTTCTATTTCTCCGTTGGGAATGGACGCCCAAAACAAGAGGTCGAGCGGATGTGGTTTACACACCAGGGCGAGATCCTCGGTCACTTCAGCATCGGCGAATTCTTCCACTACGAGCGTGAAGGCCAGCTTCCCCGGCTGCGCTCAATCAGCAACCGCGAAAGTGAATGGCAGTTCCGTCCAGGTATCTGGATCGCAATCTGTCCAGGTCCATTCGTCGCTCTTGGGGAAAAGCTTTGCTACGAGAGCTTTCGCGGATGGCGCTACTTCGAACTTGAAAAGTATCGCGGTTCTCTGGAGGCACTGATTCGCATATGAGACTGATCTTCTTCCTCATCGGATTCTTCACCGCCCGCTACGAACGCGACCATCGAGACATGGTGCAGCGACTCCGCGAAGCAGGGGGCCTGTGATGGCAACCCGCATCCTCCACTACGAAGTGAAGAGCAAGATCGGCAGCGCCCGTGTCCTGGTCTTCGCGTTCCGTTGCTCGCAGTGTCTGACCGACTTTTATATCGATGAGCGGCCGGAGTGGTGTCCGTGCTGCGGCGTTCACTTCTACCAGGAAAAGCAGTTCGGAAAGCAGGAGGCGCCATGCCCTGCGTCGTAGTGAACATGCCCGGTGGAGGATACGCGATCTGCAAGGTGCAGAAGCCCCGCCCTAAAAAGTGTTCCGTCTGCGGAAAGATGAACGCGACCTATCAATGCGATTTTCCGCAGCCGACGAAACAAAACCCGGACCGGACCTGTGATGCCTGGCTATGCGCATCCTGCCTGGTACCGGTCGGGCCCGACCGCGACTATTGCCCAACTCACCCACGCCCGCTGTTTGGAGGAGATGCAGCCTGATGCCTCCCGAGATCACAGCCATGCTTGAGGTCCAGGAACTCGAAGCGATGTACGCGCGCGGCGTGGCGTTCTGGGCGCTTGTTCTTACGGTCCGTCGTGCCTGGATCTTCTGCACGCGACTCAGGAGTTTTCGTTGATGACTGCGCAACGTGCTTACGAGAGACGCTCAATCGACGGATTCGAGTTCGGTGTCCGCACGATCTACCAGGGCCGCTCGATTCACCGTATGGAATTGGTGAAGTTCAGCGACGCGCCCTGGCCGCCCGACGA
>DATMYE010000018.1:0-151909 GCA_035561095.1 Clostridia bacterium | reverse complement strand
ATGAAGGGTCTGCCCAACAGAAAGAGGTACTGAAATGGTTTTACGCAAAAAGGACTTTATTCAAATGCTGATCGGCGCAAGCGATGCTTTGGATGAGAAAATTGATGATTTTTCTGAGATTGACTCAAAGTTCGGAGATGGAGACCATGGCGTTACCGTTGGGCGAATCAGCAAAGTCATTCGGGCAAAAGCAGAGAGTTCACCAGAACACGAAACGTTATCCGAAATGTTCGAAGCGCTGGGAAAGGACATTATGAATGTCAACGGCGGCAGCGCCGGTCCTTTGTATGGCTCTATCTTTGAAGGGTTTGGTGAGGGCCTACTGGGCGTTCAAGAAGCGAATGAAGCCGCAGTTAAGTCTATGTTTGCCGGCGCGCTGGAAAATATCCGCATGATTTCCAACGCCCAGGTTGGCGAAAAAACAATGATGGATACTCTGATTCCGGCTTGCGAAAAAGCAGAGAGTTCAACTTCTCCGCTGCCGCAGCTCCTGCTGGATATCGCTGATGCAGCATTTCTTGGTGCTGAGTATTCCAAACAATGCCAGGCAAAGTTTGGAAGAGCGAGATTCCATAAAGAAGCAACCATTGGAACAATGGATGCAGGGGCATACTCGCTGTATTGTTTGATCAGAGGGTTTAGTACTGCAATCAATCAGTAGTAAGAATATATAAGGAGGAAAGCCGTGATGATGAAGAAGTTTATCAACGATCCGTCGAACTTGACACAGGAACTTTTGGAAGGGCTCGCGCTTGCAAACAAGGACATTATCGAACTTGTCAGGGGCAATCTGGTTGTCAACAAGAAGCTGAAGGATGCTGATCGCGTGACCGTGGTAACACTGGGTGGAACGGGACATGAGCCTGCGCTTCAGGGGTTTGTTGGCGAAGGTATGGCTGATATCGCGGTTTGCGGCGATATTTTTGCGGCTCCGGGTCCGGAAAGCTGCATTGAAGCGCTGAAGCTTGCCGACAAAGGCAAAGGCATCATCTTTGTTGTCTTAAACCATGCGGGGGATATGCTCACTGCGAACCTGACGATGAAGGCTGCAAAAAAAGAGGGCATCAATGTCGTCAAGATCGTTACGCAGGAAGATATCACCACAGCGCCGAGAGCGGACGCGAACAACAGACGCGGCTTTGTCGGCTGCATCCCCGCGTTCAAAATTGCCGGCGGTGCCGCAGCACAAGGCAAGTCTTTGGAAGAAGTTGCTGCCATAACGCAGAAGTTTGTTGATAACATGGGCGCCATTTCCGTTTCCTTGACCGGAGCTACGCACCCTGTTACCGGCGGAGATCTTGCTGTTCTGGATGACAATGAGATGGGTGTTGGCATGGGCCAGCATGGCGAAGGCGGCGGATATAAGATTCCGATGAAGACCGCCGATGAAACCGTTGCTCTGCTCATGGGAGAGCTTGTCAAAGACTTAAGCATCACCAGCGGCGAAAAGCTGATGTGCGTAGTCAATGGCTGCGGCGCAACGACACTGATGGAAATGCTGATCTCTTATAGAGCAGCCGTCAGATACCTTGAAGCCAAGGGCATTGAAGTTGTTGCGAGCATCGTGAATGAGCTGCTGACTGTTCAGGAAACCGGCGGATATCAGCTGTTTATCGCGAGGATGGACGACGAGCTGCTTTCTTACTGGAATGAGCCCTGCAACACGCCCTATTTCAAGAAATGCTAGTTGAAATAATCCGATCTTGGTTGGAACACGAGGTTCCATTTTCAGGCAACTCACGAGAGCTTACAAGTCAATAGTTAAAGAGCGACGTAAACTACATACCTAATTAGCTCTTGATGTTTATGAAAGCGCAATAGAAGAGAGCTGAAATCAGCTCTCTTTTATTTCCTATTCCAAATTTTTGCACCTGGTACTCAACGAGTGAAAAACCAGGACGCGCAACTTGTTCGATTCAGGTTCTCGCGAAATAAATAAGAGGAGAAATGAAAATGGACGTCAGGAAATTGTTTAGTCTTGAGGGCAGGAAAGGGTTCATTACCGGCGGAGCACAGGGCATTGGAAAAACGATTGCAAAAGCATATGCCGAGCTTGGCGCGGACGTTGCAATCGTTGATATGAACATGGAAAAGGCGGAAATGACCGCGAGAAAAATTGCGGAAGAAACGGGAAGGAATATCATTGCGCTGCAATGCAACGTCACCGATCCGGATAGCGTCAACGACATGATTGGCCAGTATGAAGCGCAGTTTACGACCTGCGATTTTGCGGTCAATAACGCCGGAATTTTCACCGGCGACGAAGCGATGGACATCGATCCCAAGGCTTTCCGATCAGTTATCGATGTCAACCTGAATGGAGTGTTCTTCACGGCGCAGGCTGCTGCCAGACTGATGAAAAAGCATGGAACTAAGGGCTCCATCATCAGTACGGCGTCAATGTCTGCAAAGATCGTGAACGTGCCGCAAACCATTGCGAATTACTGCGCGGCGAAAGCTGGCGTCGTTCATCTCACGAAGGCACTGGCAGTGGAATGGGCGAAATATAACATCAGAGTGAACTGCGTCAGCCCCGGATACATTCAAACAGAGCTGCTGGCGACCATGACGGATATGCTGCCGATCTGGCTGGCTAAAATGCCGGAAGGAAGCAGATTGGGATTTCCGGAAGATCTGATTGGCGCGTTTGTATATTTCGCTTCGGATGCATCGCTCTTTGCTACCGGCTCGGATTTGGCCGTTGACGGTGGGTATACGATTCTGTAAGGCTTTCACATTCATCTGATGCGGGTTGGTTAGTCCAGCACGAAGAGGGGCAGAAATGAAAACAGAACCCAATTTATGGCAGGACTCATTTGAGGGTATTGTATGAAAATTCTTGTCATCAACGCGGGCAGCTCGTCCGTAAAATACCAGCTGATCAATATGACCGATGAAAGCGTGCTTGCATCGGGCATTGTCGAGCGCATCGGTGTTGACAACACGATGTTGAAGCATCAGGCGGAGGGAAAAGAGAAGCTGGTGATGGCACTTGACATACAAGACCATAGCGATGCTGTGAGAGTTATCGTTGACACCTTATTATCAAAAGAGTACGGCGGAATCTCATCCATAGATGAGATCGGTGCCGTGGGCCATAGGATCGCGCATGGCGGTGACCGTTTCCTGGGATCCGTGCTGATCGACGAATCGGTCATGCAAGCGATCCGGGAGAATATTGAGCTTGCTCCGCTTCATAACCCGGCAAATATTACCGGTATTGAGGCATGCCGAAAGGTGATGCCGGAGAAACCGATGGTTGCAGTATTCGATACGGCTTACCACCAGACTCTGCCTCCCAAGGCATATCTATACGGGCTTTCCTATGAAGTCAGCGAAGCGTTAAAAATTCGACGCTATGGCTTTCATGGTACCTCTCATAAGTATATTGCCATGCAGGCGGCAAAGGCGATGGGCAAAAATATCGAGGAACTAAAGATCATAACGTGCCATCTGGGCAACGGATCCAGCATTGCCGCTATCAAATACGGGCAATGCTTGGACACATCGATGGGCTTTACTCCGCTGGAGGGCTTGGTCATGGGTACACGCTGCGGGGATATTGACCCGTCCATCATACAATTTCTGATGCAGAAAAAGGGAATGACAATCCAGGAAGTGATGGGATATCTCAACGGCGAATGCGGCGTGCTTGGCTTGTCCGGAAAATCGAGTGACTTTCGCGATCTTTGGAACTATGCAAATCTGGGCGATGAGCGATGCAGA
Organism: Clostridia bacterium; assembly: GCA_035561095.1. Classification (GTDB taxonomy): domain Bacteria; phylum Bacillota; class Clostridia; order Christensenellales; family CAG-138; genus UBA7703. Next base: position 148,183 of record DATMYE010000018.1, on the reverse strand, counting down.
ACGGCAATCGATGTGTTCTGCTATCGGGTAAAAAAGTATATCGGCGCTTACTCCGCGGCGATTGGCGGGGTGGACGCGATTGTTTTTTCCGGCGGTATCGGGGAGAATGATCGGCTCGTCAGGGAATCGATATTGGAGGGATTGGACTATCTTGGGGTTCAGATTGATCATATGCGAAACGCGGAAACGGGAGCCCAAAGGGTTATCTCCTCGCCTGAATCCAAAGTGGTTGTGACGGTGGTTCGCACAAATGAAGAACTGATGATCGCAAAAGATACCCTTGACATCGTGCGGCTTGTGAGCTGAGGATACGTGATTTTACAATATTGATAGAAGAGAGTCAGAAACGTGCTGAACGGATTTCAATTGAAGCCGCCTTTCTTTCAGATCGTCACCAAGTCCTATCTCTTCGGGGACGATGTGCTCGCGCTCGCGCGCGCGGCAGATGCAGCATCGAAGAAGTATGATGTGGATGTCATCTTCACTTCTCCGCTGATTGAGCTGCGCCGTGTTGCGGAGGCGACAGAGCGCATTTTTGTGTTTGGGCCACACATGGATGCCATTGTACCCGGCAGGGGGGTCGCGGATATTCTGCCGGAGTCACTCGCCGCCGCCGGAGCAAAAGGGGTGGTGCTCAATCACTCTGAAAAGCCGATGTCTCTTTCTGTGCTTTCACAAACCATACGGCGTGCAGACGAGGTCGGGCTTGCGACAATCGTATTTGCGGATACCGCAGCAGAATCGGCGGCAGTTGCGCAACTCGGGCCGAACATCATTGTTACAGAGCCGACCGGGTTGATTGGAACGGGGCAGACAAGTAATATGGAATATGTCTTAGCCGCAATCCGTGCGGTTAAGGCAGTCAATCCTGCAATCTATGTGCTGCAGGGCGCAGGAATCAGCTGCGGGGAGGACGTATACCGCGTGATTCGTGCCGGCGCTGAAGCGACCGGCGCTTCCAGCGGCATCGCCAAGGCAAAGGACAGAGCTGCGATGGTGGACGAGATGGTTGGCGCTGTTCGCCGTGCGTGGTACGAGCGCATTGCAGAGGCTAAACCGTTCGATTCATAAGCCTTGAGGTAGCTCCTGACGTATCCCGGTAGAGTGTTTATACACCGAAGAACGAGGAATTGATGTTCAGAGGACCTCAGAGCCCGATTTTCTGTCAATTCCAGACGCTGCTACGTATAAAAATTACGCTTCCCGATGAATCATTGCTCGGATCGTTTTGCGTACGATTAGGAGCGGATTGAGCTGGCAGCAAATTGTGGTAATAGCGTGTGGACGAACTCATTGCAGTCCCTTCGCCAGCGCTCTATTTTGTCTCCAGCATCCTCCAGAGACATAAATTAAATGATGTTTGTGAATTCTTTCGCAAAACTTCCCGCTTAGGGATTTGCACAGTGCCGACCTTTCGTTTCGTCTCTATCGCCCAGCGGAATCTGAAATTATGAATCGTTAAGCAAAAAGGCTCTGCAAAGGTGCTGCAAACACCTCTGTAGAGCCTTCAATCGTTTATGATATCAAAGAAACCTTCGAGCGGGCACCTAATCAATCAAGAAAAGGACAGCTATTTTATTCTGCAATGCATCAACCAAGTGTAAATTTGTGAAAGTTGAATTGCTTGTTGATTTCATTTCGGCAGATAATTTGAACCTTACCGCATTGACATATGCTATTTCTCAGTATGCGGTGTTTCGCCTTTGGCTGACTCCGTCGTGGAGCAACCGGGGTCACTCAAGAAACAACTGCGGCCAAACACATCGATGCCGATTTCGGACGCGTCTGCTGCTTCCATATGATCGGGCAGACGATGATTCTTTTGAAGAAGAATCAGAAAAATGGTTAAGCCCCCGATCAAGATGGCACATAACAAGCCGGGCGCGATCGACGATAAACTGCCAATCAACCAACCGCCCAGTGCCGGAGCCACGATTCGTGTAATGCTCTCCATGGCGGCAGATATTCCCATCATCTCACCAGTTTCATTTGCCGGAACCGCTTTGGATAAACCGGAGCGGAGCAGCGTGCTGAGAATTCCGCTCGAGAGCGACAACGGGACAAGAACAATCATCAATACAGCGACATTCGGCGATAAAGCCCATCCTAAATAAGACAACGTTAAAGTGATCAGCGCAAAACGGACAAGCACATTCTCGGGGAACCTCTTGGTTAATAATCCCATGCCGCCACCTTGGATGCCTGCAACCAAAACGCCGACATAGGCCAGTATCAACCCTGTACTTTGCGCGGATAACTCAAGCCGTTGTTTGGTAAACAGAGAAAACACGGATTCAAACATGGCCATTGACAGGCTGAACACGATGATACTGCTTAAAATCGGCCCGGCAATCGGTTTCGCGAATGCGGCGCCAAGCCCGCTCAACGGATGTCTGCGTTTTGCTTCGGATAGATGGTGCACCCGCTTTTCCTTCGGAAGTGATTCGGGAAGGAAAACGGCAATCAGCAGTAAGTTGATGAGTGACAGACCCGCTGACACAAACGCGGGTACGGCATACCCCCACTGGCTCAACAAACCGCCGGAAGCAGGACCGAGAATGAATCCAAGTCCAAAGGCTGCTCCAATCATGCCCATGCCCTTTGCACGGCTCTTTTCATCCGTGACATCGGAAATATAGGCCTGCGCTACCGTAATATTCCCGCCGGTAATCCCGTCCAAAAAACGACTGATCATAATGACGGCGATGCTGCGCGCAAAACCCAACATCAATAGCGATAAAAATGTTCCGGTTATGCTGATCAATAGCAACGGCTTTCTTCCGAAGCGATCCGAGAAACGACCGATCAACGGCGCCCCTAGAAACTGACCCAGAGGATAGGCGGCGCCGATCAAGCCAATCATGGCAGGCGTAGCGCCCCAGTTTGCAGCGATATACGGAAGCAATGGCAATATGAGCCCAAAGCCGAGCATATCGACAAATACGACAGAAAAAAGCGGGAGTAAACGACTCTTTTGCTTCATAGTGTACCTCAAGCAAGCTTCATATTTGTTTACCGGTACATAAGTTCAACATGTGTTCGATGTGCGTTGCTAACAACCACGATTTAAGATCATGATTGATAACGCTTACTAGAATGTTATACCTTTCATCGTTAGCTTTCAATCGCTTTCGAAAAGAATGGCCATGGATGTCCTGTACGGCGTCATTCCGGCGCAAAGGTTCTTTCTTGTTTCTTGCATGCATTATGCAGTTCAGGTGATTCATCAGATCCGGAAGCTTGCATCAAGCGACTGTCGCGGCAATGCAAAACAGCACCCGAAGGGTGCTGTTTTGTTTCTGGAGGCGCCACCCAGATTCGAACTGGGGGTGGAGATTTTGCAGACCTCTGCCTTACCACTTGGCTATGGCGCCATCCTGTGCGGTTGTACAATGGACTCTTAAAACAAATCCATTCATGAAACGGCGGTTTTGGGGTTGGTGCCGTCTCATGAATGGAGCGGGAAACGGGGCTCGAACCCGCCACCTCAGCCTTGGCAAGGCTGCGCTCTACCAAATGAGCTACTCCCGCAAGGGGTCTGGTGCCTCAGAGTGGACTTGAACCACCGACACAGGGATTTTCAGTCCCTTGCTCTACCAACTGAGCTACCGAGGCATAAAAAATGGCGACCCGGAGGGGGCTCGAACCCCTGACCTCCAGCGTGACAGGCTGGCGTACTAACCAACTGTACTACCGGGCCACTGTAACATGATTTGGTGGGAACAACAGGGCTCGAACCTGTGACCCCTTGCTTGTAAGGCAAGTGCTCTCCCAGCTGAGCTATGCTCCCCCGCACATCACAAATGCAAAAATAAGTATAGCGGAGAAAGGGTGCCCTGTCAACGGAAAACTAACACTTTCGCGGCAGAAAAATCATGAAAGTTTGATGTTCTGGTTTCACCGGCAGCACGGGTTGAAGCAGCCCTTGTTTACTGAATTTTTTGGTGTTCCGGCTTTTTTCAAGCGTTTTGATTGCATGTGTTGTTGGGATGATATATAATATGGAAACTCAAGTAGCTGTTTGACAAACAGGCGAAGGAACGGAGGCAACACAGATGGAACTCGCAACCAAGCGGAAGACCAACACGAGAGACCTCGTGCGCGCCGGCATCCTCTCCGCGCTCATCATCGTGATGACCGTTGTGCCTTATACCGGATATATCAACTACGGACTCGTCGAGATCACAACGCTGCACATCGTCGTCGCAGTCGGAGCGGTCATGCTCGGCTGGCAGTACGGCGCGGTGCTCGGCTTCGTCTGGGGCGTGACATGCATTCTGCGCGCGCTGACCAACCCGCTCTGGGCGCCATTCGTCAACCCGATGATTTCGCTCGTGCCGCGTATTCTCGTCGGCATCGTCGGCGGCCTCACCGCGCAGGGTCTTCGCAAGCTCCGCATGCGCACGGGCCTCGTTGCTGCGCTTTCCGCTGCGGCGGCCACGCTGACCAACACCGTGCTCGTGCTCTCCGCGCTGAAGCTCTTCTCCGCAGTGCTGACGGGGCTGCCGCTGCTCGGCACTATCTATGCAACCCTCATCGGCGTCAACGGCTCCATCGAGCTCGTGGCGGCGATTCTGCTCGTTCCCGTGATCGTGGCGGCGATCAGCCCGCGCGAACTCGTGCTGGGCATCGATATCGGCGCGTCCACGACGAAATTTGCGCTGGTCAAGAACGGCAAGTGCGTCAAGGAATATAGAAAGCCGGACGAGCAGAGCCTCGAAGACGCGATCGAAAGCTTCGGCTACGCGGGCGTGAAGCGCATCGCCGTCACCGGCGTCGGTTCCGCTGCCATCAAGGGAAATCTTAAGGGCATCCCGACCGTGCACAAGGACGAATTCACGTCCGTTTCGCGCGGGGCAACCAAGCTCTCCAAGAAGCTCAATACGCTCGTCGTCAGCGTCGGCACCGGCACGTCGTTTACGCGCATCACACCCGTACGCGCGTGGCACGTCGGCGGCACAGGCCTCGGCGGCGGCATGCTCAAGGGCCTCAGCGGCCGTCTTTGCGGCACAGACGATATGGAAGAGCTGCAAGCGCTTGCGGCAAAGGGAGACCTCCACGCCATCGATCTGCAGCTCAAGGACGTGTTTGAAGGCACGCTTTCGCACCTGACGCCCGATGCGACCGTCGCGAACATGAGTAAGCTCAGCGACGCGTCCATGCGCGAGGACGTCGCGGCGGGACTTTGCAACATGATCTTCCAGTCCATCGGCGTGATGGCGGTATTTGCCGCAAAGCGCCACATGACCCGAACTATTATCATGGTCGGGACCATCACGGATTGGCCGATCGCGCAGCGCAGCCTCGACGAAGTTGCCGCGCTCCACAACGTGACGTTTATCGTGCCCGACCATGCCGCGTTTGCGACCGCCATCGGAGCGGCGCTTTCCGAATAATACCGTAAGGAACGCTTCTGCCAAAGAGCGCTTGCGGGCGCTCTTTTTGGTACAGCTGCACTGGAACCAACAAGGCTTCAAAAACCGCAGAGAAAGACGGTTTTGAGCCGGGACACATATAGGAGGATTTGTGAAACACTTTAACGTAGCCCTGTTGGGCTTTGGCACGGTCGGCAGCGGCGTATACCGCATCATCAGCGAAAACGGCGCGCAGATTGCGCACCGGGAGGGCATCGATCTCTCCGTCGCGCGCATACTCGTGCGCGATTTTGAGCACGAACCCAACCTGAACATGGCGCCGCGCGCGCTCTTCACGACGGCGTTTGACGACATCATCAACGACGCGTCGATTCAGGTGGTGGTCGAGTGTATGGGTGGCATCGAGCCCGCGAAGACGTTCATCGTCCGCGCGCTGGAGGCGGGGAAGACGGTCGTCACTTCCAACAAAGAGGTGATGAGCAAGAACTGGCCACTGTTTGAGAAGGCCGCGAAGGCTACCGGCGCGGGGCTCTATCTCGAGGCGACCGTCGGCGGCGGCATCCCGATCATCCGCACGATTCTCGACTCCATGCAGGCAAACAACATCACCCGCGTGATGGGCATCATCAACGGCACGACGAACTACATTCTCACGCAGATGACCGAGCACGGCCAGAGCTTTGAGGATGCACTCGCCGATGCGCAGGCCTTGGGCTATGCCGAGGCGAACCCCACAGCGGACGTAGAGGGCTATGACGCGATGTACAAGCTCTCGATCCTCTCGTCGATGTCCTTCCATGCGCATATGCCCATCGAGGTCATCTACCGCGAAGGGATTACGAAGCTCACCAAGGCAGACTTCGAGACCGCGCAGCTGCTGAACTACCGCATCAAGCTGCTCGCCATCGGTAAAAAGGAAGGCAACAAGATCGAGGTGCGCGTGCACCCGACGATGATCCCCATGACGCACCCGCTCGCGAGCGTGCGCGGCGTGTTCAACGCGATCTTCCTCACGGGTCACGCGGTGGACGACGTGATGCTCTACGGCAGAGGTGCGGGCTGCATGCCGACCGCGAGCGCCGTGGTCAGCGACATCGTCTACGCCTGCCACCACATGCAGCAGCACAAGTACATGACCTTTGTCAACGAGGAGAGCCTTTCCGACGATATCGAGCTTGTGAAGGACTTCCACTGCATCTACTGCATCCGCCTGCATGTCGCGGACAAGCCCGGCACGATGGCGAATATCGCCGCGGCGTTTGCCGAGCAGGGCGTTTCCCTCAAGAGCGTCATCCAGCTTGGGGAAAACGACGGCGTATCCTCCCGCATCACGTTCCTGACACATGCGGCGAGCGAATTCGGCGTCAACGAGGCGCTGAAGAAGATCGGAGCGCTCCCGTGCGTCAACGCGGTGGAGAGCGTCATCCGCGTCGAGGAATAAGATTCGGTTTTACCGAAATTAACACTTGCAATGAACGGCTGGCTTCGCTATAATGTTCGTTGCAGCGCTGATGTAGCTCAGTCGGTAGAGCACCTCATTGGTAATGAGGAGGTAGGCAGTTCGAATCTGCTCATCAGCTCCAAAAACAAAAATCGCATCCCGAAAGGGATGCGATTTTTGTTTGGTCTACGAAATAAAAAATTATTCAGAGAGCATGCCCTCAGAAGGATTTCTCCCGATTTCTATTAGGCCGTTAACTAAAAGCATGCCATAAATCATACTCAATATTTTGATGCAATCGACAAGTGTATACTCGCGGTTTGTCCTGCCGTGCATTAGCCAATGCCGATTTAAGAGGGTTGGTTCTGTTTCATCAAATGAGGAGGAATCAGTGAATGATCTTATCACATCAAAAATTGTGTAGTACAAACTATAATCATTTAAATCTTCTGAAAGCACTATATTGGATTCGCTTTCTATCCACTTCTTTCAATTTTAGTTAATCGACGTTCAACTCTCTGAGCAGTATCTTCGCTGACTTCACTTAATATCCCATCGAGTATGGCAGTTAACCCAATTGCTGCCAAGTGATAGTCGTTTCTTAATAATGCTGCTTCTACCTGATTGATCAAAATCGAAGTTGTTGCACATCTACAATTAAGCTTACAATCATTGATTAGCTTTACTAACTTATCATTCTCGTTGGAAGTAAAGTACTTCAGTAATAACGAACTTACTTGATCGGAGTTAGTAAAATCTTCTGAGAAACAGAAATCAACATTATACCAAACTGTAATCTGATTACGTTTTAATGTTTCAAGAATATCTAAGTAGTTGCGAAACCCTATAACTACGTTTTTGATTCCATCAAAGAACGTTATACTGTCTTCATATAATTGGCGTAAAGGCTCGCGATAATCATCGAAAACTTTTTTAACTTGCATTGCGAAAGCAACGATGGGCGTAATACTGTCTAAGGTCATTTTTACTATGCTTTGTATCTCTCGGACTAATTCAATTGTGTTCAGAGAAGCAGGCAGGTTCATCCCTGGAATATCTTTGCTATCGTATTCCGAATTTTCAGAAGTAGTGTTTTCAATATTAGTTTCTTTGTTCTCAACCATATGATTTGAGGAATCACTTTGAGATTTAGGACTGATGTCACTAGAGATTGCCTCAGTTTCTGTGTCTTGGAGTTTGTTAATATCAGATTGATCTATCATATCCTATTACTCCTACTGCTTTTGTTAATTATACCACAATCAGATTTATTAAATCCCCCGACCGCAAACCGCGACCGGGGGATTTTTGTTTCTCCGGACTCTATTCTTTTTCTTTACTCAACCTTTTCCGCAACGACAACGGCAACCGCATCCGAATCACCCTTGCCGCTCTTCTTTTTCCCCAGCGCCTTCACAATGCCCGCAGTCGCCGCGCCAAACAGCGCGATGATACTCACATACTGCACAATCAGCAGCGCGGCATTGCCGGAGTCGCCTCCTCCGTGACCCTCTCTCGCGCCCTGTGCGCCGTTCGGCGGCGCAAACTGCCCGTTGCCGTTCTGCCCGCTGAAGTTGCCGCTCCCGCCGCCCTGCGGTGCCTGTGCGCTGTCTCCCGCGGTCTCCGGCATCTGGGAGAGATCATCCGGCAGCTCCGTCGTGGAGCCGTCCAGCATCGCGTCCCCGCTTGGCTGGAAGTCGCCGCGCGCAAACTGCGCGGTGCGCAGCGGAGCTGCGAGGAAGGAGACAAACTGCGTGGTAAAGAGGCTGTACCCGCCAAACGCGATCATGCTTGCTAGAACGACACCGATCGCGAGCTTCGCTATTTTTTTCGCCTTGCAGCGGAACACCTTGCCGAAGAGGTACTCCGCATGCAACCCGAGGTGAACGCCCATGAGGATCACCGAGATCGCAGCGGAGAAATAGTGCAGCGCCTTTGCGTTGCCCGCAATGCGGATCTCAAACAGCGTCTTGTTGATCAGCACACCCGTGACGCCGACCGTCAGGAACGAGACGAGCAGCAGGACATCGACGATGTACCGCGCGCGCACCAGCGCGGGTGTGCTCTTCGAAAAGAGCTTTGCGGTGACCGCCTTGATCCAGCGGCCGTTGACGAGATGGTGGATCACAAAAAGCCCGATCAGCGCAAGGCCGCCGATCTCGTGAAACGAGAGGCTGATGACCTGCTTTTTGTACATCAGCACCAGCAGCACGAGCATCATCGCGTCGAGCGCAAGCTTAAGTGCGCGCTTTGCGTTTGCAGAGAGGCGATTCTTTTGAATTTCTTCCATTTATAAATTCTCCCAACTATTCTTCATCAAGAGAATACCGGAAGAATGTGGCAGATTCGGCGGAACAAAAGCGGCAGCTTTTTGGCAGATTGCGGTAAAAAATAGCCGCCTCCCGAAGAAGACGGCTATCCTGTACGGATTCGTTTTTATTTGTAGATCATCCCGACCAGCGCGTTGGTCCACGTCGCGGGCAGGAGTTTGCTTAGCAGCACAAATACCTGATACTGGAACCCTACGGTGTAGTACGCCTGCGGGTTCTTCGCGTTTGCGGCGCGGAGCACCGCTTTTGCGACCAGTTCCGGCGGCATGCCGTTCTGCTCGTCGTGTTCCATGACCGCGACCGCGTGGTCGATAGCGGTTCCGTAGATCTCCGCTCCCGCGCAGCTCTTCTTGCGCGCCGCGGTAAAGCCCGTCTTCACGTCGCCCGGCAGAATCGCGCAGGCCTTCACGCCGAAGGGTTTCACCTCGTTTCGGAGCGCTAAGGTGAGGGAGTTGGTCGCGGATTTCGTCGCGCTGTAAAACGCCTGAAACGGAATCGCGATCGGCGCCGCGACGGAGCTGATGTTGACGATGTGTCCGCTCTTCTGCGCGCGCATCTGCGGCAGCACCGCCTGGATGCAGTGCAGCGAACCGAAGAAGTTGACGTTGAGCTGGGCAAAGGCTTCCTTGGGATCGGTGAATTCCACCGCGCCCGAGATGCCGAAGCCCGCGTTGTTGACGAGAAGGTCGATCTGACCCTCCGTCGCAACGACGCTTGCAATCGCGGCCTTCACCTGTTCTGCGTCGGTGACATCCGCCGTGATGTGGCGGATGCCGTCCGCGTCCGCGCCGTTCCGGCTGAGTTCATAGACGGTAAATCCGTTGTTCGCGAGCAGCTGTGCGGTCGCTTTTCCGATACCGCTGCTGCCGCCGGTGAGCACGCAAACGCGTTTCATTTTGCTTCCTCCGTTAAGATAGTAGCCATGATATCCATCGCCTCGTCGAGCAGCGGCTCCTTGAGCGTCGCCATATAGCTCGTGCGCAGCAGGCACTCCGACGCGGGCGTGGCGGGCGGCAGCACGGGGTTGACGTATACGCCTGCTTCGTAGAGCATCTTTGCGATGGTCAGCGTGCGGATGGTCTCATAGGTGTAGATCGGGATGATCGGCACATCCGCGGTGTACTTATGCGGGATGCCGCGCTCCGTCAGACCCGCGCGCACATAGCGGCAGATCTCCTGCAGGCGGCTGACGCGTTCCGGTTCGCGCTCCAGCACACGCAGCGCTGCCAGCGCGCTTGCGCAGCTTGCGGGCGTCATGGACGCGGAGAAGATGAACGGTCTGGAGGTGTGACGGACGTATTCCGCGACCTCAAGCGTCGAGGCCATATAGCCGCCGAGGCTCGCCAGTGACTTGCTGAACGTGCCCATGTAGATATCCACCTCGTCCTCAAGGCCGAAGTGGCTTGCGGTGCCGCGTCCGCCGACGCCGATCACGCCGAGGCCGTGCGCATCGTCTACCATGACGCGCGCGCCGAACTCTTTGGCAAGAGCGACGATCTCCGGCAGCTTTGCGATGTCGCCGCCCATGCTGAACACGCCGTCGGTGACGATGAGCTTGCCCGCCGTGTCGGGGATTTCTTCCAGCGTGTGCCGCAGGTGCTCCATATCTGCGTGGCGATAGCGCACCATCGTACCGAAGGAGAGGCGGCAGCCGTCATAGATGCTCGCGTGGTTCTCCTTGTCGCAGATGACGTAATCGCCTTTACCGACGATCGCGCTGATGATGCCGAGGTTGCTCTGAAAACCGGTCGAGAAGGTCACGACCGCTTCTTTGTTGAGGAAGCGCGCGAGCTCCTGCTCGACTTCAAGGTGCATCCTGAGCGTGCCGTTGAGGAAGCGCGAGCCGGAGCAGCCGGAGCCGTAGCGCTCGATGGCCTTGATGCCCGCCTCGACGACCTCTGGGTGCGTGGTGAGGCCCAGGTAGTTGTTGGAGCCGAGCATGATGCGGCGCTTGCCTTCCATCATGACCTCGACGTCCTGGCGCGACTCCAGCGCGTGGAAATACGGATAGATGCCCGCCTCGCGGGTTTCCTTGACCGCGGTCAGACGACCGCACTTTTCAAATAAATCCATGTCTTACCCCCATAAATCGAATGATGATTCCCTGCTGCGGTGTCCCCCTCGACAGGCGGCAGGGCGAATGAGAAACGAATGCATGATGTGTCAGCTTACGGCTGGGTTGCGAGATGCCGGTTCAGCCGCCGAAAGAGGCTCGCCAGAAGCTGCACCTCCTGCTCGGTGAAGCTGCTCACTGCGGAGCTGACCGCGCTCTTCATATCCGGCAGCTGGCGGCCGTAATAGTCCAGAAATTTTTTGGTGACGTGCAGGTGTGCTTCCCGGTGGTCTTCGTCGTTGCTGACGCGCTCGAGATAGCCTTTTGTGACGAGGGAATTCACCTTGTAGCTGGCGTTCGGCTGCGAAATGCCGATGAAGTCCGCGAATTCGCCGATGGTCGGGCGATCCAGTAGATAGATCACCTCTGCGGAAAACGCCTCTGTCGCGCTCAGGCTGCCCGCTTTTTCGCGCAGCTGCCCGAATAGGTTGCGGTAGTGCGAGAGCCGCAGGTTTTTATACAGCTCGGATACCGCGTCTGCAATGCCGGAATGGGCCACAAACACCACTTCCCGTTCGTTGTTTTTTGCTCCGCGCGGCGGGCGATTCCCCCAAAAAAGAAACACACGCCCGTCCGCTGGAATACATAAATATTTTTATGTATTCTAACAGATAGGCGCGTATGTGTCAATAGAGATTGAACGATGAGTACAGATTTTACGCGATTTTAGCCGATATTTGACCAAATTCCGCGGTTTACTCGGAAATTGTCTCCGGTTCTCCGATCTCCTCGCCAAAGGTCTCCACACGGATGGTTTTCACCTTCTGCTCCACGATGGGCTTGCTCTGCACGCCCGTGACGCAGGTTGCGATCGCGTCCACGACGTCCATGCCCTCGACCACCATACCGAACGCCGCGTAGTCCTTGTCGAGGTACTTTGCGTCCGCGTGGAGGATGAAGAACTGGCTGCCTGCGGAGTTGTAGGCCGCCGGGGGATTGTAGGGGTTGCCCTGCCGCGCCATGCTGACCACGCCGCGCTCATGGGAGAGGTGGTTCGGGTGCTTGTTGTTGGAGAATTCGCCCTTGATGTGGTAGCCGGGGCCGCCTGTTCCGGTGCCGGTCGGGTCTCCGCCCTGAATGACGAAATTCTTCACCACGCGGTGGAAGATGGTGCCGTCATAGAAGCCTTTGTTGGCGAGCGCGATGAAGTTCTTCACCGTGTTGGGTGCGATATCGTAATACAGCTCCATTTTGATGATGCTGCCGGTCTGCATTTCGATGGTGGCAACGGGTACTTTGGTGATCACTGTGTGTCCTCCGGTAATCTTCAAAAATATCGGCTGTTTTCGCGCAAAACACGAGGTTTTTTGCCGCCGACGCTCCTCATTTTGCTGCATTTGCGGGTAAAAGTCAATGAACGATTTCTTATTTTTATATGAACGTTTCGAGCGCGCACGTATCCTACACTTGATGACTTTATACGAAGAATCCACGAACACGCTTATTGGGTATTACCATGTGATTATGGTACAATGATTCAAACAGCCGCAAGCGGCAAGTTACACCGAAACCAGATCGTTTGGAGGACGCAACCATGTCTTATATCGCAAACGAAAAGCGCTATTTGGAAATGACCTACCGCAACAGCGGCAAGAGCGGGCTGAAACTGCCTCTGCTCTCGCTGGGGCTTTGGCATAACTTCGGCACCAACGACGATTATGCAAACATGAAAAACATGTGCTTTGCCGCGTTTGACCGCGGGGTTACGCACTTTGATCTCGCGAACAACTATGGCCCCTTGCCCGGCAGCGCGGAGACGAATTTCGGCCGCATTCTGCGCGAGGAGTTTTCCGCCTATCGCGACGAGATAATCATCAGCACCAAGGCAGGCTACACGATGTGGCCGGGGCCTTACGGCGACTTTGGCAGCCGCAAGTACCTGCTCGCGAGCCTAGACCAGAGCCTCAAGCGCATGGGGCTTCCGTATGTGGATATCTTCTATCACCATCGCATGGACAAGAACACGCCGCTCGAGGAGAGCATGATGGCGCTCGATACGGCGGTGAAGAGCGGGCGCGCGCTCTACGCGGGACTTTCGAATTACGACAGCGCGAGCGCGCGGCAGGCAGCCGCATTCCTGAAGGAGCTGCGCTGCCCGTTTGTGATCAATCAGGTGCGGTATTCTCTCTTTGACCGCCACATCGAGGCGGACAATTTGGAACAGGCGGCGGAGGACGCGGGATTCGGCATCATCTGCTTCAGCCCGCTCGCGCAAGGGCTCTTGACCGACCGCTATCTCGACGGCATCCCCGCGGACAGCCGCATCGGCAAAGGCGGGCCGTTCCTCAAGCGCGAACAGCTGACGGACGAAAAACTCGGCCAGATCCGCGCGCTGAACGACGTTGCGCATGCGCGCGGGCAGAGCCTCTCCGAACTCGCGCTGAGCTGGGTGCTAAGAAGCCCGCGGATCACGAGCGTGCTCATCGGCGCATCCTCGCCGGAGCAGATCGTGCAAAACCTCGGCATCCTCCAAGCGCCTGCGTTCACCACGGAGGAGCTTGCGGCGATCGACGCGATCACGGGCGCATAAGCCTGATCGCCAAACCACACCTTTCAAACCCGGAGGAAGAAGACTTGTTTCACATTGTACTCGTCGAGCCGGAGATTCCGCAGAACACGGGCAACATTGCGCGCACCTGCGCCGTGACGGGCGCAAAGCTGCATCTCGTGCGCCCGCTGGGGTTCTCGGTCGAGGATAAGCAGCTCAAGCGCGCGGGCTTGGACTATTGGCACGAGCTGGATATCACCTATCACGACAGCTTTGAGGAGCTGGAGGCGGCCTATCCGGACGCGCGGTTCTTCCTGCTCTCCACGCACGCGACGCGAAGCTACGCCGAGGTCACGTACCGCGACGGGGACTTTCTCGTCTTCGGCAAGGAGACGGCGGGGCTTGGGCAAAAGCTTCTTTCGCGCAGGAGCGAGGACGCCGTGCGCATCCCCATGCGGGAAGGCTTGCGTTCGCTGAACCTGAGCAACAGCGTGGCGCTCGTGGTCTACGAAGCGCTGCGGCAAAACGGCTTTCCGCAGATGCATTGACCGTAAGTGAAATCCGGCTGCTATTTGGCGGGAAATCCGCGTAAAACGCGCGAAAACAGGAAAATAGGGCTTGCATCGCGGCGGGTCGCGTGGTAATATAGTTCTGTTCGATTTTTATCAAGGAGGTGGACTACTCGCATGGGTAAGTACTGTGAAGTCTGCAACAAGGGTGTCATGTCCGGCAATCTGGTCAGCCATTCCAACCGCAAGACCAAGCGCGGCTGGGCGCCGAACATCCAGGGTGTGCACGTCGTCGTCGACGGTAAAGCGACCAAGATGAACGTTTGCACGCGGTGCCTCCGTTCCGGCAAGGTTAGCCGCAGCAACTAAGCGAAACCTTTCTGACAAAGAGAAATCACCTCTTTTATTCGCCATATGCGAATGAGAGAGGTTTTTCTTATTTATATCTGTTTTGGTAAGAGAGAAACGGATATTGAGTTCAACAAGAGACGAGTACCAAGCGTGAAACAGCCCTCCGGCGAAGCCGGAGGGCTGTTTGTGGATTCCCGCGATTATTCGTGGATCGCTTTCTCCTGACGGAGCTTTTTGATCTTTCTGCGCAGCGGCAGGTCGAGCACGAGGAATAGGATACCCAGCGCGAGCGTTGCGCCGCCGATGATCAGATTGCCATAGGAGAAGTTGCCGAGCCGTTCATTGAGAAACAGATTGGCGATGCCGATGCCGAGGTTCGCGAACGCCGCGACAAACTCCAGAATCATGAGTACCGTCCAGAAGTAGTTGATCCGCTGGTAGTGCCGGATCTTGGAGTCGATGTCGGTATAGATATCGAACTCGCCTTCCGAAGCGGGTTTTCTGAGATAGACCCAGCGCATGTAGGTCGAGACGACCTCGACGCCGTTCTCCTCCAGAAAGCGCAGGTAGGCGACGCTCTCCGGGTGCGTCGGCATGTTTTCAAGCAGCTCGATGCGGTAGATATACTGTCCGCTCGGCGCATCCGTAAACACATAGCGACACCAGGAGTAGTCCGTAAACGCCATCCCCCGCGCGGACATCTCGTTGAGCCACCGCTCCTCTTTCTCAAAGTCCCAATACGCTTTGTGTACCACATATTTCATAGCGTGCGCCCTCCCGTGACGTGCTTTCCTGTCTCCACCAGCTCCTGCAGCCGCAGGAGCTCCGCGCTCACGACCGATTTTCCGAGCGCGGTGATCTCATATTCCTTCTTGCGCGAATCCTGCGCGCCCTCGACGGGCACAATCCATTTTTTTTCCAACAGGGTGTTGATCGCGCCATACAGCGTCCCCGCGCCGAGGTCGACCCGCCCGCGGCTTTGTTCCCGCACGGTCTGCATGATGCGGTACCCGTGCATCGGGGTATAGAGCGCGAGCAGTATGAAGTATACCGCTTCGGTCAATGCCCCTCTTTCATTGCTCTCCGGCATGTTTGCTCACTCCAAACTCAAATTTATTACGTTATTCGATATATCGGAAACCGTAATAGTATTGTATCGCCTGCCGATATAGTTGTCAAGAGTGAAATTCAAATTTTTTTCGGCGGTTCGCGCAAAAAAGCCGGAGCTTACTGCTCCGGCTTTGTGCTAGTATTGTTATTTTTTTATTCGGTATACGGCAGGAGCGCGACCGCCTGCATGATCGGCGGCGAGCTCATCGCGGCGATGCCGTTGGTCACGGCGCAGACCTTTGCGCCCTCGACGAGATCGGCCGAGGTCAGGCCTTCCAGCGCGAACATATGCACGGTGAGCGTGATGGTGTTGCTCAGGTCATTCGGGTTCGCCACCTGACCCAGCGGCAGCAGTGAGATGCTGTAGCCGTCTTTGCCCGGGGTAACGCTCAGGATCGTGCCGTTCTGGATGATGCCTTCGCTGTAGCTTGCGATGACGGTGATGCTCTCGGCCGTGCCCTGCGCGGGGAGAGAGCGGGTCAGGGCTCCGTTATAGTGCACCTCAACAAACGCGCCGGCGGCGAGTGTATCGCCGAGTTCCTTTGCCAGCTTGTCGCTGACGTGGAAGAGGATGCTCTCCTGACCGTAGTTGTAGCCGGGCAGCTGGGTCACGAGAATGCTGCCGTCCTCTGAGACCGAGGTGATTTCGCCGCGATAGATAACATCTGTCGCTCCTGCGCCTGCGGCGCATCCCGAGAGAAGCAGTACTCCGGTTAACAGCAGCGCGGTGAGCGCAAAAACTTTCTTCATGATCGATTCCTCCTTGTTTTTTCAAGTATCTTCACCAATAATACCGCGTATCGCCCGCAAAGGTTGCACCAACAGGCAAAAATGGATATAATATTATTTCGTACTGGCCGGAAAAAGGCCGGAACAAGCATGTTTTCGGGAGGGCGCACGATGGAACGCACGCGCAGAGCCGCGGACTGGAAAACGGTGTTTCCGATTTGTCTGTTGACAGCGGCTGTGTTTCTATTTCTTTGCACGAAGAGTTCTCCGCTGTATCCGCTCAACGAGTGGGTGGACGCGAATATCTACTTCACCATCGGCAAGGGCATGATGCACGGGCTTGTGCCGTATCTCAACCTCTACGACCAGAAGGGCCCCGTTGCGTTTTTGATCTACGGGCTCGCATCGCTCGTCTCCGGCACGTCGTTCTTCGGCGTGTACATCATCGAGGTGATCGCGTTCTCGTTCTTCCTCTTTGCAAGCTACCGCATCGTCGCGCTATATACGGAAAAATTCGCGCTGATCGTTCTGCCCATGTTCGCGGCATTCATCCTCGGCAGCCTGAGCTTTTCGCACGGCGGCAGCTTTGAGGAGCTGATGATGCCGCTGTTCGCCTGGTCGCTCTACGATACGCTGCGCTATTTCAAGGAAGATTATCCGAACCCGGTGCCGCTTGGCATGATCGCGCGGAGCGCGGTGTTTGCGGGCATCATGCTGCTCGGCAAGTTCACGCTGCTTGCGTTCTATATCGTCTGGATCGGCATGCTCGCTCTTTCGCAGCTCATGGCAAAGCACGTCAAGCGCGCATTTTCCGCGAGCGGGCTGTTTCTTCTTGTGATGTTCGCGGTCGGCATCCCGTTTGTCGTCTATTTTGCGCTCAACGGCGCGCTGAAGGACTTCTATCATTATTATTTCTACTCGAATATCTTCAACTACTCGCAGACGGACGAATCCTCTCTGCTCACGACGGTCTACGTGATCATCAAGAGCGTCGGCGCTTTCTCCTACCGCAACCCGCAGATCGCGCTGCCGATTGCGCTCGGTTTTGTCTGGCTGCTGGTGCAGAAGCGGGAGTCGGTGCGCTGGATCGAGAAGATCAACGTGCTGCTGATGGCGGGGTTACTTGCCTGTGCAATCTATGTCGGCGGGCAGGGCTACCGCTATTACGGGCTAGTGCTCACGCCGTTCATGGCGCTCGGCATGATCCCGATCGTGCGGCTGTTAGAACGGCGGGAATATATCGTTGCGGACAAACCGTGGTTTAAGCGCACCATGTTCCTCGGCACTTCGATTGTGATGATCGGACTCGCGCTGCTGATCTCGGATAACCGCTATATGCTCTCCATCCCGCGCGAGGAGACGCCGCAGGCGCACTTCGCGGCGATCATGGAGGAGAAGAAGACGGAGGAGAAGGTTACGCTCTTGTGCTACGGCATGCCGGACGCGGGCTTCTATCTCGCGGTAAACGAAATCCCGCCGTACCGCTTCTTTGCCCGCGTCAATGTCGATCTGCCGGAGCTCAAGCAGGCGCAGAACGACTATGTAGCGGAAAAGAGCGCAGAGTTTATCGTGACGCGAAATCTGGAGATTTCTCCAGATGGATATACACTCATTGAAACCCAAACTTTCTGGAGCGAAGAACAAAATGACACATTCAGGCTATACCAGCGCGTCTCCTAAGCGCGCAACGTCCACCAAAACACTGCTCCGCACGCTCGCGGCTCTGCTCGTGCTCGCGCTGGCGCTTTCGTTCGCAGGGTGCGACCTTCTGAAGGATCGATCGGCCACGTCGCTCGTCATCGAGGACGCGACCAAGATCGATGTGGAGGATCTGGTCAAGTATGAAGACCTCCAGCAGCTCGATCTGCGCAAAGCGGATGTCACTGTGGAGCAATTTCAGCAGGTGCAGACAGCGCTGCCCAACTGCGCGATCCTCTGGAGCGTGCCCATCGGAACCCAGCGCTTTGACAATCAGGTGACCCAGCTGACGCTGCCCGCGGAGACGGACGCAGCCGCACTGGAACTGCTGCAGTATTTCCCGAACCTGACGACTGTGGATGCGCGAAGCTGCACATGCTATGACGCGCTGATGAGCAAGAGCCTGGAGCGCAAGGACATCACCTTTGCCTGGCAGGTGCAGATCGGGGATTTGACCGTAAGCAACACGGACAGCACCATCGATCTTTCCGGCAAGACTCTGGACGCGGAAGCACTGACGCAGGATTTCTATTATCTGCCGGCGCTCGTTTCGGTGGACATCACCGACACCAACATTACCGCCGAGCAAGGCACTGCGATGGAAGCGCGCTATCCCAATATCGCGTTCTCGCGCACGATCGATCTCTTCGGCGTGAAGGTGAATACCGACGTAACGGAGCTTGATCTGACGCAGGCGACCATCACGGACGACACGCAGCTTGCCGATGCGCTCGCGTCGCTGAAAAAGCTCACGAGCTGCGATCTGACGGGGCAGACGATCTCGTTTGAAACCATGGATGCGCTCAAGGGCCGCTACCCGCTGGTGACATTCGCGTTCTCGTTTGATCTCTTCGGCCAGCAGCTCACGCCGGAGACAACCGAGGTGAATCTGCAGGGACAGACCTTCACGAGCGCAGAGGAAGTCGCGGCGGGGCTTTCCCATCTGCCCGCGCTGACGCTTTGCGATCTATGCGGTACCGGACTGACCAACGAACAGATGGTGCAGCTGCAGACGCAGTTTCCTGCGGTGAAATTCGTCTGGTTTGTGCAGATCGGCGCCTGGCAGGTGCGCACGGATATCGTCGCATTCACCACCCAGAACCGCAAGGAGTTTCCGAACAACGCCGCAACGTTTGTCAAGGGCGGCAATACCAAGCTCACCGACGAGGACGCTGCGGGCTTACAGTACTGCACCGATCTCGTGTATCTGGATCTTGCCAACAACAAGCTGACCGATATCTCGTTTGTGAAGAACCTGCTCAAGCTGCGGCTTTTGAGCTTCGGGATCAACAAGGTGACGGACATCTCCGCGCTTTCCTCGCTGACCGAGCTGGAGTTTCTGGAGATCTATAATAACCCGATCGTCGACTATGCGCCGCTGACCGGGCTGACGAAGCTGACGCATCTCAACTGCGCGCGCACAGCTCTTGCGGATATCACGCCGCTGGCGGGCATGAAGCAGCTCAAGATGCTCTGGATGATGAACAACAAGCTGATCGACAAAGACATGCTGGCGAAGTTGACAGAGGCTCTGCCGGAGTGCACGATCTACACCAAAGGCACAAACCCGCTCTCGGCGGACTGGCACGTTTCTCCGCTCTACCACGAGTTTGAGATTGCAAGCGGCCTCATTCCTCCGGATGCAACGCCCACGCCGGAGCCCTCTGCAACGCCCGATCCTTCCGCAACACCGACGCCCGCTGCCGAACCTTCCAAAGCGCCGTAAGAGAACGGATCAAACCCAAGAGCAACGAACAAAGGAGATGCACTCGCATCTCCTCTTTGTTTGGCTGGTTAAAAGGAGGCGCATTGCTGCGCCTCACTTCGTTTATTTGGTGATAGATCTTATTGGACGATCCGAATTTGCAAAATTCTTAAGAAAAAGGAGACGCATTTCTGCGTCTCCCTTTATGTTGGAGTTGTTATACCTTCTTGGGCTTTCCGGTCATCGCCATGGCCACAACCGCCGCCTGCACCAGCGTGATGCCGGCAAAGAGGTAAGACCAGCGGTCTGCAAAGACCATGCTTCCGGAGAGCACCTGCGTGAGCACGAAGACCACGATTGCGCCTGCCGTCGGCAGCAGCGTCGAGAAGCTGAATGCCTTGTTGCGTGCGGAGCCCTTATTCTCGCGCTTCTTCTGGAAGATCGAAATGATCGATCCGATACCGAGCGCGGTGAGCGCGGTCAGAATCAGGTTCAGCAGAGACCAGGTCGGTCCGGCCAGAGGCGTTCTCTCGTTGGCGATGATCTCCTGCGGTGCGGGCAGCTGCGTCAGCGAGCCGTAGATCACAACGTCAGCATCCGGCATGTTGACCGGTATTGCAGTGGTCCAGCCGTCGAACGTGTAGTTGTCCTGCGACGGATTGCCCGGCACCGGTACGACCGAGCCGTAAGCTACGTTGTTGTAGACGCGGTACGGCGTTGCGCCGTCAAGCCCCGTGTCCGTGCCGCCGTTGACGAAGTACGTCACCGTATGCACGTGCGGCTGAGACCATGTTGCCGTGAAGGCGCGCGCTCCGGTCGATCCGGTCGGGATGTTGTCTGTCGGCGTCCAGCCGAGGAAGTCATAGCCCGTGCGGGTTGCGTCTGCCAGAGTAATCAATCCGCTGACGACGGTGTACGTTCCGGGGTTACCCGGTGCGTTGGTTCCGCCATTGAGCGTGTAAGTGATCGGGTAGACGATCGGTGCGGACCAGTTCGCCGTGAAGGTCAGCGCGCCGGTCGAGCCTGTCGGGATGACGCCTGCGGGCGTCCAGCCGAGGAAGACGTATCCAGCCTGAACGGGCGCTGCGAGCGTGATCGTCGGGCTCTCAATCGTGTAGGTTGCGGGGTTCGCCGCTGCGTTCGCGCCGCCGTTCATCACGTAGGTGATCGGGTAGACGATGGGAGCAGACCAGGTCGCGGTGAAGAGCTTATCGCCCGTGGAGCCTGCCGGAATCGTAGCGCCCGGCGCCCAGCTGACGAAGTTGTAGCCGAGGCGTGCCGGAGCCGCGAGGGTGATCAGCGGGCTTTCCACCGTGTAGGTTGCGGGATTGGTCGGGGCGTTAATGCCGCCGCCCAGCGCGTAGGTGACCGTGTACACGATCGGGTCGGACCAGATCGCGGTGAAGGTCAGGTCGCCGTGCGAGCCGACTTCAATCGTTGCGTCCGCCGGATCCCAGCCGAGGAAGTTGTATCCCGGGCGGGTCGGGTCTGCGAGAGTGAAGGTCGCGGTCTCCGTATTATACGTTGCGGGGTTTGCGGCATCATTGGTGCCTCCGCCGAGCACGTAGGAGATGTTGTAGGTAATCGGCGTCCAGCTTGCGGTGAACGTGAGATCGCCCGTGGAGCCCTGCTCAATCGTCGTGTCGGACGGCGTCCAACCGGCGAAGGTGTAGTAGTCTCTGGTCGGGTCGCCGAGCGTGAAGGTCGGGGTTTCAATCGTGTACGTGGCGGGGTTGCCTGCCGCGTTCGTTCCGCCGCCGAGGTTGTAGGTGATCGTGTAATCGACCGCCGTCCAGCTCGCGGTGAACTCCTTATTGCCCGTCGATCCTGCCGGGATGGTTCCTGCCGGAGACCAGCCGTTGAAGGTGTAGCCTTCGCGGGTCGGATCGGCGAGGTTGATCGTGCTGCTCTCAACGTTGTACGTGCTCGGGTTCGCCGGATTGTTCGTACCGCCGTTGAGGTTGTAGGTGATCGAGTAGTTGGTCGCGGCTTTCCAAACCGCGAGGGTAGCCCAATCCATTGCCGTGCCGGCAGGGACACCACCCGGTAACCAGAACCAGAACTCATATCCGGCTTTGGTCGGCGTTGCGAACGAGATGGGCAGCGTCTCTACGGTGAATGTCGCGGGGTTCGCCGGGTTGTTTGTGCCGCCCTGCATGAAATAAGTGATGTTATAGACCTTCGCCGTCCAGGTTGCGGTGAATGCCTTGTCGCCCGTCGAGCCGGTGGGGATGGTGTTGGTCGGTGTCCAACCGGCGAAGGTGTAGCCGATGCGCCAAGGATCACGCAGCGTGATCGTTCCGCTGTTGACGGTGTAACTCGACGGATTCAGCAGGTTGTTGTTTCCGCCGTTCATCGTGTAGGTGATGTTGTAGCGGATGGCGGAAGACCACCTTGCGGTGAAGGTCTTGTTGCCTGTGGAGCCTGCCGAGATGACGCCGGTCGGATTCCAGCCGAGGAAGTTATAGCCAAGGCGCGTCGGGGCTGCCAGCGTGATCGTCGAACTCGCGACATTATAGGTCGCGGGGTTGGACGGATCGTTCGTGCCGCCGCCAAGTACATAGGTGATCGTGTAGTCGATCGGCGCGGACCAGGTTGCCGTGAAGCTCTTGTCGCCGGTGGAACCGGTGGGGATGGAGCTTGCGGGCGTCCAGCCGGTGAAGTTGTATCCGGCCTTCGTCGGTGCGGCGAGATTGATCGTCGCGCTGTTGACCGTATAGGTCGCGGGGTTGGCTCCGTTGTTCACGCCGCCCGCGAGATCGTAGGTGATGTTGTAGACGATGGCACTGGACCAGGTCGCGGTGAACTCTTTATCGCCCGTGGAACCTGCCGGAATGTTATCCGTAGGCGTCCAGCCGAGGAAGTTGTAGCCGGCCTTGGTCGGGTTCGCCAGCGTGATCAGGCCGCTCTCAACGGTGTAGGTCGCAGGGTTGCTTGCGTCGTTGGTACCACCGTCGAGGTTGTAGGTGATGTCATACACGATGGCTTCGGACCAGCTTGCGGTGAATTCCTTGTCACCCGTGGAGCCAGCCGGAATGTTGTCCGTCGGCGTCCATCCGGTGAAGGTGTAGCCGGCCTTGGTCGGGTTGGCCAGTGTGATCAGGCCGCTTTCCACGGTGTAGGTCGCCGGGTTGGACAGATCATTTACACCACCGTCGAGGTTGTAGGTGATGTCATACACGATGGCTTCGGACCACGTTGCGGTGAACTCCTTGTTGCCCGTGGAGCCAGCCGGAATGTTATCCGTAGGCGTCCAGCCGGTAAAGGTGTAGCCGTCCTTGGTCGGGGCTGCCAGTGTGATCAGCCCGCTCGCCACGGTGTAGGTTGCGGGGTTCGACAGATCGTTCACACCACCGTCGAGGTTGTAGGTAATGTCATACACGATCGGATCGGACCACGTTGCGGTGAATTCCTTGTCACCCGTGGAGCCAGCCGGAATGTTGTCCGTCGGCGTCCAGCCGGTGAAGGTGTAGCCGTCCTTGGTCGGGTCAGCCAGCGTGATCAGCCCGCTCTCGATCGTATAGGTCGAGGGATTGCCTGCTCCGTTCAAACCACCGTCGAGGTTGTAGGTGATGTTGTATTCGACCGCATCGGACCAGATTGCCTCAAAGTTGAGGTCTCCGGTTGTTCCCTGTTCGATGGTGGCGTCAGCCGGTTCCCAACGTACAAAGTTGTAGCCGTCCTTGGTAGGATCAGCGAGCGTGAAGGTCGGTGTCTCTACCGTATACTTGGAGGGATTGCCGGATGCGTTCACACCGCCATTGAGTTCATAGGTGATGTCATATGCAATCGGCTGCCAGCCAGCGGTGAACGCCTTGTCTCCGGTCGATCCCGTGGGGATGGAGCTGGAGGGCGACCAACCGGTGAAAGTGTAGCCAGCGCGTGTCGGGTTCTGCAGGTTGATCGTCGGGCTAGTGATGTTATACGTAGCGGGGTTAGCTCCGTTATTCGTTCCGCCGCCGAGGTTGTAGGTGATATTAAATGCCGTCGGTACCCAAGATGCGGTGAAGGTCTTGTTGCCGGTTCCGCCGCTCGGGATCACGCCGCCATCCGACCAGCCGTTGAAGGTGTAGCCCGTACGCGTCGGCGTGCCTAGGGTGATGGGCGTATCCAGTACGGTATAGCTTGTCGGGTTCGCGGGGTTGTTCACACCGCCGTTCATCACATAGCTGATGGTGTAGACAAGCGGTGCAGACCAGGAAGCCGTGAAGGTCTTGTCGCCGGTTGAATGGTTCAAGATCTTATTTGTGGGCGACCAGTTCAGGAAATTGTATCCCGCACGGGTCGGATTCTGCAGGGTGATCGTTGCACTATTGTAGGTGTACGTCGAGGGGTTGCTCGGGCTGTTGATACCGCCGTTGAGCTCATAGGTGATGTTATAGTTCGTCAGTGTCCAGCTCGCGGTAAAGGTGAGGTTGCCGGTGGAACCCTGCTCAATCGTGATATCCGTGGGCGTCCATCCGTTGAAGGTGTAGCCCAGCTTGGTCGGGTTCTGGAGCGTGAACGTCGGCGTTACCTTTGTATAGGTAGAGGGGTTCGCGGGGTTGTTCGTGGCTCCGCTCATATTGTTATAGGTGATGGTGTAGGTGCGCGAGTAAACAAACGTGATCACGTTGCTGCCAAAGTTGAGCTTGATCGACTTCGGGCTTTCCGAGATCAACGTGTAGCCGGAGATCGAAATCGCGCTCTTGGTGATGGTCTGACCGACCTTCCCGTCGTTCGTGTAGTCGTCATGGATTTCGGTGCCATTATCGTCCACGTACCGCACGGTATAGTCAACATCAATGTTGTCCTTGAGGTGGATGTTGACGTTGTAGACTGCGGGGTCGGATGTGGACTCGAGTTGAACGGTGCCGTTGCCGGTCATGTCGTTATTCTGAATAAACGAAGATTTTCCGGCAAGTCCGAATCCAGTGTCTGTCTGCAATTTATTGACGAGTGCTTTGTTCGTCAATCCCGAGTACGTTGTGATCTGACCACTGGTCAGCGGAGACATCACATAGTGCTGCAGGAGATTGCTTGTTCCGTTTCCGATATAGATGTAGATATGCAGTTGAACCGGCTTGTACAGCGCATTGATGGTCATGTTGCTGGTGACCGCGGAGAAGTCCGCGTCCCATCCATTGGCAACATAGCCGTCATGCGCCGGATGCGCAGGCTCGGTAGCGGGCTGGCCTTCCAACACAGACTGCGTTGAAAGCACTGTGTCGCCGTCCTTGAAAACGACTTCATAAGATGTAGGGGCGACGACGGATAACCCGCCGATATCTTCACCATCGGCCAGCGCCTGTGTGGGGAAGAGAGAAAGTACTAACATAAAGCTCAGCATAACGCTAAGTACTTTATAAAGACGCGACCCTTTCATGGTTTTATCCTCCTTGTAATAACAAGAACGCATAGAGCATTCTTCATACTACTATAATATGAACAAATAGTTACATCTCCGTTGCTTTCGCAAAAAAAGTAACAGTATTTTTTGCCTTTTCTTCAAAAAAAACGGCTGTAGACGAGTTTTTTTGAACCTTTTTTGTTTTTTGTTGCTTTGAAGTGTTTTTTGCCAATAATCAGCGGGTTTTAAAGGCGTCTGCGTGACTTCATTACACACCCGAAACGCACAACAAATTTTATTGAGAGCACTAATCAAAACAGTATCATTACAAAGAGAAGCAAAGCCACTCATTTTGCCAGATTTGTGCGCACGTGCGGCGCGAAACGCATGCCGAACACATACATACAACCTCGGTTATGCGTAATCATAATGTAACGATAATGTAATAATAAGCACATGTGGTGCAAGTTTGCAGCTGCATGCGGAGACGCGGTGTACGAATCTCAGAGAATTACCATGCGAGGTAGGCGACTCCGGCCATATTCCCCGAAAGCAGCAGACATGCAATCGTTTCGTCATCAATTCACAGATTTGTGTGCAAAAAGAGGGATCTCTGGCGATGTAATCGGGCTGCGCAGATGAGCAACTTTCGCATATACCCTGTATGGTAATAACGAGAAGCGCAAAGTCACCTATGACAGCTTTGGAAGTCTAATGCTGCAATGGTAGGATATCGCGGATCACGCCGTAACAAAACGCATCAAAAAACGCCGTCTGCAGCGCGCAAACGGCGTTTTATAGGGTGTTTGTTGGAAAAAGCGGGCTTATAGCTCTCCTGCGTTGAGACCCAGGGTGTTGATCACATGGCGGATATGGATGCTCATGGCGCTTTTTGCCCCGGCGCCGTCCCGCAGACGCAGGAAATTGGTCATATCGCGGTTGTCGTAGATGACGATGTTCTTGAGCGCCTCGATATTATCGCTCATCTCCATCGCCTCATTGACCGCGGCGTTGATGATCGGGAACATGCGGATGATGAACTCGTTGTGGGAGGCCGCCGCGATCATTTCGTGGAAGCGCTGGTCCTCGTCCGGCCAGTTGCCGTCCGTGCGCACCAGCTCCTCGACATATTTCGCCTGCGTGAGGATGCCCTCGAGCTCCTCGTCCGTCGCGCGGAAGCACGCGAGCATCATGCACTGCGGCTCAAACATCAGCCGGATTTCGTACATATCTGCGAGCCGCGCATGGCTCAGCGCACCCATGTCGTATTTGTTGAACATCGATAGATCGTCGCTGATGAACGTGCCGCGCCCGCGCTGCACACTCAGAATGCCCTGTGCGATGAGGTAGTGCACGGCCTCGCGCAGCGTCGTGCGGCTCACGCCGAGGCTCGACGCAAGCTCCGTCTCGTTGGGCAACTTGTCGCCCGCGGAGAACTTTTTTTGCAGCACGATCATGTTGTAGAGCTCGGTCGCCGTGCGTTCCGAAAGGCTTCTGCTGTCGCCGGACATCGATTTCACCTTCTTTTTTTGCAGATCGGATTCACTTGCTTTTCTGAGCGTGGAATCGTCGAAATGCTTTCAAACATCATACATCATATATTTTCGTCTTACAAGTCGGGGAAGGCCGTTTCGGCTTGACATCATATGACGCATTTAGTAGTATGATGTCGTATCAAGGCGTCATACATCATACAACACATCCCGTTCTTTTGGACGACTCCAACGAATCAAACAAAAATCAGAGCAGATAAAACCAACAAGCACCAGAAAGGAACACGCAAGGATGAACCAGAGAATCCTCGCGATCAACCCCGGCTCTTCCACGACGAAACTCGCGGTGTACGAGCGCGAAACGCCCTTGTTTGAGGCGTCGATCGAGCACAACGGCAGCGCGATTTCCTATAGCACCGATCCTGAGGGCGCGCTGGCGTTTCGGATGGAGCACATCCTCCAGACGCTCGCGGCGAACAACGTTTCGCTGGATACGCTAGACGCGGTCGTCGGCCGCGGCGGCATGCTGCACCCGATTCCCGGCGGCGTCTACACGGTCAACGCGCGCATGCTGGAGGATCTCAAAAGCGGCAAATACGGCGATCACGCCTCCAATATGGGCGCGATGCTCGCGAACATCATCGGCAATATGCAGCAGATTCCCGCCTACATCGCGGACTCTGTCGTCACAGATGAATTGTGCGATCTTGCCCGGCTCTCCGGTCATCCGGAGATCAGCCGGGCTTCTGTGTTTCACGCGCTGAATCAAAAGGCGAAAGCGCGCAGATTCTGCGAGGAGCGCGGGCTGAACTATCACGAAGTCAACCTCATCATCGCGCACATCGGCGGCGGCGCCACCATCGGCGCGCACGAAAAAGGGCGCGTGGTGGATGTCAACGACGGCCTCGGCGGAGAAGGCCCGTACAGCGCGCAGCGCTGCGGGGGATTGCCGACCAACTCCGCGCTCCGGCTCATGGAGCGCGAGCAGCTCTCCGCCACCGCGATGCTCAAAAAGCTGACGACAAGGGGCGGACTCCTTGCCTACCTCGGCACCGACGACGGCAAGGAAGTCAGCCGCAGGGCGCAGAGCGGGGACGAAAAGGCGCGGCTTGTGTTTGAGGGCATGGCGTATCAGGTCGCAAAGGAGATCGGGGCCTGCGCCGCGGTGCTCCGCGGAGACGTGCAGGCGATCATCCTCACCGGCGGCTTTGCGCGGGACAAGATGTTCACCGGCTGGATTGCGGAGCGGACGAAGTTCATCGCCGAGATCGTGGTCATGCCCGGCGAGGACGAGCAGCAGGCGCTGTGCGCGGCCGCGCTGCGGGTGCTCTCCGGACAGGAACAGCCGCTGGTCTATGAGTAAAAAAATCATCACACCGGACGGGAGCGCTATGAACGATCACCTGACCATCGTGACGGGACATTATGGAAGCGGCAAGACAGAGTTTGCCGTGAACCTCGCTTTTCGTTTAGAGCGGGAGGGAAACGCGGTTACCCTCGCGGATCTCGACATCGTAAACCCCTATTTCTGCTCACGCGAACGGAAGCAGGAGATGACGGATCGCGGCATCCGCGTGATCGTTTCCAAAGGAGCAGATTCCGATCTGCCCGCGATCAACCCGGAGGTCTATGCGCTGTTTGAGCCCGGCGTATGCGGCATCATCGACGCGGGCGGGGACGCGGTCGGCGCGCAAGCGCTCGGCAGGTTCTCGCAGAAGATCAAATGCATCCCGTACGAGCTACTATGCGTGGTAAATTTCAATCGACCCGAGACGAATACGCCGCAGAAGGCGGAGGCGTACCTGCGGCAGATCGAATACAGCGCGCGCCTCACCGCGACGGGACTGGTCAACAACACGCACCTCGATCACCAAACTACCACGCATGATATACTGCGCGGCGCGGAGCTGGCGGAGGAATTGGCGGTTTTGACGGGCATCCCCGTGAAGTATCACACGTTTGAGGAACGGTTTGCAGGTCGGCTGGAGCTGCCGCAGGCGCAGCAGTTTTCGATGCAGCTGTATATGAAAAAGCCGTGGGAATTCTAAACAAGCATTTCGAATGATCAGCATAAACAAACCACAAACGACAGAAAGCAGAAGAGGTGATTCGATTGGCCGGTAAAGTCACGTTTTTAGAAGAGCGCTGCAAGGGCTGTGAGCTGTGCGTTTCCGTCTGCCCGAAGCATATCATCGTGATGCGCCCCGCCACGAACGCAAAGGGATACCATCCCGCGACGGTGGAGCGCATGGAGGAGTGCACCGGTTGCGCGAGCTGCGCGCGGATGTGTCCGGACAGCGTGATCACCGTGGAAAGGGGCTGAGCGAAATGGCAAAGGAACTCTGGAAGGGCAACGAGGCGGTCGCGGAGGCCGCGATCCGCGCGGGCTGCCGCTATTTCTTCGGCTACCCGATCACCCCGCAAAACGAGATTCCGGAATATTTTTCGCGCCACATGCCGGAGCATGGCGGCGTGTTTCTGCAGGCCGAGAGCGAAGTCGCCGCGATCAACATGACCTACGGCGCTGCGGGTTGCGGCGCGCGGGTCATGACGTCCTCCTCTTCACCGGGCATCAGCCTCAAGCAGGAGGGCATCTCCTATCTCGCCGGCGCAGAGCTGCCGGTCGTGATCGTGAACATGATGCGCGGGGGCCCGGGCTTGGGCAGCATCGCGCCGGGTCAGTCGGACTACTTTCAGGCGACGCGCGGCGGCGGCAACGGCGACTATCGCACCGTTGTGCTTGCGCCTGCGACGATTCAGGAGATGACGGATCTCACGCAGGAAGCGTTTGACATCGCCGACCTCTACCGCATCCCGGTGCTGATCCTCGCGGACGGCATGATCGGGCAGATGATGGAGGCGGTCGAGTGGAAGAAGCCCAAGGCGCGCAAACTGCCGCCGAAGGACTGGGCGACGACCGGCACGAAAGGCAAGCGCGAACACAACATCATCAATTCGCTGTTCATCGACCCCAAGGACTGCACGGAGCACAACATCCGGCTGCAGCAGAAGCACGATAGGATCACCGCGAATGAGATTCGCTTTGAAGAGTATCTGACCGACGATGCAGAGGTGCTGTTTGTCTCCTATGGCACGACGGCGCGCATCTGCCAGTCCGCGGCGCTGAAGCTCCGCGAGCAGGGCATCAAGGCGGGTGTGTTCCGCCCGATCTCGCTCTGGCCGTATCCGGAACAGGAGCTCTTTGCCTGTGCGAACCGAGGCAGTGTCAAGACCGTCGTCTGTGCGGAGATGAGCATGGGGCAGATGATCGATGACGTGAAGATCGCGCTCAACGGCAGCAAGCCCGTGCGCTTCTTCGGCACGGGCGGAGGCACGTTCCCCACGCCCGCAGAGCTCATGAATGTCGCGCGCGCGGCGCTTGAGGAGGTGTAAGAGAGTGGCTATCGTCTATCAGCGTTCCAAGGGACTCACCGAAGTCGAACAGCATTTTTGCCCCGGCTGCACCCACGGCGTGATCCATAAGCTCGTGGCGGAGGTGCTGGAGGAGCTGGATATCATCGGCACAACCATCGGCGTCGCCTCCGTCGGTTGCTCCGCGTTTGCGTATAACTATTTTGCGTGCGACATGCAGCAGGCGGCGCACGGGCGTGCGCCCGCGGTTGCGACCGGCATCAAGCGCGTGCATCCCGACCTTGCGGTGTTTACCTATCAGGGCGACGGCGACCTCGCCGCCATCGGCACCGCGGAGATCGTCCACGCGGCGATGCGCGGGGAAAAGATCACCGCGATCTTTGTCAACAACGCGATCTACGGCATGACGGGCGGCCAGATGGCGCCGACGACCTTGCTGGGTCAAAAGGCGACCACAGCTCCCCAGGGCAGGAATAAAGAACAGCACGGCTCGCCGATCCGCATGTCAGAGATGCTGGCGACGCTCGATGGGTGCGCATATGCCGAACGCGTGATGGTCACCGATCCCGCGAGCATCGCAAAGGCGAAGCGCGCGATCAAGAAGGCGTTTACCCTGCAGCTCGCAGGCGCGGGCTTTACAATGGTGGAGCTTTTGTCCACCTGCCCCACGAACTGGGGACTCTCTCCTGTGGAGGCGGTCGGCTGGCTCAAGGAAAACCTCGTGCCGTGCTATCCGCTGGGTGTTTACGCAGACAGATCGGAACAAAAGGAGGATGCAACACGATGACGCACGAAATCATTCTTTCGGGATTTGGCGGACAGGGCATCATGGCGATGGGCAAGATGCTGGCGG
The DNA here is from genome assembly GCA_035561095.1 of Clostridia bacterium. GTDB lineage: Bacteria > Bacillota > Clostridia > Christensenellales > CAG-138 > UBA7703. The sequence continues at coordinate 117,287 of DATMYE010000018.1, read as the reverse complement.
AAGCAGGCATGCAGGAGGGTCTCAGCGTCAACTGGCTGCCGAGCTACGGGCCGGAAGTGCGCGGCGGAACCGCGAACTGCTCGGTCATGCTCAGCAGCGAGCCGATTGTTTCCCCGATCGTGTTGGAACCCACGGAGATCATCGTGATGAACAAGCCTTCGTTGCTTCGCTTTGAGCCGGAGCTTGTCAGCGGCGGAATAGCTTTTATCAACAGCAGCATCATCGAAATTTCCGCGACCCGGCGCGACATCAGCGCGTATTATGTTCCGTGCCTCGAGATTGCACAGGAGCTCGGCAACCCGCGCGCGGCAAACATGGTCATGCTCGGCGCATACATCGAGGTCACGCAGTGTCTGCATCCCAACACGGTTGAAAAGATGCTCTCGCATTTGTTCACGGGCGCGAAGGCAAACCTCGTGGCGCTCAACAAAGAAGCGCTCCGCAGAGGAGCCGCGTGTATCCTGAAAGCCGCATCCTGAGAACCACTGGTTCGTTTGCGGCAATAGAACTGCATAATAAAAAGCACACTCTTCGAGTGTGCTTTTTTTATCCGTTCATCATGTCAGATAGAGAATGAAGACAAGCTCCTGCAAGACCTCGCCTTGTCTGCGGTAGGCGATGAAGTGGTAGCCGTCCAGCGTGTCCTCAAATTTATCGCCGGGTTTTTTGAGCAAGACTGCCTGATCCGTCCAGAAGCGGATGGATGTCTGCTGCAATTCTCCCTTGAGATCGCTTGCCGGCAGCAGGTCGGCGAGTAAAGCCGCGATGGCCTCAGAGCTTTCGATTACATACTGGTCGGTAGAATCCTGTACATATTGTTCGATACCGACTTTCGGTTTGCCTTTGATCACTTCCGTCAGGCGAAACATGATCTCCAATGACGAGATGCAATCATTCTGCAACTCGTAAGAAAGCGCTGCAACAATCGGTGTTTTACCGTCCACGGTGATCGTGTAGGCAGTCTCTCGTCCTCTTTCCTGCTCGGCAGAATAGAGATCGCTGCTCAACAGATGCGTCTTGAACACGGATTCCGGAACACCACGTGTGGTAGGTTTATTTTCGTCCGCATTTTCTGCCTCGGCGGAGGCCGACTCTTCTGCATCCTCTCCCGATTGAGCGGAGGATGCTTCGGCGGATGGAGTTGGCGTGGTGTCGGGCGGGAGAGTCTTGGTCTCCGCGCGCGAAAGCAGATAGATCGCCACGGCGGCGGCGACGATCAAAACCAGAAACACGATGTTGGTCAGTTCGCGGCGCAAGGTCTGCTTCATGCGTCATACCCCGGAAGACAAAGATGCCGACCGCAGAGCGCGATCGAAACCAGTATAGCAGATGTTTGTATTTTTACACACGAAAGAATCGAAATAATTCTGAAAATCGCAGAGAATGTCGTTTTCAAGGCATCCGGTTACAGCCTGCCATCGTGTAAAAAGCGGACGATGCGCTGCGCGGCATCCGGAACGCGCACTTCCTGTTGGGCGGTGCGCATAGCGGCCTTTGCCGCGCTGTCCTTTGCGAGGGCGATCGCGAGCGCCGTGCAATCCTCCAAAGTTGAACCAACCAGACTCATGCCGCGCGCGGAGAAGAAGCCTGCAGTCTGTGTTTCCAGCGGATCACGGCCCGGCAGATGCACCAGCGGCATGCCCTGAATGGCTGCCGCAGCAGAAGCCGCGCCGGAGGGAGAGGAGAGCATCACGTCGCATGCTACGCAATAGCGCGGCAGCGGGTCTTCGGGCGCAAGCACGACCACGCGTACATCGCCCGCGTACCGGGCAACAAACGGGCTTTTCGGCGGCGCGCCGTCGGGAGCCACAACGCAGACGCGCCCGTCCTCGCCGCGGATGCGCGAAAGAAGCGCATCGATCAAGGCCGCCGGGTCTTCGGCCGATGGAATGTAATAGCAGGGCATGTTCGGCGGGAGGTTTAAAAGCGCGCGCGCGTCCGAACGGTCATCCGCACAGAGCATATCCGCGGGAACAGGCACGCCGGCGGGCAACAGTTTCTTTTCGGCAATACCACGCATGGTATATGGCTTTTTGAAACTCTCGTGCGCGAGAAAGTAGTGATCGAGCCGCGTTTCCTCCAGAAAAGGCACACAGGCATAATCGCAGGAAACAGAACAGCAGCGCGCGGAGAACGCAAGCTGCTTACGGATATGGCTGACCGCCTCCGCGGGGTAGCGGTGCAGACACAAGACCGCGTCAAATTCGCCTTCGCGTAGGAGCGTGTTCAGATGCTCCGCATAGCGCGCGTTGACGTCGTAGACCGCGGATCTTCGCTTGCCCTTGCGGATGAACGCGCCGCCCGCAGCGAGGAACGCAAAGCCGCGCGGGCTTTGCAGCGCCTCTTCCAGCGCGCGCAGCTGCGAAAGCGAAGGATGCTGCCCCAGCAGCGAGCGCGCGCCGACAGCGAGCGAATGATCGCCGCGCGCGGAAAGCGCCTCTTTGAGCGCGCGCGAAACGGCGTTCTGTCCTTCGCTGTCCGGTCCGGTCAGAATCAGGACCCTCATTGCGGTTTTCCTCCCATCCCCATGTGAGAAAAATCGTGATCAGGCTTTGGCGAAAACCGCCTCAGCCGCATTTGCTGAATCCGCATGCGCGGCAGATCACACAGCCGCCCTCGTGCTCGACCTTGCCGCCGCACTCAGGGCAGACATGTACCTCCGCGGCGTTTGCGGGAACCTCCGAAACGTCTACCGGCACAAACGGCGTTTCGCCGTTCTGCGGCGCGGGCGCGGGCTGCGGCGCAAGGGTCTTTGCCTGTGCGTCGGGCGTGGTGTAGTCCGCGCCGTTGTCGATGTATTTGCTTACCTTCAGGAGAACGCGCGCAATCGCGTCCGGGCAGGAGGTGCAGCTCATGTTCTTCTGCCGAATCGTGGAAGGACACCGGATGCCCTTGAGCTGGTCGTAGACCTCGCTCATGGAGATGCCGCTTCTGAGCGCGATGGACGCGAGCCTCGCGGTGGCTTCGCTCTGGCTCGGGCAGCCGCCCGCCTTGCCGGTGCTGGTGAAGACCTCGCAGATGCCGTTTTCATCATAGTTGACGGTGACGTAGAGCGTGCCGCAGCCGATGTTCATCTTCTCCGTAAAGCCGCGGGTGACGAGCGGGCGCGGGCGCGGCTCGATCCTGCCGTAGTTCTCCGGCAGCGGAGCCTCAAGCTCCGGCTTGGCGGAATCGCTCTTGCCGTCGTTGACCTTGCCGATGTTGAGCACCTGACCGGTTCTGCTGCCGTCGCGGTAGATGGTCACGCCCTTGAGTCCCTCGTGGTAGGCCATGAGGTAGACGTCGTAGACGTCGTCCCGCGTCGCGGCGTTCGGGAAATTGACGGTCTTGGAGACTGCGTTGTCCGTGTGTCGCTGGAACGCGGCCTGCATGCGCACATGCGCCTCCGGCGAGATATCGTGCGCGCAGACGAACACCTTCCGCACCTCTTCGGGGATCTCCGCAATGTGCGCGATGGTGCCTTCCGCTGCGATGCGCTGGTACATCTCCTCGCTATCCAACCCCAGCGAGCGGAGTTTCTCCATCAGAAGAGGGTTGACCTCGGTCATCTGCGTGCCGTCCATGACGTTACGGATATAGACATAGCCGAACACCGGCTCCACGCCGGAGGAGCAGCCCGCGATGATCGAGAGCGTGCCTGTGGGCGCGATGGTGGTCACGGTCGCGTTGCGGATGGGTTCGCCATCCTTGAGCGTGCTTTCCGAGAAGAGCGGGAACGCACCACGTATTTTTGCGAGCCTGCGGCTTGCGTTGTGCCCCGTGGTCTGGATAAACGACATCACGCGCTCCGCGAACGCGACGCCCTCGGCGGAGTTGTACGGGATGCCAAGCGCTAGCAGCGCGTCTGCAAAGCCCATGACGCCGAGGCCGATCTTTCTCGTGCTTCGCGTCATCTCGCCGATGCGCTCCAGCGGGTAGTTGTTCACGTCGATGACGTTGTCTAAGAAGTGCACGGCTTCTTCGACCGTGGTCTTGAGCAGGTCAAAATCGAGCCTGACCTTGCCGTCCTCGGTTTTAAGCAGCGCGACGAGGTCGATGGAACCAAGATTGCAGCTTTCATACGGCAGCAGCGGCTGCTCACCGCAGGGGTTCGTGCTCTCGATCTCGCCGACCGACGGCACCACGTTGTCGCGGTTGAGGCGGTCGAGGTAGACGATGCCGGGTTCGCCCGTCGCCCACGCCGCGTCGACGATCTCGTCGAACACCGCGCGCGCGTTGAGGCGGGACACGCTCTGCTTCGTCTTGGGGTCGATGAGGTCATATTCCTCGCCCGCTTCGACGGCGCGCATGAACGCCTCCGTGAGTCCCACGGAGATGTTGAAGTTGTTGATGTCGTTGGTATCGCTCTTGCAGCGGATGAACTCCAGAATGTCCGGATGATCCACGCGCAGGATGCCCATGTTCGCGCCGCGCCGTGTGCCGCCCTGCTTGACGGCCTCGGTTGCGACGTTAAACACGCGCATAAAGCTCACGGGACCGCTCGCGACGCCGCCGGTGGAGCGGACGGTCGCGCCCTTTTGCCGCAGGCGCGAGAACGAGAAACCCGTGCCGCCGCCGGACTTGTGGATGAGCGCCGCGTTTTTCACCGCCTCGAAGATCTCCTCCATGCTATCTCCAACGGGCAGCACAAAGCACGCGGACAGCTGCCCAAGCGGGCGGCCGGCGTTCATCAGCGTTGGCGAGTTCGGTAAAAACCGCAGCGACGTCATGAGTTCAAAAAAGTGATTCGAAACATCGTCGATATCCGCCTTGGCGTCATAGCTGCGATCCGCCTCCGCAACCGCGCGCGCGACGCGGCGGAAAAGCCCCTCGACGTCCTCGGTGACCTGCCCATGTTCGTTTTTTGCCAGATACCGTTTTTCGAGTACCTTCATCGCATTGTCATTGATGCCATTGAATCCCATTTTATATCCCGTCCCTTAATAAATATCGTTTGAAAACGATGGATTTCTGCTTGAAACTACGTTGTCCTGCCGGTAGATGAGAAGACGCCTGTTTCAGGCGCAAATTCAGCATAGCACCATATCTGGTATCAAACAAGACTTGACATAACCAGATATTGCGAGTTTACAGATCGTTTACTCTTGTTACACCCTGACTTGGAAATCATGCGCAAGGGTTATTTTTCGTTCGGAGGATGAAACAAAAACACCCGCACTATGCCCGAAATGCGCGAAAAAGCCGGAGGGAAACCCCTCCGGCTGCAACGCGTACTGGACTTGTCCTGTGACAAAGAAACGGATTATCGCTTGTAGTCGAGAATAAGGAGCCTGCGGTCGCCCAGCGTATCGTGGGAAAGCGTCGCGGTGTTTGCGTTGAGGTGGTGCACGCGGCGGTTTGCGTTTGCGGCGAGCAGCGGCTCGAGCCCTTCGATGTCGAAGTGCAGCGCAGGCGTTTTGTAGTGCATCGGGATGAGCACCTTTGCGTTGAGGCGGTCGGCGAGCTCGGTTGCGGCCTTTGCGTTGATCGTGTATACGCCGCCGATGGGCGCAAGCAGTACATCCACGTCGCCGATGGTTTTGATGGTCTCGTCGGAGAGCATGTGACCAAGATCGCCCAGATGCAGCACCTTCAGCCCGTCAATCTCATAGAGGAATACGATATTCTCGCCGCGGTGCGCGCCTTTTTCGTTGTCGTGATAGTTCGTAAAGCCCGTCACCGGGATTTCGCCCGCGCAAAACTCACCCGGCGTGCGGAAGACCTCCGGCTTGCCCGCGACGATGGCGAGGCAGTTGTGGTCGTGGTGCTCGTGGCTGATGGTGACCGCGTTGCAGACGAGGTCGTGCAGCTCATAGCCCGTCTCCGGGTCGCAGGGGTCGGTCAAAATGGAATAGCCGCTTTCGCTCGTGAGCAGGAAGCAGGAGTGTCCGTACCAGGTGATTTGCATGATTTGTCATCTCCTTCTATGAAAATAGCCCTGCCAAAAGGCAGGATCGTCGAGAAAGCATCTTTGGTTTCTCAAGAATGAATACAAAATGAAATACTGTGCCGGAAAGGATAAAAAGTGCTTAACGGGATTGGGTGAGAAGCCGGAGCATTGCGCCGCCAAGCGCGCCGCAGCGGGAGAGCAGCGCGGGACGCTCCCGCGGGGGAATTGTGTGAAACAGCGTCAGCGCGGCGCGTTCCGCGCGCGCATAAGCGGCCTTACTTTCGTGCGCGACGATTGCGAGCATCAGCGCGCGGTGAAACGCGGGCTGATCGGGACGGCCCGCGCCTTCGTGCCGGGAGAGCACATACATCCGGTTCTCCGCGAGGGTTTCTTCCGCGCGATCCGGCGCAGGAAGTACGTGATTGATCTCGTCCACGAGCGCGGAACAGAAAGCGGGCGAAAAATCGAACAGCAGCCAGCCGTTGAGCAAGCGAAGCGAAGAGACGAGCTGTGCCCCGTAGAGCGTACCGAAATCGAGCGCGAGAACCGTTTCCGTCGATGTCCCGGCGGGCAGGCGGATACTCGCGTGCGCGTCCCGCGCAGGCAGGTGCACCCGCGCCGCGGGCGGCAGCTGCGCCGCGCCGCCGAGCACGCGGAGAATCTGTGCGCGGATTTCGCTTTCAAACGGCGGTTTCATAGAGAACAGTGTATCCGTGTGCCTTCGCGCTGTCAATGATTGCGGGCTTCCCGGAGCGTGATTTTACGTTGCGTGCGATGCAATCCTGCGTTTTTCGCGTGAACATCGTGTGAAGCGCGGGCAAAAATGCGCAGGATCGGGCGAAATTTGGCCGCGCAAAATGTAAACTTCCCGCGCGGCTCTCTACCATGCTCCGGCGTGTGTGGTATAATATGCGCAAAGTGCAATCAGGCGCTCGTTTCCAATTGAGCCGATATTTGTGAAAGCTCCAACATCCGAACCCGAATTCTATCAGATTGATCATCGGAGGCCGCTATGCCAAACAAACAGCTACGCTGCCAGGTCAGCGTCCGCATCTACGGCGAAGAGAAGTGCTTTGGTCCAGGCGTGGCGGAGCTATTGGAGCGGGTCGACCGCCTGCATTCGCTGCGCAAGGCGACCATCGAGATGGACATGGCCTACAGTAAGGCCTGGAAGATCGTCAAGATCGCGGAGGACAACCTCGGCTTTCCGCTGCTGGTCTCCGTCACAGGCGGCAAGGGCGGCGGCGGCGCGGAGCTCACACCGGACGCGAAGAATTTTCTCCTTGCCTACCGCAGATTTGAGGAAGCCGTTCGCAGCTATGCGGATGAGGCGTTTGTCGAAATTCTCGGCGGCTAAAAATACATTCTAACTGGCTTTGGCTTACTTCTATAAAATAACCAATCTCACCAAGTGAAACCAAAGGAGAAACGCAGAAATGCAGTTTACGAAAGTACACGGATTGGGCAACGATTTTATCATACTCGACGGCAGAACCGAATCGCGCGACTATGCTTCGCTTGCAAAGAAGCTCTGCCACCGGCAGACCGGCATCGGCGCGGACGGCCTTTTGATCATCGAAAACAGCATCGTTGCGGATATCAAAATGCGCATCGTCAACGAGGACGGCAGCGAGGCAGAGATGTGCGGCAACGGCATCCGCTGCTTTGCAAAATACGTCTATCGCGAAGGCATCATACCCAAGACCGAGTTTGCGGTGGAGACCCTCGCAGGTATCATGCGCCCGAAACTCGTGATGAAGGACGGCGTGGTCACGGGTGTGACGGTCGATATGGGCGAACCCGTGCTGGAGTGCGCAGAGATCCCCGTCGTCGGCGAAGGCCGCTGTGTCGGCCGCGAGATGACCGTGCAGGGCGAAACCCTGCAATATACGACCGTGCTCGTGGGAGTACCGCACACGCTGATCTACGTGGACGATCCCACGGACAAGAAGTGGATGAACATGGGTTGGGACATCGAGCACGCGAGCGTGTTCCCCAAGCGCAGCAACGTCAACTTCGCAAAGGTCGTGGACGATCACACGATGATCATGCGCACGTTTGAGCGCGGCTGCGGGCCGACGCTTGCCTGCGGCACCGGCGCGTGTTCCGCGGCGGTTGCGAGCTATCTCAACGGCAGAACCGGGCGCAGTGTGGATATCCGGATCGAGCTCGGCACGCTGCACATCGACTGGGCGGAGGACAACCACGTCTATATGACGGGACCCGCCGAAATCGTCTTTTCGGGCGAGATCCATCTGTAAATAGAACACCATCAGGGCGGGCAACCGCCCTTTTTTGTTGCCCCAATGCGACTTATGTTGGACACATGATACAGAAACGCGCCCGACCATTGTCATTGTGAACAGAGTGTGATACGCTTTCACTCAGACGGTCGCCTGACCGAACCAGAGATTCATATCGGAAGCAATTCTAATCGATGGGAGCAAAAGGGAAATGGAGACAAACGTTGCAACGGAAGTAGCCGTGTCGGACGAAAAATCCGCCGCCGAGCTGCTTCGCAAAAAGACCTTCAACCGCAACAAGTGGTTCTATTCCATCAGCGGCATCGGCCGCGACATGAGCTACGCACTGATCGATTCGTTCCTGCTGATCTACATTCAGTTCGGCGTGTCGCTCACGCTCGCGCAGTTCACGACGCTGAGCCTGATCATCGGCGTCGGCGGACGCGTCTGGGACGCGATGAACGACCCGCTGATGGGCGCGATCATCGAAGGATCGCACTTTAAAAACGGCAAGTTCCGGCCTTGGATTCTGCTCGGCGCGATTCTCTGCGGCTTGGTCATCATCGTGATGTTCAACGTACAGAGCATACCCGGCTGGCGTTTCGTCGTGTTTATGACGGTGATGTACCTGCTCTGGGAATCCACGTTTACGATGAACGACATCGGCTACTGGGCGATGCTGCCGAGCCTTTCGAGCATCAAGGAGGAGCGCAACTCCATCACGACCCTGACCGTGCTCTTCGCGGGCGTCGGCGCAATTCTTGCGCAGGGCATCATCCCGCAGGTGACCGTCGGAGACATGCGCGCGGGCTACCGCTTCGTGTCGATCCTGATCGGCGTTGTGTTCATTGGCTGCCAGCTGATGCTGTTCTTTACGGTCAAGGAGCCGCCGCGCCGCAAGGTTGAAAACAGCGAGAATATCTCGCTGAAGAAGATGTGGAAGACCATTGTGCGAAACGATCAGGTGCTTTGGATGACGCTCTCGATGCTGTTTTACAACATCGGCAGCACGATGCTGATCGCACTCGCCGCAAACCTTCTGTACATCGAAATCGGCTACAACGGCACGCTCTACTTCTACGTGGTCGTGGCCTACGGCGTGACGATGGTCGCGGTCAACGCGCTCTATCCCGCGCTGGTCAACAAGCTCGGCAGAAAGCGCCTCCAGAACTGGAGCATCCTGCTCGCGATCGTCGGCTATGCGTTCATCGCCGTGCTCGGCTGGACGGCAATCCTGCCGTTCAACATCGCGCTTCTGTGCCTGTTCTGCATGATGGTCTCCGCAGGACAATCGTTGTTCTACATGAGCTGCATCATCAACATGGCGAACTGCGTGGAGTACAACGACTACAAATACGGCGAGCGCAACGAGGCGGTCGTCTCGACCATGCGCCCGTTTATGGCGAAGTTTGCTGCGGCGATGCATACCCTGATCGTGACCCTGGTGCTCGCTGTCTCCGGCACGTTCCTCTTGAGCCAGTCGATCAGCACACTGGAGACCCAGCGCGACTTCTTCGACAAGCACAACCCTGCCGACCAGGCATACTACGTCACGCAGGTGCAGGATTACCTGAAGGAATTTGAAGGCCTCAAGGCGGGTACGCCGGAGTATAAAGCCGCGGCGGAAGCCGTCGGCAAAGAGATCGCAGCGGACGACGTCATCAGCAAGTTCCAGCTCGATCCGGAGTACGTCCCCGCGATGAGCGACGCGATGGTCATCGTGAAGACCGCGACCGGCGAGGAGAAGGAACTCGGCAGACTCGGTTCGTTTGACGCCAAGACGATCTCCGCCGCAAACGGCATGTTCTCGATCAAGATTGACGATCTCAAGAGCGGAGACGAGAGCGCGGCGAACCTGCATTTCCGCGACCAGCGGACGCTGACCATGCGCGTCTGGGTGCGTCTTGCCGCAACCCTGCTGCCCGCGCTGATGCTGCTGCTTGCGCTGTACATCCAGAGAAAGAAATTCATCATCGACGAAGACTTCTACGATCAGATGATGTGTGAAATCAACTGCCGCAAAGACGAAGAGAACACTCCGGTATAGCTCCAATATACCGCGAGAAAGCAAACGCGCCGAAGAATATTCGGCGCGTTTGTTTTTGTGATTTGATTTGGAAAGATGTTATCTGCTCCAGCTCGAAGCTTCCGGAAAACAGTGCATATGAACGGGCGAAAGCGTGCGGTAGCCGTCGGCAAGACCCATAAACCGGTGCAATCCCAATCTTATCGAGCGGAGTTTGAAATACATGCAGATATCCGCGACCATCTTTTCGTCAAACTGGCTCTTGTGGCAGGCGAGCGCCTCCGCGCGGGCGAAAAACGTCCGCTTGACGCCGAGATAGGCGTTGGGCTTATCCGTGTAGTAAAACGCCAGCGCCTTCACTGCGTGGCTGCCGGAGGAGCCGATGCTGAGCATCACGCTCTCAAACGGCGCCATGTTCATGCTCGCCTTCGCCGCCATTCCGCTCTTGATGTGGTCGATGTGGCATTCGCTGATGACGTTTGGGTCGGGCGCGAAGACGGCATCCGGTTTGAGCCGCACAATCGCTTTGGCAACCTCGCAGGCTGCGTCCTCCATGCGGTACATCCCGCCGTCATAGAACGGCAGAAATGTCACGTCCGTCACGCCGAGCAATTTTGCAGAGGCAAGTGCCTCCTGCTGACGGATCGTCACCAGCTCGTCGCCGAACAGCGCGGGGTCGATGCCGCCCATGCGCCCGTCGGTCACGATCAGGAACGAAACGTGCTTGCCCGCCTGCGTGAGCGCGCGGATGGTCGGCGCGCAGGCGACCTCGATGTCGTCCGGATGCGGGCCGATGAAGAGATACCGCTCAAAGGAACCGAGCTTCGGAATCGGCGCGACGGCGCGCAGGATGGCGTTGAACATAGAACCTTCCTCCACAAAGAACTCATGTGCACTGTAGTACAGTATAGCACCATGGCGGCGTTGCCGTAAGCCACCCGAGAAGGTATAATAGAAAATGCACCGAACAATTGCATGTCGCAAGGAATTTTGTTCCGGAGGATGTTCCTATGCCGATTCCGCAGGTCAAACAACTCAACATTTTGAAGGGAAACCTTTGCCTCTGCCGCGCGGATGCCGTGCTGGACGCGGCGCTGGTCGGCGCGCGCGAAGGCGTGCTTGCCATGCTCGCGCTGGGCGAAGCATCTCCCGCAGCAGACGGCGTGAAGGCCGAGTTTCGGCAAAACGACAGGTTTGCGGACGAGCAATACAGCATTCGTGCGAATGGAAACGGCGTGCGGATCGAGGCGGGCGGCATCGCGGGCGCGGTCTATGCCGCGGCGACAATCGCGCAGCTTTGCGCGGAGCACGGCGGCACCTTGCCGTACTGCGCGGTCGAAGACGCACCGGGGCACCCGTGGCGCGGGTTTCTTCTCGACGTCTGCCGCCACTTTTTCCCGCTCTCCACCGTCAAAACAATCGTCGATCTGCTCACGTACTATAAATACAACCGCCTGCACCTGCATCTCACCGAGGATCAGGGATTCCGATTCGAAAGCGAACGGTTCCCGCTTTTAAACAGCATCGGCTCCTATCGGAAGAGCACGGTGAAGAAACACGCGGAGTTCAAGGGACAGGACGGCGTGCCGCACGGCGGATATTATACGAAAGCGGAGTTACGGGAGCTTGTGCGCTATTGCAAAGTGCGCGGGATCGAGATCGTGCCGGAGATCGATATGCCCGGCCACGCGCTCTCGATGATTGCGGCATACCCGGAGCTTGCGTGCTTCCCGGAGCCGGTCGAGGTTGCGACGTATTTCGGCGTCACGGATTTTTCGAAGAAGCTCTTCTGCGCGGGTAGCGAGAAGACATTTGACTTTCTCTTTTCGTTACTGGACGAGGTGCTGGAGCTCTTCCCGTTTTCGCATGTGCACATCGGCGGCGACGAGGCGGTCAAGAGCGAATGGAAGCGTTGCGAACGCTGCCAGCAGGTCATGCGCGAGCAGGGGATGAAAGACGAGCGCGAGCTGCAGGGGTATTTCCTCAACCGCGTGATCGACTTTCTGGATTCGCGCGGCAGAAAGGCCATCGTCTGGAACGACGGGCTTTGCGATTCGCTCGATCCCCGCGCGGCGGTGCAGCATTGGACGCCGTGGTACCTCGAAGGCCCGGGTCGCACAATCCGCGCGATCAACGCGGGGCGGAAGGCGATTCTCAGCCCGTTTATGCACCTGTATTACGACTATCCCTATGCGCTGACCCCGCTGAGGAAGACCTACTGCTATCTTCCTACGATGTGCGGCGTGCGCAAGACAAGCGAAACAAACATCCTCGGCGTGGAGGCCGCGATCTGGACGGAGTGGATCGACACGGAGGACAAGCTGTTTTTCAACATGCTGCCGCGCCTCGCCGCAACAGCGGAGACAGGATGGTCTGTGCGCAGGGGTGATTATAAAACCTTCTTAACATGGCTCAAGCCGCACTACAAGCTCTACGACCGGCTGAAGCTGACGTACGCAAAAAACGTCGAGCAGCCGCATTCGCTTCTCAAGCGCATACAGGGCGTGGTGACATACGCCAAGGATGAGACGCACGCAGAACTTATCGCGCAGCAGAAGCAGAACAACCAACCAAACGGAGGAAACAAACATGAATGAAACGCTGAACAGCTTGAAAACGCGCAGGAGCATCCGCTCCTATTTGCCCAAGCAGGTGGAAAAAGACCTGCTCGATCAGGTGCTGGAGGCGGGCACCTTTGCCCCGACCGGCGGCGGCCAGCAGGTGCCGGTCATCGTCGCGGTGCAGGACCCGAATACCGTCAAGCAGCTCTCCCGCATGAACGCAAAGGTGATCGGCAACGACAGCGACCCGTTTTACGGCGCACCAAGCGTGCTTGTCGTACTCGCGGAGCGCACCAGACGAACGTATCTGCTCGACGGCGCCAGCGTGATGACCACACTCGTCAACGCGGCGCACGCGGTAGGCCTCGGCTCCTGCTGGATTCACCGCGCGAAGGAGATGTTTGAGAGCGAGGAAGGCAAGGCGCTGCTCGCGAAATGGGGACTTTCGGGAGACTATGAGGGAATCGGCAACGTGATCGTCGGCTACCCCGCAGGCCCCGCGCCGCAGCCCGCGCCGCGAAAGGCGAACTATATCATCCGCGTATAAGCGGGAAAGAGGATATCGTGCGCATCAAAAGCCTGCTGAATAAACATGCAAAGGCGTTTGCAAGCGTCAGCACCGGGGAGATCAGCTTTGATCCCTCGTTTGGTGCGCTTTGCGCGCAGAACGCCTGCGGGTTTTACGGCACGTGCTGGATGTGCCCGCCGGATGTTGGCACGATCGATGATTGGATCGCGAAAGCGCGCGCTTATGATCGCGCGATTGTGTTCCAAACCGTGCGCGAGATTGAGGATTCGTTCGATATCGAGGGCATGCGACATGCCGCACGCGCGCACAATCGGCTGATCGTTCGCCTGCGGCACGCGGCGGCGGCGGAGGGCGTGGATTGCCTGCTGCTCGGCGCGGGAGCCTGCGGCGGCTGCAAGGAGTGCGCGAAGAAGCGAAACGAGCCCTGCGCGCATCCCGACCGCGCGGTGGTTCCGATTGAGGCGGCAGGCGTGGATGTAACTGAGCTTGCGAAGCTTGCGGGGCTGCCTTATATCAACGGCAAAAACACCGTCACATATTTCGGAATACTGCTCTATCGGGGAGAAATCAACCTGTAGCGGCAGGAACGCAACAAAACGAATCGAAGGAGAAACGCATGAAGATTCTCGTCTGCAACGTTGGCAGCACCTCGCTGAAATACCGCCTGTTCGACCTCGCGAGCGGCGAAGAAACCCTCTCCGAAGGGCGCATGGAGCGCGTCGGCACACAGGCGGGCGCGTGGATGCACAAGGACGCGGGCGCAGACGCGGTCAAGCAGACGCTGCCGATTCCCGACTATGCGACGGGCATCCGGCTCATGCAGGAGGCGCTGCTGGGTAAAACACTCGACAGCATGGAGTCGCTGGACTGCGTCGCGTTCAAGGCTGTGCATGCGCAGGGCGTCACCGGCGTACAGCTGCTCGATGAGCGTGTGCTCTCCGCGATGGCGGCGTTCAACACCGTTGCGCCCAGCCACAACCCGCCGTATATTGCGGCGATCCGGCAGTTTCAGCAGGCGCTGCCGAAAACGCCCATGATCGGCTCGTTTGAGACGGGCTTTCACGCGACGATGCCGCCCAAGGCGTACCTCTACTCTGTGCCGATCTCGCTCTACAAGGAGCACGCCATCCGCCGCTACGGCTTCCACGGCGCGTCGCATGAGTATGTGACCACCCGTACGGCGGAGCTGATGGGACGCACGGACTTCAAACTGATCTCGTGCCATCTTGGCGGCAGCGGCTCGCTCTGCGCGGTGGTCAACGGCAAGTCGGTGGACACCAACCTCGGCTTTTCGCTCCAGTGCGGCATCATGCACAACAACCGCTGCGGCGATATCGATCCGTATATCCCGATCTATCTGATGAAGGATTTCGGCTACACGCTCCAGCAGATCGAGACCATGCTCAACAAAGAGAGCGGCCTTCTCGGCATGAGCGGCGTTTCTAACGACCTAAGAGATGTCGAGACCGCAGCGGGAGCGGGCAATGAGGACGCGCAGAACGCGGTGGAAAGCTATTGCTATCAGATCCAGAAGCAGATCGGAGCGTATGCCGCCGCGATGGGCGGCGTGGACGCGATTTCGTTTGCGGGCGGCATCGGCGAGAACAGCGCGCTCGTGCGAGAGCAGGTGCTCAACGGGCTTACATTCATGGGTGTTTCGCTTGATCTTGAGAAGAATCAAACCGCCAAGCCGGACTGCGAGCTCACGGGCGTGGGCAGCCGTGTACGGATTTTCGCCATCGCAACCAACGAGGAAATCGTAGTAGCAAAAAAGGCAAAAGCGTATCTGGAGACTCGTAATTAACGCATTTTCGGCAGAATACGCGCAAGACGCGTTGCATAAATACTTTTCACAGTTAATTCACGATCCTCTGCTTCCGAAAGAATCGCAATCAATACAATAAAAAGTACGCCTGGTGCGCTGTGCGGACTTGCATAGCGCATTTGCGTTATGCATTCGCGTTGCAAAGAGGCACCGTTTGGTTTATACTGCGCATATGAAGCGGAAAAAACGCAGACCCAGATCAAAAGCGGAGATCATCACGGCGGTGCTCTACGGCATATTCGGCCTGCTGGTTGCGGGCGTGCTGTATGGCGTCGGCGTCGGCGCTGTCGCGCTCTTCGGGCAGACGATCGGCAACCACTATTACGCGGTGCTGGCGGATAAGGCCGCGCCCGCGGATACGGTGGACTTTGCGCTGCTCACCGCGGAGAACCCGGAGGTACGCGGCTGGGTGCGCCTTGCGGACACCGCGATCAACCTGCCGATCGTGAAGACGACCGACAACGCGTTTTACCTCAACCACAGATTTGACGAGACGAAGAATAAGCTCGGCACGCCGTTCATCGACGCGGGCAACGTCGGGGACTTCTCCGACCGCCACACGGTCATCTATGGCCACGCGCTGAGCAGCGGTTCGATGTTCGGCTCCCTCTGGGAATATGAAAACCCGAACTATTTTGCGCGGCATCCGGAGATTCAGCTGTTTCTGCCGGATGGCAGCGTGAAGACCCTCACGGTCTTCGCATGCTCCCGTGTGGCGGGTGTGCGCAGCGCGATCCCGATCGCGTTTGCCAGCGAGGACGAGTTTTTTGCCTTCATTGAGGATCTCAACGCGGCATCGGCGTTTACAAGCAATGTCAAGATTACCGCACAGGATCGCATCGTCTCCTTCTGCGTCGCCCTGCCGGACGGCGGCGACGGGAGACTGCTCGTGTGTTGCAAGATGATGGACGCAGCTGCAGCCACGACCATCGGCACAACCCAGACGCCCGCGGTTCCTGCCGCGACGGATGCGCCCGTCGAAACCACAGCGCTGCCGGAGCAAACGCCGGAGGGCTAACGTATATATGGATTACTCTGCCGCCCGACAGGCGGCATTTTTATTGCCGCAGTGCGGCGCGGATTCTGTTCTTTTTGGGAAAAGTGTGGTATTCTATACGCAATTCCGGGCGGGTAAAAAACCGCGCGAACCGCACCGGAGGATTCCGCAAGAAATACGGCAAAAGCATGCAACCAATCGCAAAGCAAAGTAGTGTTCTAGATGAAGACACCCGTTGAGCGGACGGAAGGGCAAACGCAATTCCGCTTCCTGACCAACAAGGGATTCGGAACAATCGCCGCGGAAAACACGCGGCGAGAGAACAACACAGACGGATGAAAGAGAAGGGGAGATCGATGATGAAAACAAAACGTACCCTGATTGCACTCATTCTTTGCGCGGTGCTGCTGGCTACCCTGGGTTGCGCGGCCGCGCCCGCTGCGACATCGAATGAGAGCGTATCGTATGCGGAGCCCGCAAAGGACTCCTATGACATGGCAGCCCCTGCGCAGGAGGCCGCGATGGCACCCGCCGCAGGCTCGGCGGATGCAACGCAAACACAGACGACAGGAACGCCAACGGGCGATTTCGATGTGCGCAAAATCGTCTATAACGCGGATATGACCGTCACGACGGATGATCCAGCGGCATCGCTCACCGCGCTGGTGGAAAAGGCAAAGTCGCTTGGCGGCTATGTCTCCGGCTCGTATTCCACCACCGATGATCTGGGCACGAACTATGCCTACGCCACGCTGAAGGTGCCCGCGGAGCAGCTTGATGCGCTGATCACCGCGGCAAACGCGCTCGGCAAGGTCAACGACTACCGTCTGAGCTCGGATGACATCTCGCAGACCTATTATGACATTCAGGCGCGGCTGACCAGCGCGAAGGCCGAGGAACAGCAGCTTCTGGACATCCTTGCCAAGTGTGAAACGGTGGAGGAGATCCTCGCCGTGCGCCAGAGCCTCTCCAGCGTCCGCGCGGACATCGAAAGCTACACAGCGCAGATCAATCTCTGGGACAATCTCGTAGCCTACGCCACGCTCAACATCACCATCAACCGCACGCCCAAGACCGCGGTGGAAGGTGAAAACAATCTGATTACGATGTGGAAAGCCTCAGACGTCTGGAACAAGATGTCCCGCGGCTTCCAGAACAGCGCGCGCTTTGTGGTCAACGCCATCGGCGCCATCGGCATCTTCATCGCGGTTGCGCTGATTCCGGCGGGCATACTCTTCCTGCTCATCGGCCTGCCGATCATTCTGCACAAGAAGAACAAGCGCAAAAAGGCGGCTGCCCTCAAGGCGCTGCAGGCACCGGTTGTCGAACCGGATAACACCGTCAAGAAAAACGAATAAATTTTTTGAATTCAGGGGGATGGATTAGGTGGTAACGATCAAAGAAGCCCTGACCAAGAAGGACTTGGTCAAGTTCATGGAATTCCCGCTCGAGCTCTACAAGGGCAATCCTTACTATGTGCCGGACATTCTGGCGAGCCAGGTGGCCGATATGGAGAAGGACAAGAACCCCGCGTTCGCGTTCTGCCAGGCAAAGGCGTTTCTCGCCTACCGCGACGGCAAGATTGTCGGCAGGATTCAGGGCATACTCAACGACCGTGCAAACGAAACCTTCCGCAAGAAGTATCTATGCTTCACGCAGGTCGATTTCATCGATGACGACGAGGTTGTTGACGCGCTGTTTGACGCCGTGGAATCCTGGGCGCGGGAGCTCGGCTGCACCACGATGCACGGCCCGCTCGGCTTTTCGGACATGGACCGCGAGGGCATGCTGATCGAAGGCTTCGATCAACTGAGCCTGTTCCACACCTATTACAACCATCCCTACTACCTCACCCAGCTCACGCGGCGGGGCTACGACAAAGAGGTCGATTGGATCGAGATGCGCTTAACGCTCCCGACCGTGCCGATGGAGTCCCTGACCAAGGTCTCGGAGTACGTGAAAAAGCGCAAGAAGCTGCACGTGGTGAACATGGGCGATAAGCCGCTCAAGGAACTGATCAACGACATGTTCCTGCTCTATAACCGTGCATATACGCTCTTTGGCATGATTCCGCTGGATGATGCGCAGATCGCCAAATACGTCAGCGAGTTCCGGCCGATGGTCAGCAAACGCACAACCTCGTTCATCTACACGGAAGAAGGCGAGATGGTCGCGTTCGGTATCTGCTGCCCCCGTCTGGATCGCGCCATGCAGAAGATGAAGGGCAAGACGATGCCGTTTGGCTGGGTTCGCCTGATCAAAGCGCTCAAGGGCAAGAACGACACGGTCGATCTGCTGCTCATCGCGGTTCGCCCGGACCTGCAGGGCCAGGGCGTGAACGCCATCATCCTCGACGACATGCAGCACAAGCTCATCAAAGCGGGCGTGCGGTATGCGGAGACCGGGCCCATGCTCGAGATCAACGATCACATCCTCGCGCAGTGGGAGCGTTTCAGCGGTGTACAGCACAAGCGCCGCCGCTGCTTCGTCAAAGAACTGTAATCGAACCAAAACGGGCTGCTTTCATGAGGAAAGCAGCCCGTTTTTTTGATTTCGATACAAAAGAAGGGCGCTATGTGACAAACGCAGAGAACAAACAAAACAGGTGTGATACAATCAAATCAATTCAACAGGGAGGATAAGATTATGAAACTCAGTGCACCGAAATTCATCATTTGGCTGCTCGCGTTGATCCTCGCCGCATTGGCGATTGCAAGCAAATATGTTGGCATCCCCGTCGTTGGTGGATTTGTGAAGCAGAATGATTTCTGGGTGATGACCGCAGCCTATGGTCTCATGTTCCTCGGAACGCTGTTCAAAGGACTGTAAGAAACGCTTTCCAACAAAATGCCCGCGCAAGCGGGCATTTTGTTGTTGAGAGTCGTTATTTCGTGTCGCTGAGGCGCTTGACAAAGTAGGTTTTCAGCTGCTCCAGCGCCTCTTTTGCGCCGCTTGCTGAAGGAGCTGTGCCCTGCGCGAGGCTGCCTCTGCCGCCGCCTTTGCCTCCGAGCGCGGCGTTGACCGCGGGCATGAGCTCGGAGACGTCGATCGGGAATTGCGCGCCGGTCGCGAGCACGTAGGAGAGCCGTTCTTCGGTCTCGCTCAGCAGCAGCGTGAGCGTCTTTTCGGCGCAGGCTGCCTGCGAAAGGTCTTTCAGTCTTCCTCCATCTACACCGGAGACCAGCTGCGCGATCACGCGGTATTTGCCTGCTTGAACGGCAGACTGCAAAAACTCCGCCGCCATATAGCCGTTGAGCGATCTTGCAAGCTCGCGTTCGCTCTTTTTGAGCGCGCCGTAGTCGTCCGACAGCTTCTTGACGGCACTCAGCGCCGCCTCCCGCTGGCAGGAGAAGCGTCGCGCGATGGCGTCGAGGTCGTCGTGCTGCGCGCGGTGCAGCTTCAGCGCCCGTTCGCCGCAGAAAAACGTGATGCGCGTGCCGCCCTTGTAGCTGCCGGCATCCGCGACGAAGACCGAGCCGATCTCGCCCGTGGTATAGCAGTGCGGCGCGCAGCAGGTGCATAGATCCGCGCCTTCGACCTGCACGATGCGGATCGGCGGCTGCAAACCCTCGGCGTGTTTGCGCAGAGGCAGCGCAGCAACCTCCGCTTCACTTTCGTAAAACGTCGCCTGCACGGGTAAATTCTTCCAGACAAAGCGGTTTGCGAGCAGCTCTGCCTGCTGAATCTCCTCGCGCGAGACGGGTTTATCAAAGTCGATCGTCGCATAGTCCAGCGCGAGATGGAAGCCGACGTTGCTCGCCCCAAACAGGTCGTAAAACGAGAAGGATAAGAGGTGCTCGCCCGTGTGCTGCTGCATGAAATCAAAGCGCCGCGCCCAGTCGATCACGCCTGAAACGGTCTCGCCGGGCTTGAGCGCGCGGTCGACGCGGTGATAGATTTCTCCCGCTTCCTCGCGGACGTGGAGGACGGCAGCCCCGCCCAGCGTGCCGGTGTCGGAGGGCTGGCCGCCGCCTTCTGGGAAGAAGACGGTCTGATCGAGCACGACGTCAAACTGCTCTCCGGCAGGGGTACAGGAGAGCACGACAGACTGTGCCTGGGTTTGGTGGCTGTCTAAATCATACAAACGCTTTGTCATAATTACCTCGGTCATTCGTCAGATAAACTTGATTCGCTTTCATACATAGATAAAGAGAAACATCATCGCGTCAAATAAACGCGAATTGCTTTAACACAAAGATAAAGAAAAACACCATCGCGTCAAATAAACGCAAATTGCTTGAGTACAAATATAAACAGGAACATGGTTATGATCGAAAGCACGCTGGTCACGGCGACAAGCGCGCCCGCGAGTTCATCGTCCGCCTGCATGGCGACCGCCATCGAATAGGTGAGCATCGCGACGGGGGCGCCGAAGATGATCAGCGTGACGACGATGTGTTCCCCGCGAAATCCGAGCAGCAGTAGCGAACCCACGGCAACCAGAGGCACGACGAGCAGGCGCAGCAGCGAAACCACGGTGATCGCGGCGCGGTTCTTCTTGACCGCGTCGAGGGAGATTGTGCCGCCGAGCAGCACAAACGCGAGCGGCGTCGTCACCGCGGCGAGCGAGTCGATGGGTTTTTGTATCACAGCGGGGAACTCGATATTCAGGAGGTTCACGAGAAAACCCGCATAGCAGGAGATCATAATGGGGTTTGTCAGCACGCGCAGCAGCACGGTGCCGAAGCGGACCTGTTCGCCGCGGTAGCGCTCCATTGCGATGACGGCGAGGATGCCGAACAGCGGAACGGAGAGCGAAATGGCAATCGACATCATGCCGAGATTGTTTTCGCCGAGCAGCGCCGCCGCAACCGCGAGACCAAAGATTGCATCGTTGGAGCGGAACACGCCGAGGATCAGCACGCCGCGCCGGTTGTTATCTTTGGAGAAGCGCGGAACGATCAGCGCGGTAAGGGCATAGATGACGAGGATACCGATCGCCATATACAGCAAAAACGGCGTTGCAAACATCGCGTCGATGTCCGCCGCCGCAATCGCGCGGTAACACATCAGCGGCAACGTGACATAGAAGATGATGTTGTTGGCATCGCGCATGAGTTTTTCGGTGACGATGTTGGTTCTGCGCAGAACAACGCCGATGATCATGTAGATCATCAACGGCGCAACTACATTGAAGGATAAGAGCAGGTTTTCCATGTATAATCCCCGGTTTTCATTCGGTCATGCCCGTTCCGGCACGATAATGGATGCATTATACCATACTATCCCCGGCTGCGGCGCGCGGATTCCGCCGCTAGCCGCGCGGATTTTACGGGGAGAAGCAACCCTGTTTTTCGCGATGCGATTGCACGAAAGTAAAATCAGGCACAATGGCTTTCGAATGCGCTTTCACTTAAGACAACTGAAACCGGATTCGTTAACTCCTTGTAAAATACAAGTTCCGGCTAGGCAATCCGCCAACTGCTAGTTCCTTTTCAGGGGGAATGATGGTATGATGATCGAAAGAGAGATAGACAGGCGCGAGAGGATTCGCGCGGCAGAGATGTAGAAGAGGGAACCAAGCTACGACACGAAGACCATCAGAAGAACATGATCCGGCGCGGGATTTCCGCCCTGCGGAACCCGTAGCGCAGCACCCGGGGGTTGCATTGATGAGCAGATTTTCGGACGAAACAGCACTCTATTACTTCAATCGCGGCGTTTCCACGGCGGCCTATCTCGAGCTCGGCTGTCATGAAGGCGCGGGTGAATTCGGGGAGCGGGTGTTCCGTTTCTCCGTCTGGGCGCCGAATGCGGAGTCCGTCAGCGTGGTCGGCACATTCAACAAATGGAATGAAAAGGCCGACCCCATGGAGCGCGTCGGCACGACCGGCGTTTGGGAAGTCGCCATTGGCGTCGCAAAGCCCGGCGATCTCTACAAATACGCGATCGGCACCTACACCGGCGAAACGATCCTCAAGGCTGACCCGTTTGCCTTCCGCGCGGAAGCGCACGGCACGGCATCCATCGTCGGCGACATGCCGTACTATGACTGGTCGGATGAAGATTACATCGAGTGCCGGGACGACAACCCCGACACCGGAAGCGGGCCGATGAACATCTACGAGGTGCATCTCGGCAGCTGGAAGCAGGGCTTGGGCTATACGGAGCTTGCGCACGAACTCATCGACTATGTGGTCGAGATGGGCTATACGCACATCGAGCTGATGCCGCTGATGGAATACCCCTATGATCCCAGCTGGGGCTATCAGGTGACGGGCTACTACGCGGCAACGGCGCGCTACGGCGAGCCGGAGGAGCTGATGTACCTCGTCGACTGCGCGCACAACGCGGGCATCGGCGTGATCATGGACTGGGTTCCCGCGCACTTCACCCGGGACGCGCACGGCTTACGTTTATTCGACGGCACGCCGCTGTTTGAGCATCCCGATCCCCGGCGCGGCGAGATGCCGCAGTGGGGCACGCTGCTGTTCAATTTTGAGCAGACGCAGGTGCAGTCGTTCTTAATCTCCAGCGCCATGTATTGGCTCAGGGAGTTTCATTTTGACGGTCTCCGCGTCGACGCGGTCAGCGCGATGCTCTACCTCGACTTCGGCAAAAACCCCGGCGAATGGCTGCCCAACCGCTACGGCGGGCACGACAACCTCGACGCGGTCACGTTTTTCCGCAAGCTCAATTCCGCGGTCGCAAAGCTCGACGGCGGCAAGATGCTCTTTGCGGAGGAAAGCTCGGCATATCCTTATGTCACGCGTCCGGTCTCGGAGGACGGCTTAGGCTTTGCCTACAAATGGAACATGGGCTGGATGAACGACATGCTCACCTATATGAGCATGGACAGCATCTATCGAAAATATCACCACGACAAACTGACGTTTTCTTTGTGTTATGCGTTTTCGGAGCACTATGTGCTGCCGTTTTCGCA
Source organism: Clostridia bacterium (assembly GCA_035561095.1). Classification (GTDB taxonomy): domain Bacteria; phylum Bacillota; class Clostridia; order Christensenellales; family CAG-138; genus UBA7703. Next base: position 94,354 of record DATMYE010000018.1, on the reverse strand, counting down.
TGACGAGGTCGTGCACGGCAAAAAGAGCATGCTCAGTAAGATGCCGGGCGATTACTGGCAGCAGTTCGCGCAGCTTCGGCTGCTCTACGCCTATCAGTTTGCGCACCCCGGCAAGAAGCTGATGTTCATGGGCTGCGAGTTCGGCCAGTATATCGAGTGGAAAGAAGACGATTCGCTCGACTGGTTCCTGCTGGACTATCCCAAGCACGCAGAGATGCAGCTGTATGTGCACGATCTGAACCACTTTTACCTCGAAAACCCGCCGATGTTTGAAATCGACGACACCTGGGCAGGCTTCCGCTGGTGCGGCGTAGACGACAACATCCATTCGATCCTGTCGTTTATGCGCATCGACGGCGACGGTAACTGCCTGCTCTGGACGTTTAACTTCACCCCGCAGCCGTGGCTGGACTATATGATCGGCGTGCCGCGCTACGGCCTGTATACGGAGGTATTCTCCTCTGACGCGCCGTACTTCGGCGGCACGGGAGACTATCCCAACGCGCCGACGATGTCCGTCTGCGAACCCTACGGCGAGCATCCCTGCCGCATTCGTCTGCGGCTGCCGCCGTTCGGCGCGGTCTGCTATCGCATCACCCCCAAGCCCCTGCCGAAAATCGAGGCCAAACAGGAGGACGACGCATGAAGAAACGGATTGTAGCAATGCTGCTCGCCGGAGGCCAGGGAAGCCGCCTCGGCGTGCTGACATCCAGCATGGCAAAACCCGCGGTACCCTTTGGCGGGAAATATCGCATCATCGATTTTCCGCTGAGTAACTGCGTCAATTCGGATATCGACACCGTCGGTGTGCTCACGCAATACCGTCCGCTCGCGCTCAACAGCTACATCGGCACCGGTCAGCACTGGGACCTCGACCGCATGAACGGCGGCGTGTTTGTCCTGCCGCCCTATGTCACGGGCGTAGACGGCAGATGGTACACCGGAACCGCGAACGCGATCTACCAGAACGCGGAGTTCGTCGATCAGTACGATCCCGACTATGTGCTCATCCTCTCCGGCGATCACATCTACAAGATGGACTACGGCGCGATGCTGCGCTTCCATATCGAGAAAAACGCGGTGGCGACCATCGCCGTGCTGCCTGTTCCGATGGAGGAGGCGCACCGCTTCGGTATCATGAACACCGACGAGGCCGACCGCGTCACGTCGTTTGAAGAAAAACCCAAGCAGCCCAAGTCCAACAAGGCCTCGATGGGCATCTATATCTTCAACTGGAAGGCGCTCAAGGAGTGCATGCGCATCGACGACGAAAACCCGAACTCGACCAACGATTTCGGCAACGATATCATCCCCGCGATCATCAACGGCGGGCAGCCCGTCTATGCCTATCCCTTCAAGGGCTACTGGAAGGACGTAGGAACCATCCAGAGCCTCTGGGAAGCGAATATGGACATCATCGCGACGCCGCCCAAGCTCGTGCTCAACGACCCGCAGTGGAGGATCTACAGCCGTAACCCCATCATGCCGCCGCACTACGTCGGCGCGAATGCCTCGGTCACGCAGAGCCTCGTCACCGAGGGCTGCCGCGTCGAGGGCAAGGTGCATCACAGTGTGCTCTTCTCCAATGTGTCCATCGAAGCGGACGCGGAGGTTTACGATTCCGTGATCTTCCCCGGCGCGGTGATCCGCCGCGGGGCGAAGGTCTATAAAGCCATCGTCGGCGAAAATGCGACTGTTGGCGAAGACGCGATCATCGGCGGCGAGCTGCGGCTGGGCGACCAGGTGGATAACTCGCTGACCGGTACGATCACAATGGTCGGCAACGACATCAGCATCCAGGCAGGGGCATATCTGCCGCAGGGCACGGTCGCCACGGAAGACGCATGCGGAGGAAGAAGCTATGACAAGTAACGCGTTCGGCCTCATCTATACGGGAGAAACCAACCCGCTGCTTCGGGATCTTGCGCTCTCGCGCTCGGTCGCTGCGGTTCCGTTCGGCGGCAGATACCGCTGCATCGACTTCATCCTCTCCGACCTTGTCAATTCGGGCGTCACCAGCGTCGGCCTCATCACGCAGAAGAACTATCACTCGCTGATGGATCACCTCGGCGCCGGCAAGGAATGGGACCTCCATAGAAAGCGCGAGGGCCTCTTCATGCTGCCGCCCTTCATGACCAAGGAGAACACGGGGCTCTACCGCGGCAGCGTGGACGCGATCCGCTCGTGCCTCGGCTATGTGCGCAGAAACCCGCAGCAGTATGTGATCTTCTCCGGCAGCCATACGATCTTCAACATGACGTTCAACGATATGATCGCGCGGCACATCGAAACCCGCGCGAACATCACGATGCTCTATAACGAAGGCGAAATCGCCGCGAGCGAGGAGCAAAACCTCGATCTGCGCCTCTTGATGGACGAAAACGAGCGCGTGACCGAGATGGAGCTCAACCCGTTTTCACCGCGTTCCGCCTATCGCAGCTGCGATGTGATGATCATGGACAAGAGCCTTTTAGAGTATCTAGTCGAGGAGGCGTATTCCCACGGGGATTATGACCTCACGCGCGATATCCTGCTGAAAAAGTGCAATACGCTCAAGATCATGGGCTACCGTTACGACGGTTACGTTGCGCGCTTGGATTCGGTCAACGATTTCTTCAAGCATAACCTGGCTCTTCTGCAGCCGGAGGTCAGAAGCGATCTGTTCAACCCCGCGCATCCGATCTATACAAAGGTCAAGGACGAGGTCAGCGCGAAGTACGGCGAAAACGCCGTGGTCAAAAACTCGATGCTGGCGGACGGCTGCCAGATCGAAGGCACCGTGGAAAACAGCATCGTCTTCCGTGGCGTCAGCGTCAAAAAAGGCGCGTTGGTGAAAAACAGCATTCTCATGCAGGGCGTCAGCATCGCCGAAAACTGCGTGATGGATCATGTCATCCTCGACAAAGGCGTCACGGTTCGCGAAGGGCGCACGCTCACCGGCTATGACGGATTCCCGATCATCCTCAAAAAAGGCACCACGATCTAGCAATTCCGCTTGTTGCGCGGCAACGGCCGCGTAAGAAGCTTGCAGCGGCGGGCGCGGCTCGCCTGGCTTCGTGCATTCCGGCGCGGGATTCGCCGCGAAAAAATGGTAATTTCGGGAGGGCTCACAACATGAAAGTGCTGTTCTGCGCAAGCGAGTGCGTGCCGTTTGTCAAAACCGGAGGGCTTGCCGATGTTGCGGGTGCGCTGCCCATTGCGCTCGCAAACGAGGGGCACGATGTCCGCGTGATTCTGCCGAACTACCGCGTGATCGACGCGTACTGGAAGGGCAGGATGGAGCATGTCTGCCACTTTGACGTGCTCTTCGGCTGGGAAAAGCTGTATTGCGGCATCAACCGCGTGGTCGATCAAGGGGTGATCTATTATTTTGTGGACAACGAGACGCACTTCGGCGTCACCGAGATCTACGGCGACGGCATTTCGGAAGGGCTCCGGTTTGCGTTCTTCTGCCGCGCGGTGCTGGAGGCGCTGCCGCACCTCGACTTTCTGCCGGATGTGCTGCATCTCAACGACTGGCAGACCGGTCTGATCGCGGCGCTATTGAAGACGCAGTACGCGGCAAAGCCGGAGTACGCGCGGATCAAAAGCGTGTTTTCGATCCACAACCTCAAGTATCAGGGAATCTTCAGCTGGCGTGAGATTGCGGGCAGACTCGGCCTCGACGAGCGCTACTTTACCTATGAATACCTCGAGTTCTTCGGCTGCATCAGCTGCATGAAGGGCGGGCTCGTTTTCTCCGACCGGCTCTGCACCGTGAGCCCGACGTATGCCGAAGAGATCAAGACTCCGTTCTTTGGCGAGAACCTCGACGGGCTTTTGCGTGCGCGGGAAAACACGCTCAGCGGCATCCTCAACGGCCTTGATTATGCAATCTTCAACCCCGCGGACGACCGCTTCCTGACAAACCATTTTGACACAGACACGCTCGATAACAAGCTCGCCTGCAAGCGCGCGCTTCAGCGCGAATGCGGGCTTGAGGAGCGGGATGTACCGCTGATCGGCATGATTGCGCGGCTCTCCCAGCAGAAGGGGCTGGATCTCATCGAGCGCGTACTGGGCGACGTCATGCGCAGCGATGTGCAGATCGTCTTCCTCGGCAAGGGTGATCGCAGATTCGTCGATTTGCTCAACTGGGCAAACTGGCGTTATCCCAAGCGCGTACACGCCCGCATCGAGCTGGACGAAGGCCTCGCGCATCGCATCTACGCGGGCGCAGATATGTTCCTCATGCCGTCGCAGTTTGAGCCTTGCGGCTTAAGCCAGATAATTGCGCTGCGATATGGATGTGTGCCCATCGTGCGCGAGACGGGGGGACTGCGTGATACCATCAAGCCGTATAACATGTATACCGACGAGGGCAACGGATTTTCGTTTGCCAACTATAACGCGCACGAGATGCTCTTTACCATCGAGCGCGCGGTGAAATACTGGAACGAGGACAAGGCCATGTGGCGGCGGCTGATGCTTCGCGGCATGGCGGACAGATTCGACTGGGCAAAACCCGCCAAGGCGTATCTCGCGCTGTACGAGAAGATGCTGCCCGCGCCCGTAGCTGCGGAAGAGGAAGCGCAGATAGAACCTGCCGCCGCGCCGAAGAAGGCAGCGGCAAAGAAAACGGACGAAGCCGAAGCATAAACACCGAATAAAAAAAGAGACGCTCGTGAGAGCGTCTCTTTTGTGTTGATCGATCAGATCATTTCTTTGGAGCCGGACTCGCCTTCGCCGAGCGTCGGCGCGGCGGGCGAAACGGGAGCTGCCGGAGAAACCGGCGCGCCCGCGGTTGCATACGGAGAGGCGGGAAGCCGTCCGGTGAGATCGAGGTAGAACGCGGCGTTTGCGGCCTCCATATACGGCAGCAGGAAGACGCCGCCGACGACAGTCAGCGAAGCGAGCAGCAGCCAGCCGATGAAGCTGAACTGCAGGCAGAAGAGCCGCCACTTGTTATTCGCCATCAGGCGCTTGCTCTCTTCGATGGCTTCCGTCGCGGTCATCGTAGGATTCTCCGCCATGACGTACGGCGCCATTGAGTAGCGGTATGCAGCGATGATGCCAGGAACAATGAACAGCAGCATCCATGCCAGCGTCTTTAGAACCATCAGCAGGCGCAGCAGCAATGCGTTGCCGAAATAGGAGAAGCGCGAGAACAGTGTCTCAATCTTCGGCGCTGCGGTGCTTTCATAGAGCGAGAGGTTGAAGCGGTTGTAGCCCAGCTCTACCGCGCCGCCGATGATGAACACCGCGATGCCGTAGAGGAGCATGAGTCCCGCGAGAGAGGCGAAGATGCCCGCAAGCGGAGCCGCGATGGCGTAGAACTTGTCAACGTCGATCTGTCCGTTTGTCCAGCGATCCACCATATGCTGCATGCTACTAGAGTCAAAGTTGAAGTTGAAGCGAACTCCGCTCGTGCTTGCGCCGCCGAGAACCGATGCGATCAGCCCGGCGAGCACCGCCCACCAATAACGTCCGCGCAGGATATTCCACGCGGATTCCCGAAAATCTCTTGCCCGTTTCACGTTTCAAATCCCCCCAAATTGTGATATCGCATCCGCCGGAGCCACTCCGCGCGGGTAATGCCGATGGTTATGCTTCCGAAATCGTGACCCAGTACTTATCGATCATGCAGATCGGACGGTACGCAAGCTTGGAATAGCGCAGCTTTTCCTCGCCGGAGTCGTCCTCGCGGTTGATATAGAGCGTATCCTTTTCCGCGGCATACTTGGCAAACCACGATACGATCGCCTGATAGCTGCCCGCGTAGTCCACGCGCGCCTTCTCAACATGGCAGTGCAGCGTGTCGCCGACGACCTCGCCGACCGACAGCGCGACAATGGTGCCCGCGACGTCGATATAGCCCGCCTTCTGACCCAGCACGAGCGAATCCGCAAGCAGCTCCTTGGCGCGCTTCATCTCTTCGGCCTCGATGACCTTGTCGAGCGGCACATGCTGCTCGTATTCATCCAGAAATGCGATCGCCTGCGGTAGAGTCTCCTGTGTCACCGGAACAAACTTTGCGGAAGGATTGTCCTTGCAGAAGCGGTTGAGGTGGTTGCGCTGCGTGTGGTATTTCTTACCCGGAAAGTCCATCAGATCGCAGGCGTTGTAGACATAGTCCGACCAGTCGCGATGAGTGGAGACGATTGCGCGGCTGCCGTAGCGCTCACAGAGCAGCGCGAGCGCTTCCTTCGGCACTGCGCAGAAGCGCAGCGGCATGCCGCTCTCTTTTGCGTGCGCTTCAATGGCGCTCAGCGCGGCGTTCAGATCGCCCGTTCCGACCGGGAAAACGAAGCAGGTTCCCTCGCCGGGATAGGTTGCGAGCATGACGAGCATGCCGGAAACGATCGTGTAGGTCGAGCAGAAATAGGCGCGCCACTGAAACACGGCGCCCAGTGTGTAGTCGCAGCTGCGAAATGGTTGAACATCCAAATAAGGCTTGAGTTCAAGCGCGTTTTGGATCGTGATCTTTGAAAACTCTAACATAAATCCCCTGTATGATACAGCGCACCCGTGGAGCAGTTTCTCCCGCGCGGACAGCACATAAATTCACTTTTATTATGATAGCACGAGTTGCTGCGGTAGGCAACGTTGTTGCATTGTATGCAGGTGAACGGATTGCAACATTTTTATGTGTCTGAAGTGGAAACACGAGTATTTTGGTCGGGAATGGCTCGTGGGCGTTGGGAACCGGCATGCGGCGCAAACCCGGAGAAATAAAAGTATCAATTTTCAAAAATAACACTCCACAAAAGCACGCAGTAGGTGTACAATATACGCACAAACGTTCGTATCATGCGAACAGAGGAGGAAGAATGAAGGCGATCTCGTTACCGCAGCTGCGTGCGGAGGCCAAACGCCAGCTGGTGAACTACCGGCGAAACAATTCCCGTGTCTACCGTGGCAGCGCCATCCGTGCGGAAGGAGGCGAAATGCTCGCGTGGGTGCGCGCGATCGACTCCGCGCGGATGTATCTGCGTGCACAAAACCCCGCAAAGGAGCGCTTAATGACGCGGCTGTTCGGCCTCGAGACGCCGCTGCCGCGCAGCCAGCCCACGCGCGCGCGGATGATTCGGCTCTGCGAGGAGATGTGCGTGTCCGAATCGACGCTCTACAAATGGCGCGAGGATATCCTCGAAATCGTGCTCTATGCCGCGATGGAGGCGGGGGTGGTGGGTCTTTTCGGCCTCCGCACGGCGCAGGAGGAACCGCATGCGCAGGACGGGGCAAACGGCGCGTGTGATTGACGCGGTTTGCGCGCGGGTGCTAGAATCAGATCAATTGCAGCCGGATCGATCGATTCCGCGTGCTGCCCAAGCAAGAGGAACACATGACAAAGACCACCAGCCTGACCATTGGCGCGCACAGGGTCAGCGTGACGCGCAAACGAATCAAGAATCTCTATCTGCGCGTGCAGCCGCAGGCGGGCGTGCTCGTCAGCGCGCCGCTGCGCGCAACGGACGCGGAGATCTCCCGCTTTGTGCTCAGCCGCGAGGACTGGATTGAACAGCAGCAGGCAAAGCTGGCCGGATTGACGCAGCGGGGCTATGACGAAGGAGACACGATTCCGTATTTTGGAAAGAGCCTGACGCTGCGGCGCATTGACCGCACGGGGCGCAGCCATATCGCGCTGCGCGGGGATGTACTGGAGCTGCATGTTCACCCAGACGCGGACGAAGCCGCGCGCAAAAAGATCGTGGACGGTTGGTACCGCGCGGAGCTTTACGAGGCGGCTGGCGCGATGCTGCCCGCCGTTGAGCGCACGGTCGGCAAGCGCGCGGGCGAGCTGAAGGTGCGGGATATGAAGACGCGATGGGGCACCTGCAACATCAAAACCGCTATGATCACGCTCAATCTGCGCCTCGCGGAGCGGCCCGCGGAGTGCCTGCGATACGTGCTCACGCACGAGCTGTGCCACCTGCACGAGGCGGGGCACGGCGAGCGCTTCTGGAAGCGCATGGACGTGTATTATCCCGACTGGAAGCGTGTGCGGAAGCTATTGAAGCAGCACACATAAAAACAACAGAGATCGCAAAAGTGCCGGAGCAAATGCTCCGGCACTTTGGTTTAGGTAGGATGAATTGTTCAGGACAGATTGTTCTTCTTGAGCACGGGGATCATGCGCTTCGCGATCAGCGCGGCGACGAGGCTCTTTGCAAGATCGCCCGGCACAAACACGAGGAAGCAATACAGCACCGCCGTCCAGACGGAGACCTGCTTGCCGAGGTAGTAGTTGCTCAGGAAGTAGAAATACGTCGTGCCGAGCACATAGACCGCGAGAAGCCCCGCGAGCGCCGCGAACAGCAGCCGCCAGAAGGTTGGGTTCTCGGCCTTGCGCACGATTGCGCCCGTGATGAACGCGCCGACGACGAAGCCGATCAGATACCCGAACGAGGGCTTGAGCACGTAGCCGATGCCGCCCCCTTGGGTGAAGACGGGGATGCCGATGAGGCCGACCGCGAGGTAGACCAGCGCGCTGGCCGCGCCCAGCTTTTTGCCGAGCAACATGCCCGCGAGCACGACGAAGAATGTCTGCATCGTAAACGGCACGAGCGGCACGGGCACGCGGATAAACGCGCCGACGGCGATCAGCGCCGCGAACAACGCAACGAGGATCATCTTGTACGTACGGGATTTTGCAACAGGGTTCATCTGGATTCGTTCTCCTAACGTGATTCTGTTTGATTGCTTCCGAAGCTTCGCTTCGGCTGCGCCGCAATCCGCGCGGCTATATGACTTTTACGCTGATCTCTCCCGAGGAAAGCGCCTCGCGGTGCCCGTCCGCAAACTCCACCACGAGCTTGCAGTGGTCGTCCACGTCGATCGCGCGGGCGGGCGTTGCGCCGCCTTCCGTGAGGACGTTGACCATCTTTCCAAGCACGAAGCTGCGGCGGCGGTATTCCGCGTTGGTCTCCGCGCTTCCGAGTGCGCGGTAGAGCGGCAGAAAACGGTTGAGATACTCCGCGATGACGCGGTTTTTCGCGTCCGGCGCGGGGCTTTGCAGCACGCTGCCCGCGATGTCGCGAATCTCCGCGGGAAACCCGCCGTCCGGCTCGAAGACGTTGATGCCTGTGCCGAGGATCGCGTACTCAAACTGTCCGCTCTCCATGTCAAACGAGCCTTCCGTGAGGATGCCGCAGATCTTTTTGCCGCGCATGAACACGTCGTTGACCCACTTGATCGACGCGGGTTCGTCCGAGAGCGCTTCCACCGCCTCGCAGACGGCAACCGCGGCTGTGGTGGTGATGAGGGTCGCGTCGTCCGGCGCGATCTTGGGCTTGAGCAGCAGAGAGACGTAGACGCCTGTGCCCTGCGGGGAATAGAAACTGCGCCCTTTGCGCCCGCGCCCGCCGGTCTGTTCGGCGGCGATGACGACGGTGCCTTCCGGCGCGCCCTCGTTCGCGAGCTTGCGGAGGACGAGGTTGGTCGAGTCCACCGCGTCGAACACACGCAGGTCGAGAGACTGCGCGTCGCCCGTGAGGTATTGCCGGATGCCGCTCTCGGAGAGCACGTCGCTGCTGGCGGCGAGGCAGTAGCCGCGGTTCGGGACAGCCTGAATCGGGTAGCCGTCCGCTTGGAGGGCTTTGATCGCCTTCCAGACCGCGTTTCGGCTGACGCCGAGGCGGCGGGCGATTTCCTCACCGGAGAGGAAGACGCTCTTGTTGGATTCGAGGAGCGTGCGAAGGTGGTCTTGTACGGTCATGGAGAATCTCCTTAGGGGGTAGTATAAGGGAGGGGAAAGGGATTGTCAACTGAAAATGCAATAGAAGGTGACATTACAAAAGGGTCTCGATTAGTTCTTAGTTATGCTATCTTTTGAGAAAGCAATGAATCTATCAATATCAGAGAAAGGCTCAAAACATTTAAACATCTCATCAACAGCGACCTTCACCATTTTGAGAACTTCATTGGTAAACAATTCGGCAGGAGAACTGAAAATCCCTTCGAAATACTCGGCATAAAGACTTTGGAGTTTAAAGTCCTCTAGAACTTGGATAGATTTTGAAATCCTGTCTAGTTCGTATCTAATATCTACTCCATTTAGCCCATTTTGTAAGAAAAATCTGGTTCTCTCTGCGAATTCTGTTTTAATTTTGTGGGTACGCATATTCTTCTGAAATGAAACCCAATCAATTTCTTTCCCATTTAGGTATTCAAGAATAGTTATTAATGCTATACAGGACTTTCCAACTTCTTCACATGCAATGCGAAATAGAAAGTGTGCTCGCGGATATCTCGAATTATCTAGAAGAATACAAGCGTCGATATAGAGATCTTTCGCGTTAAGTAATGATTTTGTGAATATAGTCTTTAAGTCATCGAATGATAGAGGATTTGTTTTGTGCTTATCTACGTGCTTCATACTTGGCCTCCAATGTATCTATGACAACTTACTTTTGGAAACTTGTAATTTTCATTACCAATAAGGTCAACTGATTATAAAAGAGTTTACATTCATCGCGAAGACTACTGGTACTTCATAATTATCTCCCTTGATTCCTAGCCGATAGCCATTTCTCTCACTATACCACCCAGTAAATCCAAACGCGATAGAGGATTTTGTCGCATCCCCAAAAAGAGAACAACCCCCGCCGACAACCGCCAGCGGGGGTAATTCGTTTCCCTAAATTAAGGAATTATCTCTTTTTCCGGGAGAGGCTCAGCATCGAAAGCCCGAGGAAGAGGATGCCCGACGCGATCAGAATCAGGATGCTGGTCATAGGGGCAACGATCTTGTCCCCAACCACAAAGGATACACCCAGCAGCTCCTTAAACCCATTGACCACATCCGCAGGTGCGCCCGCAAACCCGGCCTTGATCCCGTCCTCCATGATCACCTGCCGCAGCAGCAGCGCGGAATGCGACGGCGGGAAGGCCTTGATGACCGTCTGTACGCCCGCGGGCAGCTGACCAATCGGGATATAGATGCCGGTGAGGAAGCCGATGACGGTGCCGATGATTGTGCTCGCGATCGAGAACGCGTTGTTGCTGCTGAAAAACGAAACGAAGAACAGCACCAGCGCGGTGTTAGAGAACGTCGAGAGCAGAATCAGCCCGAAGATCTTGAGGAACTGGATTCCCGTGAACATCACGCCGCCTTCGCTGAGCAGATACAGCTGGCAGAGCACGAGCGCCACGACGCACATGATCACGCCGATGATGAACGCGCTGAGGATGTAGCCGCCCGCGATGCTCACGCGCGGCATCGGGGAGGAGTGGATGTCCTTGATGATCTTCTTGGACTTGTCCTCGACCATTGTGCCGAACGCGCCCATCGTGGTGGTGACAGACGTGACCGCGATGAGACCCGCGACGATCCAGCGATCCATGATGTTGCGCGCGCCGGGGACATCCTCCATGCCGCTCGACCAGACATCGCCGAGGAAGAGCGCATACATGCCGATGATGATGAACACCGACAGCAGCGAGAAGAACACAGACGCCTTGTCCTTAAAGAAGACAAGCAAATTGCGCTTCGTAAAGTTGATCATTCGCGAATCTCCTTTCCGGTGATGGCGATGAACGCGTCGTCCATCGTGCCCGTCGTGACCGTAAAGCCTGTGATGGCGTCCTTGTAGGTTTCTAAAAGCGGCAGCGCGGCGAGGGTGTTGGCAACCCGCAGCGTGACGCGGTTTGCGACCACTTCCGGCGCAAGCCCGGCTTTGGTCAGCCGCGCGGCAAGCGCTTCCGGCTCCTTGGTGGTCAGCGTGAGCTTGTCGCTCGTGTACCGCTCTTTGAGGTCGGACGGCGTGCCCTTGGCGACGATGTTTCCGTTGTCGATGACGATGACGTAGTCCGCCTCAGCCGCCTCTTCCATATAATGCGTGGTGAGAAAGATCGTCATGCCCGTGTCGTGCTGGAGCTTCGTGATGGTCTCCCAAACGCTCTTGCGCGTCTGCGGGTCGAGGCCGGTGGTCGGCTCGTCGAGGAAGAGGATCTTGGGCGTGTTGACCAGTGCGCGCGCGATGTCGCAGCGCCTGCGCTGACCGCCGGAGAGCTTCCCGTAAGGCCGCTTCATGATCTCATCAATGCCCATGCGCTGCGCGATCTCGCGGATGGTCTTTTCGAGCTGTTTCCCCCTAAGCCCGTAAAACCCCGCGCGGATGTGCAGGTTCTCCGAAACGGTGAGCAGCGGGTCTAGCAGCCCGTCCTGAAACACCGCGCCGATGGTCTGCCGGATCGCGTTGTCGTCGCGCCCCAGCAGGTGACCGTCCACCTCGACCTTGCCCGCGTCCGACTTGAGGAACGTGCAGATGATGTCGATGGTGGTGGATTTGCCCGCGCCGTTCGGACCCAGAAACGCGAAGATCTTTCCCGCCTCCACGTAGAAGTCCAGCCCCTTGACCGCGTGCACCTGACCGTAGCTCTTTTGAAGCCCGGCCACTTCAATGATGTGTTCCAATTCAACAATCCCCCTTTTTTCCGTTGATGAATTTCGATGTCAAGTATAAACAACTTCCTTGCGTGCCGCAATCAAAATCGTGTCAAATTGGATCGATTTCTTGTGAAAACTTCCGCAGCTTCTGCGGGTTTGTGCATGACAGCGCGGTTTTGCCGGCGCGCGGGAAGCGCAAAAGAGGCTTACACTCTGCGCTTTTCCAAACGCCGGCGCATAAGCTCTGCCCATCATGCTGCGGGTTGACAAACGCGTATATCAATAATATAATATCGATAAAATGAAATCCGGTTCGTCCCCGCTTCCGGAAAGGAGTTGTTTCGATGAACATCACGGTTTGCATCGGCAGTTCGTGCCATCTGAAAGGCTCCCGTACGGTGGTCGAAAAACTGGAGCAGCTCATTCTGGACGGCGGCTGGAAGCAGGAAATCGCCCTTTGCGGCTCATTTTGCATGGGACAATGCCAAACAGGCGTGAGCGTCCAGCTCGACGGGCACTATTTTTCGCTGACGCCGGAGACGACGGAACGATTCTTTGTGGAACACGTTCTGCCGCGCCTGAAGCAGCCTCTTCCGTAGAGTGCAAACATACCGAAACTGTAATATCGATTGAATGGCGCCAAATCGGGTTGCGTGCAATCCGGCTTGATGGAAAAATAACCGCAAGAAATGCGAAACAAAGGGAACAAGTAACGTGTCAGACGTCCTGAGACTGAAAAAGTCGAACTGTAAAAACTGTTATAAGTGTATCCGCCATTGCCCGGTCAAGTCGATCCGCTTCTCCGCCAACCAGGCGCACATCGTCGGCGAGGAGTGCATCCTTTGCGGGCAATGTTTTGTTGTGTGCCCGCAAAACGCGAAGCAGATCGCGGACGGGACGGAGATCGTCCGCGTGCTGCTGGATGGCACCGCTCCGGTGGTCGCGAGCCTTGCACCGTCGTTTGCCGCGTACTTTGAGCGGGTCGGGTTTGGCGCGATGAAAGCCGCGCTGATGCAGCTTGGCTTCGCCTCCGCGGAGGAGACCGCGATTGGCGCCACGCTGGTCAAGCGGGAATATGAGCGGCAGCTGGCGGAGCAGAGCACGGATGTGATCATCACCTCGTGCTGCCCTTCCGTGAACCTGCTCATCCGCAAGTACTATCCGGAGTTGATCAAGTACCTCTCTCCGGTCGTCTCGCCGATGATCGCGCACAGCCTCGATATCAAGCGCCGCATGCCGCAGGCAAAGACGGTGTTCATCGGTCCCTGCCTCTCCAAGAAGGACGAGGCGGAGGACAGCGCCGTGGATGCGGTGCTGACGTTTGAGGAGCTTTCCGGCCTGTTCTCGGCGGCGGGAATCGTACCCGAACCCCTGCCCGACAGCGCGGAGGAGAGCCGTGCGCGGCTGTTTCCAACCGTAGGTGGCATCCTCAAGAGTATGGACATTCCGGATACGGGCTATACCTGCCTGACCGTTGACGGCACCGATAACTGCAAGGCCGCGCTTGCGGACATCGCGGAGGGCAATCTGCACCGTTGCTTTTTAGAGATGAGCGCGTGCTCCGGCAGCTGCATCGGTGGTCCCGTGATGGAGAAATACAAGAATTCGCCCGTGCGGCACTATCAGGCGGTGACCTCCTTTGCGGGCAAGCGCGATTTCGCGGTCGCCGGGCCGGACGCGGGCATGATGACCCGCAGGCACACCTATATCGGCGTGCCGAGCGCGGCGCCTTCGGAGCGGGAGATCGCCGAAATCCTCGCCAAGACCGGAAAGCTGAGCCGCGAAGACGAGCTCAACTGCGGCAGCTGCGGCTACAACACCTGCCGCGAGAAGGCCGCTGCCGTCTGGCACGGCAAGGCGGATATCAGCATGTGTCTGCCGTTTCTGATGGACAAGGCGGAGCGGTTTTCCAACAATATCCTAAGCCACACACCAAACGGCATCCTCGTGGTCAACGAGGATCTCGAGGTGCAGCAGGTCAACGCAGCCGCGATGAAGATGCTGCATGTGCTGCGCGAGGCGGATGTGCTGGGCGAGCCGCTGGTGCGGATCATGGACCCGCTGCCGTTTCTCCACGCGCTGGAAGGCCGCGCGGTCAAGGAACAGCGCGCCTACTATGCGGAATACGCCAAATATCTGGAGCTTTCGCTCGTGCACGATAAGACCACGCATATCCTGATCGCGATTCTGCGCGACGTGACGGCGGAGGAGGAAGCGCGCCTCAAGAAAGAGGAGATGGGCCGCCAGACGGTAGAGATTGCCGACCGCGTCGTGGAAAAGCAGATGCGCATCGTGCAGGAGATCGCCTCGCTGCTGGGTGAAACCACCGCCGAGACAAAGATCGCGCTCACCAAGCTCAAGGAATCCATCAACAGCGACGAACCGCGGTAAATAAGCCCCAAGCTGCGCGGAAAGGAGGCATAAGCCGATGATTTTTCAGAACCACCTCTGCGCCGATATCGGCTATATGAGCCTCAACCACGCGGGCGAGCAGCTCTGCGGCGACCACATCGAGATCGCGGGAACGGACGAAAACTCCACCGTGATCGTGCTTGCGGACGGCCTCGGCAGCGGGGTGAAGGCAAGCATTCTTAGCACCCTGACCAGCAAGATCATCTCCACGATGCTCGCGGCAGGGCTCCGGCTGGAGGACTGCGTGGAGACCATCGCGGCGACGCTGCCGGTGTGCAGCAGCCGCGGCATTGCGTATTCAACCTTCACGATCATCCGCCTCGTCAACAACGAGCGCGCGGAGATCATACAATACGACAATCCGGCGGTGATCCTGCTGCGCGACGGAGCAAGCGTCGAGCTGCCCGCAACCATGCTTACCGTTGGCGGCAAGCACATCTACCGCACGGATGTCGCGCTGCGTGAAAACGACCTGTTTCTCGCGATGAGCGACGGCGTGGTGCACGCGGGCGTCGGCGGGGTCTATAACTTCGGCTGGCGCACGGAGGACATCGCGCGATATATGGAGACGTTCTGGCATGTCGGTTTTACGGCAAAGACGCTCTCCACGATCCTCCTGCAGGAGACAAACCGCCTCTACGACGGAAAACCCGGCGACGACGCGACCGTCTGCGCCGTGCGCATCCGCCCGCGGGTGCCGATGAACCTGCTCTGCGGGCCGCCGAGCAACCGGGACGACAACGAGAAGATGATGTCCCTGTTCTTCGGCAAGGAGGGCAAGCACATCCTCTGCGGTGGCACGACCAGCACCATCGCGGCGCAGTATCTCAACAAGCCCCTGACCGCGAACCTCGCGTTTCCCGATCCGGAGATTCCGCCGACCGCGAATATCGACGGCGTGGATCTGGTCACGGAGGGCGTGATTACGATCAATCGCGTGCTGGAGTACGCGAAGAACTATCTCGACGACAACAGCGCCTATGCGCGCTGGAGCACGGGGCGGGACGGAGCCAGCCGCATCGCCAGGCTCTTGTTCGAGGAAGCGACGGACATCAATTTCTTCGTCGGCTGCGCGGTCAACCCCGCGCACCAGAATCCGGAGCTGCCGATCAACTTCAACCTCAAGATGCGCCTTGTCGAGCAGCTTTCGGACTGTCTGAATCGGATGGGCAAGCGCGTCAAGACGAGCTATTTTTAACAATTCCGCGCACGGGATACCTCCCGTTTGCGCGATAGGTTTATCAATCACGCTGGAGGAACGACACACACATGCAGCCATCGTTTGACTACGGCGCGGTGGACGAAATCCTTTCCCTCTACGGGAAACAGGAGTCGAACATCATCGCCATCCTGCAGGACGTGCAGGAACGCTATCACTATCTGCCGCGCGAGGTGTTTCCCTATCTTTCGGATGCACTCGGCGTCAGTGAGGCGCGGCTCTATTCGGTCGCGACGTTCTATGAAAACTTTTCGCTCGAAGCAAAGGGCAGGTTCGTCATCCGCGTTTGCGACGGAACCGCCTGCCACGTCCGCAAATCGATTCCGATTCTGGATCGCCTGCGGAAAGAACTCAATCTGACTGCCGAGCGGAAGACCACGCCGGACGGCGGATTTACGGTCGAGACCGTCTCCTGCCTCGGCGCCTGCGGTCTTGCGCCTGTGATCACGGTCAACGAACAGGTCTATCCCGCCATGACGCCGGATAAGGCGAGCGAACTGATTGCTTCTCTTCGCGCGGAGCTTGCAGCGGAAAGCGAAGGTGCAAGCGCATGAAGAAGTTGAACAATCGAACTGATCTCACTGCGCTGCGCCGCGAATGCGCGGCGGCTCTCCGGCTTGAAGCAAAGCGCATCCTCGTCTGCGCGGGTACGGGCTGCGTCTCCAGCGGCTCGATGCAGATCTTCGAGCGGCTCAAAGCGCTCATGGAGGAGAAAAACATCCCCGTTTCGGTGGAGCTCGCGGAGGAGCCGCACAGCGAACGCGTGGGACTCAAGGAGTGCGGATGCCACGGCTTTTGCGAGATGGGGCCTCTGGTGCGCATCGAACCGCAGGGCTGGCTTTATACAAAGACCACGCTACAAGACTGCGAGGAGATCGTGAACCGCACGATCCTGGGCGGCGAGCGCATCGAGCGGCTTTCGTTTACGAAGGACGGCACAGCCTATCCCAAGCAGGACGAGATTCCGTTTTATCAGAAGCAGACGCGCCTTGTGCTGGAGCACTGCGGCCAGATTGACGCAACCAGCATCCGCGAATATCTTGGCTTTGGCGGGTATGCCGCGTTTGAAACCGCGCTGTTTGACCGCACGCCGGGCGAGATCATCGACGAGATTACAAAGTCCAACCTGCGCGGCAGAGGCGGCGGCGGATTCCCCGCCGGACGCAAATGGTCGCAGGTACGCCGCCAAACGGAGCCGGTCAAGTACGTCGTTTGCAACGGCGACGAGGGAGACCCCGGCGCGTTTATGGACAGAAGCGTCATGGAAGGCGATCCGCACCGCATGCTCGAGGGCATGATGATCGCAGGTCTTGCCTGCGGCGCGCAGGAGGGGTATATCTACGTCCGCGCGGAATATCCGCTCGCGGTCAGGCGGCTTCGCCGCGCGATTGCGCAGGCGGAGGCGCTTGGCTTGCTCGGAGAACACATCCTCGGCACAGAGTTTTCCTTTACGCTGCGCATCGCGCGCGGCGCGGGTGCGTTCGTCTGCGGCGAGGGCAGCGCGCTGACCGCCTCCATCGAGGGCAAGCGCGGCATGCCGCGCGTCAAGCCCCCGCGCACGGTGGAACACGGCCTCTTCGACAAACCAACCGTGCTCAACAACGTGGAAACTTTCGCCAATGTGCCGCTGATCATCACCCGCGGCGCGGACTGGTACAAGTCCGTCGGCCCGGAGAACAGCCCCGGCACGAAGGCCTTTGCGTTGACGGGGAACATCGTCAACACGGGACTGATCGAGGTGCCGATGGGCACGACGCTCCGCGAGGTCATCTTCGATATCGGCGGCGGCGTGCGGGACGGCAAAGCGTTCAAGGCAGTACAGATCGGCGGGCCCTCCGGCGGCTGCCTGACCACGGACGATCTCGACCTGCCACTGGACTTTGACTCGCTGAAAAAAGCGGGCGCCATGATCGGCTCCGGCGGGCTCGTCGTCATGGACGAGGACACCTGCATGGTTGAGGTCGCGCGGTTTTTCATGCACTTCACGCAAAACGAGTCCTGCGGAAAATGCGTACCCTGCCGCGAGGGAACCAAGCGTATGCTCGCGATTCTGGAGCGCATCGTCGAGGGCAAGGGCGAGGAAGGCGACATCGAGCTGCTGCTGGAGCTCGCGGACACCATCACGACGACCGCGCTCTGCGGCCTCGGCAAATCCGCGGCGTCTCCCGTGGTCAGCACGATTAAAAGCTTCCGCGCGGAATATGAGGCGCATATCCGGGAGAAGCGCTGCCCCGCGGGCGGCTGCCAGAAGCTCAAGCGCATCTGGATTGATCCCGCGCTCTGCAAAGGCTGCTCCAAGTGCGCGAAATCTTGTCCGGCGGACGCGATCGCGGGACAGATCAAGCAGCCGTACAGCATCGATTTAACGAAGTGCATCCGCTGCGAATCGTGCATCGTAACCTGCGCGTTCCACGCAATTTTGGAGGGCTAAAACCATGGATCAACGCGAACTGATGACGGTGGACGGCATCCCCGTGGAGATCAACGGCGAAAAGAACCTGCTGGAACTCATCCGCAAGGCGGGCATCAAGCTACCGACGTTCTGCTACCATTCGGAGCTTTCAGTCTACGGCGCCTGCCGTATGTGCATGGTGGAAACCGAACGCGGCGGACTGGAAGCCGCCTGCTCCACGCCGCCGAAGGCCGGAATGGTGATCAAGACCAATACGGAGCGCCTCCGCCGCTACCGCAAGAATATTCTGGAGCTCTTGCTCGCGAACCATTGCCGGGACTGCACAACGTGCAGCAACAATGGCAAATGCAAGCTGCAGGATCTCGCGATGCGCTTTAATATTGAAGGGGTACGCTTCCCGAACACCGCACCCAAGCAGCAGAAGGACGATTCCTCGCTCTGCATCGCGCGGGACGCGAGCAAATGCATCCTCTGCGGCGACTGCGTGCGCATGTGCAACGAGGTGCAGGCCGTCGGCGCAATCGACTTTGCGCACCGCGGCTCCAGGATGGAGATCAGCACCGCGTTCGGCATGCCGATCGCGGATTCCCCCTGCGTGGGCTGCGGCCAGTGCGCGGCGGTCTGCCCGACGGGCGCAATCGTCGTGCGCGACAACGCAAACCGCGTCTGGCGCGCGCTGGACGACCGCGGCGTGAAGGTCACGGCGCAGATCGCGCCGGCAGTGCGCGTGGCGCTCGGCCGCGAGATGGGCCTACGCGAAGGCGAAAACAGCATGGGGAAGATCGTATCCGCCCTGCACCGCATGGGTTTTGACGAGGTGTACGATACCTCCACCGGCGCGGATTTGACCGTGCTGGAGGAGAGCGAGGAGCTGCTCTCGCATCTGGAGAGCGGCGCGAAGTTTCCGCTGTTCACCTCCTGCTGCCCGGCGTGGGTGCAGTTCTGCGAAAAGTCGCACCCGGAGCTGCTGCCGCATGTTTCTTCCTGCCGCTCTCCGATGCAGATGTTTGCGTCGGTCATCAAGGAGCAGGAGAAGACGTCCTCACGCAGACAGTTTCACGTCGCGGTCATGCCCTGTACGGCAAAGAAATTCGAGGCGGCGCGGGACGAGTTTTGCGTCGGCGGCGCGCCGAACGTAGACGCCGTGATCACAACGCAGGAGCTCATCCGCATGATCAAGGAATCCGGCGTGGTGTTTGAAGACCTGGAACCGGAGGCGCTCGATCTCCCGTTCGGCGTCACCTCCGGCGCGGGCGTGATCTTCGGCGTGACCGGCGGCGTGACGGAGGCGGTGCTCCGCAGGCTCGCGAGCGATAAATCGCGCGGCGGGCTCTACACCGCGGCGCTGACCGGCGTGCGCGGCATGCAGGGCGTCAAAGAGGCGCGCGTGCCGTATCTCGATCGTGAAGTGCGCATCGCGATCGTTAGCGGCCTCCATAACGCAGAGCAGCTCATTCAGAAGATCGTCTCCGGCGAGGAGCACTACGATTTCGTCGAAGTGATGGCGTGCCCCGGCGGCTGCGTCAGCGGCGCGGGACAACCCTACAGCGCATCCTCCGGCAAGGCGGAGCGCGGGGAAGGCCTCTACGCAGTGGATCGCGTGTCCAGCGTGAAGCGCTCGGAGGAAAATTCTCTCGTGCAGGCGCTCTATGGCGACGTGCTCAAGGGCCGCGTACACGAACTGCTGCACGTGCATTACGGCAAAGACGGAGGGCACAAGGCATGACGGAGCTTTCGGTCTGCATCGGCAGCGCCTGCCATCTCAAGGGCGCGTACAACGTCATCTCCACGTTTCAGCACCTGATCGAAACCAACGGCCTGCACGAACAGGTCGCCTTCTCGGCGAAGTTCTGCACGAAGGAGTGCCACAAGCCCGGCGTCGCGGTCTCTCTCAACGGGGTCAAGAGCGTGATCGCCGCGGAGGAAGCGCGTAAGTTCTTTCAGGAGCAGGTGCTGCCCGCTGTAAGGGCATAAACACAAGACAACCAAAATTGAATCTTCAACATAAAAAAGTCCCGCTCGGAGAACCGAGCGGGACTTTTTCGTTGCTCATCAAGCTTGATTTTTTTGTTTTTTGAGATGGGAGAATTTTACCGGTGTTATTCTGCTTTCTCTTCCTCCGCGAGAATCGCGTCATACCGCGCTTCGTCCAGCGGATACTTCTGAATCAGCAGGATGCCTGCAAGAAAGATCAGCGCGGGCACGGGACCGATCATGAGCCGGATTGCAAGCAACGCCGAACCCGCCTGATCCACCACGTTTGGCACAAACTTTGCAAAGCCCAGAAACACGCCGGAGAGCGAGGCTGCGAGCGCGACACCGAATGTGGAAAAGAATGTCCACATGCCGTAATACGCGCCCTCTTTACGGGTCTTAGTTTGGATGGCGTCCACCTCCACCACGTCCGGCAGCATCGCAAACGGCGGCACATAGCCAAAGCCGATGCCCACGCCCGCGAACACCATCACACAGAAGGTGAAGATCATGCCCAGCGTGTGCGCAAAGAAGAACATCGCAAGGCAGCTGACCGTGAGGATGCCGAGCGCGAGCTGGTAGGTGCGTTTTTTTCCGAGCCGTTTTGCAACGAGAACCGAAACCGGCACGCAGAGCATCGCAACGCCGAGCAATAGCAGCATGGCGATCGTCGTCATCGCTTCATTGTGGTAGATATACTTAAAATAGTAGACAAGCATGGTCTGAACGAAGGTGATTCCCGTGAGATTGAGCATATAAACCGCCGCAAGGCGCATATAGGTTTTGTTCTTGAAAACGACGAGGAATGTCTCGAAGAACTTTTCCTTCGGCAGTGCCTGGTTGGCGAGCGGCGTTTCCCGCACGGAGAAGAACGTGGCGAGGGTTGTTGCCGCCATGATGAAGCCAAAGAGCAGACCAACAATGGAGTATCCCTTATGCGGATCGCCCGCGAGCGTCACAATCGGGATGACGACTGCGGCGCCTAGGATGGTTCCGATCACTGCAAAGCTGAAACGGAACCCATTGAGAGAGGTTCGCTCCTGATAGTCCTTCGTGATTTCCGGTGTGAGCGAGCCATAGGGGATGTTCACGACGGTATAGGCGGTGTTTAAGAGGCACAGCGCGAACGTCGCCCAAAGAAAGCCCATCGTTTGCTTGTTTGTGAAGTCCGGTGCGGAGAAAAAGAACCACATGCACAACAGCAACGGCAGCGCGCCAAAGAGCAGAAAGGGACGCCGCCGACCCCATCTGGAGCGGGTGCGATCGGAAATGAATCCCATCATCGGGTCATTGACCGCGTCCCAGGACTTTGCGATGAGGATGGCGATGCCGGCGAGCTGTGCCGCGAGCCCCACGGTATCCGTCAGATAGATGAGCGTGTAAAAACCCATCGCGGTGAAGAAGAGGTTGCCGCCGAGATCGCCGATGCCAAACCCGAGTTTAACGGAGAGCGGCAGGCGGGAGGCGGGGCGCTTGGTCGTTTCGTCAGCGGTTTGTTTCATGATGATACCTTTCTATGCAAGATTCCAGTCGCTGGGCGAGTTGTTCTGTGGCAATCCGTGCGGTCTGCTTCGGGTGCTTTTGATACTCCGGCATCAGCGTGGTGAGATTGATGGATTCTCCGGGTACGACGAACGCCCGTTTTCGGATGTTGTTTGGCCGGTTACTGACGTTTCCGCCCATGAGCCGGCTCGCCAGATCGCGCAGATTCAGCACTTGCTCCACGATGCGATCGTCAGACGGTGTGCCGCCCTCGACATAGGAGACATCGTGATAGGACATCAAATCGACAAGCTCCATATGCCGCATGGCAAACCAGCCCTCGCCCGCGCGGCGGTCGGCCAGCGCAAGCTCCAGCGGAGAGAGCGATTGGAGCGACTCCTCCGGCTTAACGCGGCTCCAGCCCTCCAGCCGGACGCGATACATCCGTTGGACGACGTCCTCCTGTCCGGGGTCGATACCCAGTGCATGCTCCGCAACCGAGAGCGCCGCGGGCAGCAGCGCGTTCCAGCGGTGCTGGCGGTTGTCTGCGTCGGTCTCGTCCGGCAGAGTTTCAGGCAACGAATAGTTGTAGGTGGATGCATAAAATGCTTCGGCATTTTTGAGCAGACGGTGCTCAATCGCGACAAGCCGCGGCATGAGCTGCGCGAGGGCGCCTTCGAACTTTCCCGTGCCCTGCGGCAGACCGCAGATGGATTCCAACTCCAGAACATGTGCGACGACCTTGCCAAAATCCCGCTTGTCATATTGATAATGGATCGAGACCGGCAGAATGCGCACCTCTTCCGTGCGGTTTGCGCGCGCAAGATCGCTCGCGCACCAGAACCCCATGCGGACGGCTCCCTGCTCGATGCGCGGGAGCGTCTCGCTATGATACGAAATTTGCCCTTCCGGCGCAAGTCCGAGCGGGTTGGGTCCATCGCGCAGCACGGCGCGGATGTTGGAGAGGCTGTTTGTCTCGCACTTGACATGGTAGACGGGCATCGCGCCCGCGCGCGGCAGCGCAAAGCGGATGAGCGCGTCGCCCCAGAGTGGCACGGCATAATCGTGCACGAGCCGCAGGGCGGGCTCCGCTTTCAGCGGGCTGCCGGACTTTTTCGCAATGCGCGGTAGCATGTTTTCAAACACGTGGAAGATCATTTGCGGTTCGTCGCCGTAGGGATGGCGAAACGCGACGATCAGGCGCGAACGTTGTTCCTGAAAGTCGCGCAGTTCGTTTAATATTGTTTCCGGCGATAAAATCTCAACGCCCGTAAACGCGAGCGCGTATTTCAAATAGGCGGGCATGAGCATGCGCGCCAGCCGCACCAAAGAGGCGGAGCGCTTCGACGGAGCGAGCCGATGCCGCGTTTCCGCGGCCAGAATCGGTTCGGCTGCCAAACGTGGCTTTCCCATGGGCACCTCCCAAGATGGAGTTTTCTGATTGTTTGGATGTTTTACTGAAATAAAACGGAATTGTGAAAGGTATTAAAATCAATTATGCCGAGGAAGAGGCATGATGTCAAACGTCTTTTTCTATCGCACCCGCCAGCGGATGGCATCCACGCGCGCCGTCGCCTCGCTGACGATGCGCTTGGGCTGTTTTTCGAAGAATTCGACCACAGGTTCGTTCTTGACAATGTTCCAGATGCCCGCGACTCTTCCATTGATCGCGACCGAAGGATTGCAGATGCCGGACTTGAGGATGAGCTTTGCCTTGTGCTCCGAGGGTATCACCGCGCCGCGGTCGGAATAGGACACGATGTAGGGATCAAACCCGGAGAGCAGCGTCAGCTCCGGAATGTCGGCGGTCTGAGTCTCCTCCGTGCAGAAGTAGCGCGTGCCGTTGTGCTCAAACTGCACGAGGTCGTCCAGCGGGAGCTTCTTGAGCACGGCAGACTCCTCCTTCCAGAAGCCGAAGAACCACGCGGCGTCCGCGAGCGTCGCAGGCCCGTAGACCGCGAAAAACTGGCGCACGAGCTCCGGCAGCACCTCTTCAAACGTCTGCGTGGGCTCCGCGGAGATCAGGTCAAAGTCCCGGCTCGTCATGTCCCGGAAGGCGACTCTGCCCTGCCGCGCGAGCCAGACGAAGATGCCGCCCCAGGGCGAAAACAGCGCGTCGATCATCTCGCCGCTATACTGCCCCGCAAAGATGCGCCGGAACTCCGCGCGGGAGTTCACGCCGTCCTCCATCAGGCGGATGACCTCTCCTGCGGCATTCTCCACGAGCGCCTGCCCGAACATCCGGCTGAGATAGGATTCCCCCTGGTGCAGCGCAAGCAGCCGCGGAAGGTCTTCGTAGACCACGCCGTGCAACGTGCCGCGATAGAGCCAGCTCTTGGTCAGCCGCGTCTTCCAGCCCGCGATGTCCGCGCCGCGAATCAGCGCGGAGAACGCCACGTTCCGGTAAAACCAGCTGTGCAATCCCATCAGCTCGTGGGAAAGTGCGTCCAGCTCCCGGCAAGGGCGCGAAAGATAGAGCCCGTGCATGCGGCGGCGGATGATCATCTCGTCAAATTCTTGCTGCGTCATCAGTTACCTCAGTTATAAAAATCGAATTATTTCGTCAACTTCTTGCTGTGTCATTCGTATCTCAGTTGAGAAATTCTTCGCATCAATGTGATTTGGGCTTCTTCATCAGCCGTGCGTAGGAGATGGAATTTTTTCCATACCGGGAACGGATGGTATCCATCGCGCGGTCGAGCTTCGCGCTCTTGAGCTTCTCTTCGGTCGTGTCGTCGATGAGCGTCATCTGCTCCGTGCAGCAGTCGCTGAGGCTGGTGCCGGTGACGGAGAGCAGCCGGACGGGGGAATTCATCGACCACGATTTTTCTGCGATTGCGCACGCGGCCTCATAGATTTCGCGTGTGACGTTGGTCGGCGCGGACAACTTCTGCTGGCGGGAGATGGTCGAAAGCAGCGGGTCCTTGATCTGAATCTGCACCGTTGAGCAGTACAGCCCGTGTTTGCGAAGGCGTGAACCCACCTGATCGCAAAGCGCAAGAAGTCCCGCGAAGATCTCCTCCCTGCCGACCAGATCGTGCGCAAACGTAATGCTGTTGCCGATGCTCTTGGGTTGATCCGATTCGTCCGGCGGTCGCACGGGGCTTGGGTCGATGCCGGAGGCGTATTCCCAGATGGTCTCGCCGTTGCGTCCGAGGATCAGGCGGATCTGATCGCGCCCGGCACGCGCGATATCGCCGATGGTCTCGATTCCCATGCGGGAGAGGTGCTCCGCCGTCGTTTTGCCGACGCCCATCATGTCCCGCGCGGGCAGCGGCCAAACGATGTCTTGATAGTTTTCGCGCGTGATGCATGTGGTCGCGTCGGGCTTTTTATAGTCTGAGCCGAGTTTTGCGAAAATCTTGTTGAACGAAACGCCGACGGAGATCGTGATGCCGATCTCCTCTCGAATCCGTCTGCGCAGCTCGTCCGCAATCTCCCGCCCGCTGCCGAATGTGTGGAGAGAACCCGAAACATCCAGCCATGATTCATCGATCGAGAAAGGTTCGACGAGATCGGTATACTGCCCGTAGATGAGGTTGATCTGCTCGGAGATCTGCCCGTAGAGGCTGTGATGCGGAACAACCAGCGTCAGATTGGGGCATTTTCGCTTTGCCTGCCAGATGGTCTCCGCGGTCTGCACGCCGTAGCGCTTGGCGAGCTCGTTTTTCGCGAGGATGATGCCGTGGCGGCTGTCCGGATCGCCGCAGACCGCCATGGGCACGAGTTTCAGCTCCGGCCGGGAGATACTCTCGACCGAAGCAAAATAAGAGTTGCAGTCGCAATGCAGAATCGTACGATCCAATGAGCCGCCTCAAAATTCAGTCGATGGGTGCGGTGAAGAGATAAATCCAGAACGCCTGGCTTCCGTTCACTGCTATTATACCAAAGCACGAGCGATGGATTCAATAAAGAATAGAACAAATGTTTCTATCGTAGCTGGTTTTTTCAGGAGCAAGCAGGACTGTTTGACACGCTGGAAAATCTGACCGGAGAATCTTGTGTTTCCGGATAGCGTTTCCTGTCAGGATCGTGTATGATATGATGTAAACAGTAAAGAAACAAATCAAACCGATAAATCCTATCTAGCTGCAGTATCCTTCTGACCAGAGAAAAAGAGAATAGTAAGGAGCATGATCGATGTACTGTTCAAATTGTGGAACGCAGAGCAACGGAAAATTCTGCCCGGAATGCGGACAGGCGATGGCGGGTAACACGCCCGCAACGCCTGCAGCCACGGGCGCGCAGCCGCAGCCGGGCATGCCGAACGTCGTGTACATTCCTGTGCAGACGCAGAAGCGCGGGTTCAACGGCTGGGGTGTGGCAGCGTTTGTGGTCTCAATCCTGAGCTATTTCTACAGCGCGATTTCGCTCGTTGGGGGGAACAATTGGGTTTGTGCAGCATTGCTGGCCGTTCAGATCGTGCTGGTCGTGTTTGGTTTCATCGCCGCAAAGAAGAAGTATCTCGGTCGCGGGCTGACCATCGCGGCGCTCGTCATCTGCTGTATCAACGTATATTTGCTCTTCTTCATCTTCGTGTTTAAAGACGCGCTGTTTGACATCATCGATGAATATTCCTCGATTCTCAACAACCCGCTTCTGGATGCGGTCGGGAAGCTGATCTAGTTCTGTTCGTAAACGCGAATGGTATCAGGATTGTCGAACGAATGAGTCAAAACACCGTTGCATGACGAAAGGATATTGGATGAGCACACAAGAAACGAGTTTGCCAAAGTTTTCCCACGAAGACCGGATTCGGATGCACTTCCAGCGCAAAAAGATTCGCACGGAGGCGAAGGCATATATCAAAGAACGGGTTTTCCGTCTTGTACCGTTTGCGTTTCTCTTTCTGCTTGCACCACTCCTCGAATCTGTGATTGGACTTTTTGTGGTTCAACCGGTCTTCATATATGTCATCAGCATATTGTTGGATATGCTTTTGTTTCCGATATCTGTGATCGGCGTTGCGAATGTTATGATGGGAGTTTGGAATAAAAATTGCGTTGTGTGGTCAGATCTGCTGATTGCTGTTCGTTCGCCAAAGAGATTCATCAATGCAATTCTCATTATTTCAGCAAGTAGCGTTTTAAACTGGTTTCTGAATTTATTCTCGGGCGAGTGGGTAATGTATCCGAGGCTGCTAGCTGACCTATTTGCCGTATTCTTTGCCTTTGTGCCTTTCCTCTACAGCCGTAATCCGGACGCAAGAGCAATCGATCTGATCAAAGACTCTTTCCGCAAGGTCTATCGCTTTTTCTGGCAATGGATCGCAATGGTGTTACAGGCAGGAAAAGGCATATGGATCACTTTGCTTGTCGGAGCAATTGTGATTTCTGCTGTAGTGTTCAATATGAGCGTTCAATCGTTGCCATCTGTCAATACGGGTTTATTTGTGATCGCAATGGAAATACCCATTGCATTGTTCTTCTTGCCTTACTATTTACTCGCTACAACAGGCTTTATAAACGATCAGGTGCTGACTGCGGGGCAGACGAAACCGGAAGAGATAACACCCTCACCCGTTTGACTAAGCAGCGTCATTCAGCCAAGTATATTCCAGTTTATGAGCGCGCCTTGTGCGCGCTTCTTCTATTTTCAAAAAAATTAAGCGTAACCATATTGACACGCGAAAAAACATGACATATAATCAAGTCACTTAAACGCTTAAGCGAATCATTTTTCACTTCTGTCCGTTCTCCAAACTTCCAAAAGGCAACAAACAAAGATTGAAAAAACACGATGAACGGTATAAAATGAATTTGCGAACTTAAACGCTTAAGGGTCACCGTATCCTATCATGTTTTGAAAGTTTAAAAGGAGGAAAGAATTGTGCTGAAAAAATCCACGGTAATCCTTATGGTTGTGCTCATGGTTTTGGGTCTCTTTGCCGGCTGCCAGGCGCCCGCGGCAACGGAAACGACCGAACCCGTTGCAACGGACGAAGCAGTTGCGGCGGAAACCGCAGCCCCCGAAGCGACGGAACCCGTCACGATCGACTTCATGAACTTCTCCGCAAACGAGGGCGGCCTTTTGACGCTGGGCCTGATGAAGGACCTGTTTGAAAAAGACAACCCCAACATCAAGATCAACATCGAAACCTTCGGCTACGACACGTACGCCACGCAGCTCCAGACCCGCATCGGCGGCGGCGACGCGCCGGACTGCTTCGAGCTTGGTCTCGATGCGTTCCCGTCCTATGTCGACCAGAAAGCCGTCCTCCCGCTGGACGATTTCACCGCGGCCTCCACCGCCGACCTGAGCGTGCTGACCGAGAAATCCGTACAGGCCTTCTCGCTGGGCGGCGTGAAATACGGCATGCCCTACAGCTATTCCACCGTCGTTCTGATCTACAACAAGGACCTCTTTGACCAGGCTGGCGTTTCCTACCCGACGGCCGACTGGACCTGGGCGGATGCAGACGCAGCCGCGCTGAAGATCAAAGCCCTCGGCGACGACTACTACGGCCTGATTCAGCCGATCTCCACCTACGAGTTCTTCAAGGTCGTCAAGCAGTACAACGGCGGCTTGCTCAACGATGACAACACCGCCTTCACCGTCAACCGTGCCGAAAACGTCCAGGCGCTCCAGCGCCTCGTGGACAACGTGCTGGTCAGCAACATCTGCCCCAGCGTGGAACAGCGCGGCAGCCTCGATGAATGGGGCATGTTCAAACTCGGCAAGACCGGCATGATCGTCACCGGCATCTGGGCGTTCCCGTCGTTCACGACCGACTGCGCCTTCAACTGGGACATCGCAGTTGAACCCGGCGCCGCGACCAAGGCCACGCACTACTTCGCAAACGGCCTCGCCATCAGCGCGGACTCCAAGAATGCGGAAGCCGCCTATAAGTGGATCGAGTTCCTTGCAACCAGCGAACAGGTGGCTCAGCTGCGCGTCCAGCTCGGTTGGGAACTGCCCTGCGCGACCTATCAGTCCGCGATGGATCAGTATGCAAAGCTGACCCCGCCGGCAAACCGTCAGGCCGTGTTTGATTCCCTTGCATATGTCGTGCCCGTGCCGCAGATCGCGGAGTTCAGCCAGATGGCGGACATCCTAGGCGCAGAGCTCGAAGCCGCGGCGAACGGCAGCAAGACCCCGCAGCAGGCGCTCGACGATGCACAGGCCGCATTGGAAGCAGCCATCACACTGAAGTAAGCAATCTAATTGCCTCGTTGGTGGGAGCAGGATTTTCCTGCTCCCGCCAGCCGAGTTTGGAGGAACTTCCATGCGGAAAAACCGGAACAATCACGCGCTCACCGCGTCCGCCTTTCTCGCGCCCAGCATGGTTGGCTTTCTGCTGATCGCAGCCATTCCTTTTGCGCTGTCGTTCGGCATCAGCTTTACCTCCTGGAGCGGGATCAAGGGGCTGGATCTCTTCTCGCCCGCGTTCTGGCAGGAAAATTTTATCGGCTTTGAGAACTATAGCAAGATTCTCAACAGCAAGGAATTCTGGGTATCGCTCCTCCACGTGGGGCAATACATGGCGCTCTATATCCCGCTGATGCTCGTCTCCTCGCTCGGCATCGCGGTGCTGCTCAACAAACCTCGCAAGGGTACCGCGTTCTTCCGGCTGTTGTTCTATATTCCGGTTTTGACGAGCTGGGTTGCCGGTGCGATCATCTGGAAATGGGTGCTCGATCCGCAGTACGGCATTCTGAATGACATCTTAGCGCGCGTTGGCATCGCGGGTCCCGCGTGGCTGCAGGATGCCAAATGGGCGATGTTCGGCATCGTGCTCGCGTCTGTTTGGAAGGACATGGGCTTCTACGGGCTGATCTTCCTCGGCGGACTCAAGAACATCAACCCGATCTATTACGAAGCGGCGCATCTCGACGGCGCGGGCAAATTTCAGAGCTTTCTCAAGATCACGCTGCCGATGCTGACGCCTATGGTGTTCTTCGTGCTGATCATCAGCCTGATCAACTCGTTCATGCTCTTCCCGCAGGTGATGATCATGACAAACGCTGGTCCCGCGGGGGCAACGCAGGTGATCGTAGAACGCATCTATAAATATGGATTCAGTTATTATAAAATGGGGTATGCTTCCGCACTATCGTGGCTGTTGTTTGTGATCGTATTCCTGTTTACGTACCTGCAGCAGAAGCTCCAGAAAAAGTGGGTGAACTACGATGCATAACACAGCGGCAAGCAAGAAAGCACTCTCGAATCTCTGGTTTTACGTCTTTGCCGGCGGAGTCGGATTTCTGATCGTCATCCCGCTGTACTGGATGATCATCACCGCACTCAAGACGCAGACCGCGATCTTCACGTATCCAATCGAGTGGTTCCCCAAAGAGATCACGCTGCAGAACTTCTTAGATCTGTTTGCGCGGTTCCCGTTCGGAAAGGTGCTGCTCAACAGCACGATCGTCTCGGTGTCCTATTCGCTGATCTCGATCGTGACCTGCTGCATGGCGGCGTTCGCGTTTGCGAAGATTCCTTTTCGCGGCAGCGAAGCGCTCCTGAAGGTGTACTTAGCCACGCTGATGATCCCGTTTCAGAGTACGCTGATTCCGCTGTTCATGATCTTCAACAGCGCGGGACTCAGCAACACCTATGGCAGCGTGATCATTCCGTCCCTATTTCGCGTGTTCGGCATCTTCCTATTGGTGCAGCACATGCGCACGATTCCGGACGACTATATCGATGCCGCGCGCATCGACGGAGCCTCGTACTTCACGATCCTCTGGAAGGTAATCCTGCCGCTATCGCTGCCTGTCATCGCGGGCTACGCGGTCATCACGTTCATGGACGCGTGGAACGACTATCTCTGGCCGCTCGTGATGCTCACCAAGCCCGAGATGATGACGGTTCCCGTCGCGCTGGGCATGGTCAACGGACAGTTTGAGCGAAACTTCGGCGTGCAGATGGCGGGAAGCCTGATCTCAATCGTGCCTGTGGTGCTGATCTATTTGGCAGCGCAGAGCAAGATGAAGGACGGCCTCACGCTTGGCGGAATCAAAGGGTGAGGGGCGGTGTCGCAGACATCCAAAGATCCCGTGGATCTTTGGAAGCCCTGAACGGGTGGACATTCATGGCCACCCAGGGCGATTGCGCACAGCCGATTCGTTGGGTTTATAGATAGAAAATGCACCTCGCATCTCGCGGGAAAGGAACTTGCATTGGGTAAGAGAATCACGATCAAGGATGTTGCGGAGGACACGGGGCTGTCCATCGCGGCGGTCTCTTATGTGCTCAACGACAAGGAAGGCGTCCGCCCGGAAACGCGGGAGCTGGTGCTCAGCGCGGTGGAACGCCTGGGCTACGTGCCGAACTATACCGCGCGGGGCTTAGCTAGCCACAAATCCCGCCTGATCGGTGTCTGCAGCCCGCAGACCGAGCCCGGCAGCAAGCTGATGTTTGACAACCCCTTTTACAGCAAGCTTTTCAGCAGCATCGAGTATGAATGCCGTCAGGAAGGCTACCACGTGATCGTCTCCGGCACGGACGCGGACGAGAGCTTTCTCAAGCTCGCGCAGCAGCGGAGCCTCGACGGCATGATCATCGTGGGTTCCTATTCCAAGGAGTTTTACAGCGACCTCAAGAAAGCGAATATGCCCGTGGTGCTGGTGGATACCTATCAGAACACCGAAAAATTCCACGAGGTGCGCATCGACGACCGCAAAGGCGGATTTATGGCAACGCAGTACCTGATCGAGCTGGGACACCGCAGCATCGCGTTTGTCTCCGGCACCCTGCGGGAT
Organism: Clostridia bacterium; assembly: GCA_035561095.1. GTDB lineage: Bacteria > Bacillota > Clostridia > Christensenellales > CAG-138 > UBA7703. The sequence continues at coordinate 62,780 of DATMYE010000018.1, read as the reverse complement.
CAGGGCGTCACCCAGCTTCGTTTTGAAGGATACCGGCGCGCGCTGGAGGAAAACGGAATCCCTTATCGCAAAGAACTGGTGTTTCCGGGCGTGGTCAGCTTTGAGAGCGGTATGGAGAGCGCGGAGCGCGTGCTCAGCCAGAAAAGCGACATCACCGCCATGTTCTGCACGGCGGATATCCTCGCTGTCGGCGCGCTGAAAAAGGCGCTGGAGATGGGGCGGAAGATCCCCGATGATCTCTCCATCGTGGGCTTTGACAACCTGAATATTTCGCAGTATACCTCTCCTTCCATCACCACGGTGGGGCAGGATATCGAGCTCAAGGGCAAGCTCGCGGTGGAAATCATACTCAACGACATCAACAATCTGGAGAAAGAACCCCGCTGTATCGTGCTCCCGCTGGAGATCGTGGAGAGGCAGTCTACGCGCAGGATTTAACCCGAACGAGACGATCACGTTTCGCAATAAAATTGAATGAAACAGAAATGCCCCCTTCACGGGGGCGTTTTGAAAGGCAGATATGACCCGTTTACACAATCATCAAAACCAAAGAATCCGAAACCTGCGCGAGCAGACCGTAGACGGTCGTAGCGTACTCGCTTATGATTGCGCCGCGACGATTGCCTACGGCATGGGCGAGCGCTTCGACGGCGTAGACCACATGGGCAAGTCCACAGAGACGACCATCATCGAGAAATTCACCCATCAGGGCGAACATACTTATTTCCCGCTGCCGTTCTTCTTTTGCAACGACGGTCACGGCGTGTTTGTGCAGAGTGACGCCGCGGCGGTCTTCACGCTCTCCGCGGGGCACGTCGAGATCACGCTGCCGGAGGGCGACTGTGACGTGTTCTTCCTCTACGGTACGCCGCGCGAGATCATAGCGAGCTTTGCGGAGATGACGGGCGAGCCCCTTCTGCCGCCCGACTGGGCGTTCGGCCCGTGGGTCTCCGCCAACCGCTGGAAGAGCCAGAAGGACGTCGAGGAACAGCTCGACAGGATCGAACAGAGCGGCTATCCCGCGACCTCGCTCGTCATTGAGGCATGGAGCGACGAGGCGACGTTCTATCTCTGGAACGGCGCGGAATATGATGGTAAGAGCGGCGGGGAAGCGTTCTCCGCTTCCGAACTGCGCTTCCGCGAGCCCTGGCCGAACCCGCAGGCGATGATCGACCGCATGCACCGCATGGGCATCAAGCTCATTCTCTGGCAGATTCCCGCGCTAAAGCAACTCGAGGAAGGCGAACTTTGCCCGCAGCACGACCGCGACGACGCGTATGCGCTGGAGCAGGGTTTTGTCGTGGAGAACGCGGACGGTTCGCCGTATCAAATCCCGCGGCAGTGGTTCATCGGCGCGCATGTGCCGGACTTCACCGTGCCGGAGTTGTGCAGTTGGTGGATGGAGAAGCGGCGGTATCTGCTTGAAATGGGCGTCGACGGATTCAAGACCGACGGCGGCGAATTCATGCACGACCTTTCCGTGCGCTTCCACAACGGTCAGAGCGGCGTCACGATGCGCAACCGCTATGTTGCGGACTATGAGCAGACCTACACCCGCGCGATCGGCAAAGACCGCACGCTCTTTTCCCGCGCGGGCTATCTCGGCGCGCAGCAGACGCCGATCCACTGGGCGGGCGATCAGGTGTCCTCGTTTGAGGAGATGCGTTCTGTTTTAGGCGCGGGGCTTTCGCTGGGGCTGAGTGGCGTGCCGTTCTGGAGCTTTGATATCGGCGGCTTCGCGGGACCGCTGCCCTCCGCCGAGCTCTATCTGCGTTCGACCGCGATGGCGGCGTTTGTGCCGGTCATGCAATGGCACAGCGAACCGCTCGGCGGGCAATTCGGCGGGTTTGACACTGGCTTGGTCAACGATAGAAGCCCGTGGAACATCGCCCTGCACGCGAACGACGAGCGCGTGGAGCGTGTCGCGCGTTTCTATGCGCGGCTTCGCATGAACCTCCTGCCGGAGCTGCTGCGTCAGGCAAAGCTTGCGGTGCAAATGCATCTTCCGATGATGCGGCACCTTGTGCTGGACTACCCGGACGACGCGCAGGCGCAGGCCTGTCACGACCAGTTTATGCTTGGCGATTTGCTGATCGCTCCCGTGCTGCACGAGGGCGCAAGCGGACGCGATGTGTACTTGCCGCAAGGGCAATGGTACAATTTTCTCAAACGCGAGACGCTGGAAGGCGGCAGAACCGTGTTTGCCGCGGCAACTCGCGACGAAATCCCCGTATTCATGCGCACACCGGGAGCTGTCGCGCTCAATCTGCCGGAATCGCTGCTCGTGGGCGGCGACGTCGGCAACAGCGTGGAGCGGCTGAATACGCCCGTGATCGCCGTCTCCGGCAAGGTCACGCTGGAGATTTCCGACACGTTCGGCAACCGCGCGAGCATCCGCGATGGCGAGATTCTGCAGGCGAATCAGCGCGTGCTGGACGTCTCCGCGCTGCGGTTTGCGGAGATTTGACCCCTTGCGCGCGGGTCTACGGGAGCGGTCACTCCGACGCATGGACGCGATTGCGGACTATTACGCAACACAAATCGGCGTACTCGCCGTGGCGGCGTTCGGCTCCAATGCCGAACGGGAGCGCTTTGATGACAGTTCCGATCTGGATTTTCTGGTGTTTGTCGAGCCGGACGCGAAAGAGCGGCTGATCGCGGAAGTAGGTTCACTTTCGCAGCTCGGTGAGATCGACGCGCTGCGGGTCATCTACGGCGACGCGGTGCAGCTGCTGTTTTCGGACGGCGTGCTTTGCGATTTCGGCATCATCCTGCCGGAGCAGCTCGCGACCTTTCCGCACGGCGCGGGCAACTATCTCTGGAAACGCGAGGATTGGAGCGCAATCGATCTCTCCGCACGCGAACCCGCGCGAAAGTCTGCGCAAAAGTTAACGGAGGACGCGCTCTTCCACCTATACGTGGGCTTGCTGCGCGTGCAGCGCGGGGAAGAAGCCGCGGCGTTTGAGGAGATTCAGGTAAAGGCAGCATCCTGCGCCCTTGCGCTGCTGCAAGGGAATCAGGCGGACGCGTTTTCGCCGCTCCGCCGCGCAGAACAGCTCGTATCGTCGGATGTGTTACGACAGCTCATGCCCGGATACGGTCACTCACGCGACGCAGCGAAAGCGATTTTATCGCTGCTTGCGGAAGCAAAAGAGCTGACGCTTTACCGCACGATTGATAATTTGCTAAAAGAAATCTCTCCCGAATAAGCAATACCCTTCCTTCGAAAGGATGATGGATCAATGGATTCTGCTATTCAAAAAGCCTGGTGGAAAGAGTGCGCGGTGTATCAGATCTATCCGCGCAGTTTTTTTGACTCCAATGGAGACGGCATCGGCGATCTCGCCGGCATCTCGCAAAAGCTCGACTACATCGCCTCCCTCGGCGTTGGCGCGGTCTGGCTCAACCCGGTCTACGATTCGCCCAACGACGACATGGGCTACGACATCCGCAATTATGAGGCCATCATGCAGGAGTTCGGCACGATGGCGGATTTCGATGCGTTGCTGGAGGGACTTCATCAGCGTGGGTTAAAGCTGATCATGGATCTCGTGGTCAACCATAGCTCGGACGAGCACCTGTGGTTTGTCGAGTCACGCAAGAGCCGCGATAACCCCTACCGCGATTTCTACATCTGGCGCGACGGCAAGGACGGAAAAGAACCCAACAACTGGGCGTCCTTCTTCACGCCGTCCGCATGGAAATATGACGAGCAGACGGATCAATGGTACCTGCACCTGTTTTCGGAGAAGCAGCCCGACCTGAACTGGCAGAATCCCGCCGTGCGCGCGGAGGTCTACGCCATGATGAACCGCTGGTTTGACCGCGGCGTGGACGGCTTCCGCATGGACGTGATCAACCTCATCGCCAAGGCGGAAGGCTTGCCGGACGGCACGGGCACGCCCTCGCCGGAAGGCTATGTCTTTGCGCCGGAGCACTTTGCCGACCAGCCCGCCGCGCACGACTATATCCGCGAAATGCGGAGAACCTGCTTTGCGGGGAGAGACTGCATGTGCGTCGGCGAGACGCCGTTCAGCAGCAGTGAAACGGGATTTTCCTATGTCGATCCGCAAAAACAGGAGCTCGATCTGGTGTTCTCGTTTGATCTGATGGACATCGACAGCGGCAAAAGCGGCAAGTGGGAGATCGTGCCGTGGAACCTTGCGCGGATGAAGGCCATCGTCGAGGACTGGCAGACCACGCTTGCTACGGGTTGGAACAGCCTATTTTGGTCGAATCACGACCAGCCGCGTCCGGTCTCGCGCTTTGGCAGTACGGCGAGCGAGGAGCTGCGCGTCCGCTCGGCAAAGATGCTGGGGGTCGCCATGCACCTCTTACGCGGGACGCCGTTTGTCTATCAGGGTGAGGAGCTCGGCATGACGAATGTGCCGTTTCGGGATATTTCGGATATCCGCGACCTCGAGAGCCTCAATTTCTATCGCCTTGCCGCTGCGCGCGGAGAGGCGGAGCAGGCTTGGCGCGCGATTCTGCAAAAAGGGCGGGACAACGCGCGCGTACCGATGCAGTGGAGTGCGGCAGAGAACGCGGGCTTTACGACGGGAACCCCCTGGCTGATGGTGAACCCGAATCACACGACCATCAACGTGGATGCGGCGGAGCAGGACGAAGACAGCGTGCTGCACTTCTATCGCAAGCTCCTGCGCCTCCGTGCGGATAGCAGGACGCTGATCTACGGCGATTTTGCGTTGAATACGCGGGAGTGGGAGCATCCGCAAGTGTTCTCGTATTGGCGTAGGCTGGGTAATGAATCTTACGCCATACTATGCAACATGAGCGGCTCGGAAGCCGGACTGTCAGGTTTGCCTGCAGGCGAATGCGTACTTTCTAATGTAGCATATCATAATGGAAGCGTTCTGCAGCCGTTTGAGGCGAGAGTCTATCGCTTCGTTCGTTGAATAAAATAAGGAGCAGCAAACAAAGTATTTTACAATAGAGCACAAAGCGCCACAAAGCCGTCCGGCTCAGCCGGACGGCTTTTTCTGTGGAGCGGGATTCTATAAGGAAGGAGTTCATGAAAGCGGTTTGCTGCCGCAAATCGCCGGAGTGAGCCGCAAGACAGCGGAGAGAGGAACTGGTTACAGCTCGAAAATGCGCTTGTAGTTGTCGTCGATGGTCTTGACTTCCGCTGCGGTGAGCTCCCAATTGCCCGCCTTGGCGTTTTCGATGGCCATCGCCGGCGTGGTCGCGCCCATCAGAGCGCAGGTGACGCCGGGCTGCGAAAGCACCCAGTTGATCGCGACTTCGGGGATGGTCGCGCCCCGTGTTTCGCCGATATTCTTGAGCACTTTGAGGAGTTCCTGCGCCTTGCTCCAGCCGGGTTCCTCAAAGCAGTTGTAGAAGCCGACGCGCTGCTCTTTGCCGCCGGCAGCCGGTTTCTCCAGTTTTCCGGAGAGGATGCCGCCGCCCAGCGCGCCGTAGGTGACGCAGCCGATGCTGTTTTTGCGGCAGAAATCGATGACGCCGTTTTCAAGACTGACCTGATTTAAGAGGCTCAGCGGCGGCTGGCAGCTGACGATGCCCGCGATCTCGATGCCGACCTGCATTTGCTCCGGCGAGAAGTTGGAGACGCCGACCTCGCGGCAGAGGCCTTCCTTCTTCATCTTTGCGAGCTCGTACAGCGCGCCTTCGATGCCAAAGTTCGCATCCGGCCAGTGGATCATGTACAGATCGATATAGTCCGTCTGGAGGCGCTTGAGGGACTGCTCCATCTCCCAGCGGACGAGCTTCGGGCTCAGGCACTTGACGTATTCGCCCGCGATGCGGTGGATGCCGCACTTGGTCGCGAGGCAGACCTTGTCGCGCCTGCCCTGAATCGCTTTGCCGACGGCGAGCTCGGACTCGAAGTGCGGGCCGTAGCCGGGCGCCGTGTCCACCATATTGATACCGACGTCGATCGCGGCCTGGATCGCCTTGATGCCTTCGCTTTCATCCACATCGCCGAAGAAGTCGTTGCCCAGCGCCCATGTGCCCTGGCCGACAACGGAAACATCGAGACTGCTGTTGCCCAATTTCTTGTAACGCATTGTAATTCTCCTTAGCTTGTTATTGCCCGGTAGTTTGAACAAAATGTTGTTTTGATCCGATGTGCCCTTATATCAGAAGATGGTTTCTGGTAGCAGTATGACACATGACATGACATATGTCAATAATGAGAATGCGGGAAAGCGCAATGTTTTTTTCCATGCGGGCTTCTGATGAAATACTTGCAAATAGAGCAAAAAAGTCAATAGAAACAAGGGCTTTCGAATATCTTTCTGCACGAACTTACGATACAATATGGGGAGCACATCTACCTTCCAATATTCAAAACCAGATTCGACAGCGCGTTTCCGAGCAGGCAAAAATTTTACCGAAGAATTCTTTGAAAAATGTGTTGACAAATGTCAAAGCGTTTGATACGATGACGCCGTCAAACGTCATAACAAATGTCAAAACACAATTCACACGAAAAGCTCTTTCCTCAATCTTCGGTAAACCATCACAAGCAACCATCCCATAAGAAAAATTGCAAATATTGTGAAAGCCTGCTCAAAACGCGCGTCGACTCTGGATTTGGCCGGATTGCTGTATCCGGTTGAACATAAAACAACTAGGAGGAAGACACAGGATGAAGAAAATTGGTTTGATCGTTCTGGCCATGCTCATGGTGATGTCCATGTTTGCCTGCCAGAGCAAACCGGCAGCGACGACGGAAGAAGCACCCGCAGCGGCAGCCGCGGCAACCGAAGCTCCTGCAGCCGAACCGGCAGCTCCCGCTGAGAAGACCACCGAAGGAATGAAGATTGCGTACTTCGTCTCCACGATGGCCAACGAGTTCCACCAGGCCCGCGCAGCGGCCGCCATCAAGTATGCAAAAGAAAAGTATGGCGCTGAAGTCGTGATCATGGACGGAAAATCGGACGACAACACGATGATCAACAACGTCGACATGCTCGCCACCTCCGACTTTGACGCGGCGGTTCTCCATGTCTGGCAGCCCGATGCGGTTGCTCCCCTCGTCATGAACGCGATTGATTCCGGCGTGGCGATGATGACCTTCTTCAGCCCGCTTGCGGACACCGGCATCCCGGTCTTCCGTTCGGACGAAGCAGGCGGTTCCTTCGCGATGGGCGCAAGCGCTGCCGAGCAGTGGGTTGCCGCGCATCCGGACAAACCCATTGTGACCGTGCAGTTCGGCTGGCCGGATAACAGAGAAGTCAAGACCGGCCGTACCGATCCGTTCGTCGCGGGTATCGAGAGCATCGTTGGCGCAGGCAACTACACCAACCTCGGCTGCATCGATTCCAAGGGTAGCGCGGACGCAACCAAGGAAGCAATGGCCAACATCCTCATCACCAACCCCGATGTCAACATCATCTACTCCGAAGCGGGCGACCTGACCCCCGGCTGTATGGCAGCTCTGGTCGATGCCGGCCGCGGCACGATGGACAACGGCGTTCCCACGACGGAAATCGTCGCGAGCGTCGACTGCCCCATCAGCGAAGTCAAGGCGATCTATGATCCCAACAGCTCTTTGAAGATGTCCCTCGGCCTCCCGCCGATCCAGACCTCCGAGAAGATCATCGACATCATCGTCGGCGTGTACCTCGGCGAAATCCCGCAGATTTCGCAGCCTGCACAGGAGATCTTCGGTGAAGTTTACCCGGTCGACTTCTACAAACTCAAGCTGGCCGACGTCATTGCCTGGTATAACCAGCAGTTCGGCACAACCCTGACCGAAGCGGACATTCTCGGTTAATCGGAACGTACAGAAGAGCGCGACTCACTTGGGAGGGGCCACTATGGCTCCTCCCAAGAAACTGATTGGATGGAGACAAGTCAATGGAAACGAACGTATTGCAGATCAAGGGGCTTGTGAAGGATTTCCCCGGCGTGCGCGCGGTGAACGACGTTAGCTTTGATATCAGGCGCAATGCCGTGCATTGCCTCGTCGGTGAAAACGGCGCGGGCAAATCGACCTTGATCAAGATCCTGACGGGCGCGTGCGAACGCACATCCGGCTCGATCTTATTAAACGGAGCAGAATATTGCGCCAGAAGCCCGAAGGATGCCAGAGACAAGGGGATCAGCACACTGTTTCAGGAGCTGAACGTGGTCGATCAGCTCACGGTGGAAGAGAACCTCACGCTCGGCATCGAAGACACGACTTTTGGATTTTTACATAAAACCGACAAGATCAAAAAGATCATCGCAGCATTGAAGGATCTTGAACCCAGCATCAATCCCAAGGACCGCGTGGGCCGCCTCAGCGTCGCGAAAAAGCAGATCGTCGAGATCGCAAAAGCCGTCGCCGCGGAGACCGAGGTCATCATCATGGACGAACCGACTGCGGCACTCTCCGAGTCCGAGATCGAGCGGTTGTTTACGATCATCAAGCGCCTGCGCGAAAAGGGCGTGACCGTCATCTACATCTCCCACCGTCTGGACGAAATCTTCACGCTGGGCGACTATGTGACCGTCATGCGAGACGGCAAGCACGTCGCCACCAAGCCCATGACCGAGGTCAAGGATCGCGCGGAACTCGTGCAGCTGATGATCGGCAAGACCGTTATCGAGTCCTACGTGCCGAAGGAACAGCCGGCGACAGAAGCACTGCTGACGTGCAAAGGCGTCTGCAACCACAAGCTGCGCAACGTCTCCTTCACGGTCAACCGTGGCGAGATCGTGGGCTTCTACGGGCTCATCGGCGCGGGCAAAACGGAGCTGGCGCGCGCGATCTACGGCGCGGATGACTATTCCGGCGAGATCGTGCTCAACGGCGAAAAGCTCAAAGGCACGCCGGAAAAGGCGATCAAAGCTGGCATCGCGCTCGTACCGGAGGAGCGCAGAACGCAGGGGCTGTTTACGCTTCTGACCATCAAACACAACATCTCCGCGATGAACTTGAAAAAGATTTCCAAAATCGGCATGATCAACTCCGTTCAGGAGAGAAATACCGCAAAGGACTACATCAAAGCCTTGAACATCAAGACCGACTCGATGGACAAGGAGACGAGCAAGCTCTCCGGCGGAAACCAGCAGAAGGTCGTGTTCTCTAAGTGCCTCTTTGCCAACGCCGACCTGTTGATTCTGGACGAACCCACGCGCGGCATCGACATCGGCGCGAAGGCCGAGATCTACGCCATCGTGCGCGACCTCGTCGCCAAGGGCAAGACCATCATGTTCTTCTCCTCCGAACTGCCGGAGATACTGAATTCCTGCGATCGCATCTTCCTGCTGTATGAAGGCGAGATCAAGGCGGAACTGCGAAACGGGACAGATATCAACAGCCAGGATATCATCCATATCGTGACGGGAGGTGCGGCATCGTGAACAAACCCATGACAAAGCTTTCCGTAAGGTCTTCCGGCGGCAAGATCAGCAACGAATCCTATCTCAACCGCGTGATGTTCCTCGTGCTCATCGTGCTGTTCGCGCTGGCGAGCATCTTTATCGATAAGTATTTCTCCACCAAGACCGCGCTGAACCTGATTGCGAATAACTGGTATATCGTGATCCTCGGCATCGGCGTGACCTTCCTTCTGGTCTCCGGGCATCTGGATATGTCCGTCGGCGGTATCGTCGCGATGGCGGGCGTACTCTCCGCCTACTTTGTCCAGCCGGCGAACGAAGGCTTCTCCGATCTGGGACAGGGCCTCGGGCTGCCGTACGGCGTGGCGATCGTGCTGACGCTGCTTGTGTGCCTCTTTATCGGCCTTCTCAACGCGATCTTCATCGCAAAGATGCGCGTGGCCTCGATCATCGTCACACTGGGCACGATGTCCATCGCGCGCGGCATCGGCCAGGTGGCGGCGCTCGGCGCGCAGCGCAGCGCGGGGCTTCCGGATCTCTTCGGCGTCATTGGAAACGTGCCTCTGTTTGGTCCCATCAAGATCGCGGCTGCCATCGCGGCAATCCTCGTCGTGATCGCGCTCTTTGTCGAGAAGAAGACCTCCTTCGGCAGGCGCACCTATCTCATCGGCGCAAACCGCGAGGCGGCCCGCCTTTCCGGCGTGAAGGTCGAGCTGCACATTGGGCTTCTGTATCTGCTGAGCGCGCTGCTTGCGGGCATCACGGGCATCCTGCTTGCTTCCGAAATGAAGGCCGGCATCTCCACACGCGGCGCGGGGTTTGAGTTCAACGCGCTGGTCGTGACGCTGCTCGGCGGCGCGAGCATCGACGGCGGCGTCGGCTCCGTGCTTGGCATGGTCATCGGCGCGCTGATCCTCGGCGTGGTTTCGTCCGCGGCCTACGGCCTGCTGCTGCGGCCGGAATGGCAATTCATCCTCAAAGCGATCGTGACGTTCCTTGCAATCATCGCGCAGCGCTACCTGCTGGATCAGCGGAACAAGTAGTCCGGCGGCTGGTACGGATCAGTTGGAAAGGGATTAAGACTATGTCATCAAATTGCACTCCGGCAACTCTTCGGGCTCTCAAGGCCAAGAGAATTGTAAAAGAAATATACGTATACATCATTCTGGTCGCGGTCGTCACGGTGCTGAGCCTGCTCAAAGGCGACCTGTTCCAGAGGGGCAACTTCCTGTTCCCGCCGAACATCGCAAACCTCTTGCGTATGTCCGCGCCGATTCTGATGATCAGCAGCGCGTTTACACTGATCTTCATCACGGGCAATATGGATCTCTCTGTCGGCAGCACGCTGAGCCTGACCACGGTCGTGAACGCGATCCTCGTGCTCAACGGTGTACCGTTCGCGCTGGCGCTGCTGATCGTCGTGGCGCTTGGCATCCTGCTCGGCGCAATCAACGGATTCCTCGTCATGAAGCTCCGCATCACGCCCGTCATCGCAACGTTGATCACGATGAACGCATATCAGGGACTCGCGCGCTATCTGGTCCCGCCGGGAATCTCCTCCATCACCAGTACGGACACGCTGGAGATGCCGGCCTGGATGGGCAGCTTCTCTAAGGATCAGGTGTTTCTGGGGCTTTCGTGGGCGTTCATCGTCGCGATCGTTCTGCTCATCGCGTTGGTGATTCTCCAGAAGCGCACGCTGTTCGGTAAATATCTCGTCGCGGTCGGCGGCAACCGCACGGCAGCCGAGCTCTCCGGCATCAACGTCGTCAAGGTCGTCTGGGGCGTATACATCCTGCTCGGCGCGGTCTCCGCGCTCGCGGGCGCCGCAAGAGCGAGCTATCTGCTCATCGGCGAACCGTACACGGGCGTCGGCGCGGAGACGGAGGCGATCATCGCGTGTCTGCTGGGCGGCACGGTCTTCTCCGGCGGCGAAGGCTCTGTGGTCAAATCGTTCGTCGGCGCGCTGATCATCGTGTGCCTGACGTTCGGCCTCAAATCCGTCATTCCCGAATACTGGCAGTTACTGGCAAAGGGCGTTGTGCTCGTCTTCGCGGTGGTGCTCAACCACCTGCTGTCCAAGGAGAGCATCGCGGCCTGAGCCGAACATCGGACAAGGCAAAAACGCCGTTTACGCACGGCAACCAACTACAATTGATTAAAGTATATCTGTTGTGAAGCACAACGGTTATTGGGGGTATCGCAATGTACGAACAAGACAAGCGCGAGATCATTCGCGCGGCACTCGAAATCAAGAATTACGGCTTAATCGCGCTCTCCGGCGGCAACGTCAGCGTCCGAAAAGAGAACGGAGACGTGGTCGTCACGCCCTCGGGAACGTCCTATGAGACCATGCGCGAGGACGACCTGATCGTGTTTAATAAAGACGGTGAACGTATCGAAGGAACGCTCCGCGAGTCGGTGGATACGGTCGCGCTCAAGTATATTTTTGACCAGCTGCCGGAGGTCAATGCCATCATCCACACGCACCAGCCTTACGCGACTGCGGTCGGGCTCATCGGGGATGTGTTCCCGGCGGCGCTGACCACGCTCGCAAACGTCACCCTCGGTTCCATCAACGTCGCGCCCTACTGCTCGGCAGCGAGCCTCGACATGGGCGTGCAGGCGGTCAACTATCTCGGCGGAAAGCGCGCAGTCATCCTCAAGCACCACGGCGTGATCGCCGTCGGCGGCAACCTCAAGGAGGCGCTCTATGCCGCGATCTATATGGAAGAAGCAGCGAAAGCATACCTTGCGGCAAAGGCTGCAGGCAACGTCGCGATCATGACCGACGAGCAGACCGCGGATGCCGTGGAGATCCACAAAACCTACGGTCAGAACCACTGAACGAAGAGACATCACCCCGCGCCGGAAGCGCGTTCATCAGAATCGCACCGCGCAGGGAAGAGATACGCTGGAGGCACTAGGTTTGAGAAACTTGCAAGAGAATTTATTCGGCTTATATGAAAAAGCATTGCCGAAACAACTGAACTGGGAAGAGCGGCTCGCCGCTGCGAAGCATGCGGGCTATGATTTCATGGAGATGAGCATCGACGAGACGGACGAGCGCATCGGGCGGCTCAAATGGAGCAAACGCGAGCGCACGAAGCTCATGGAGACCATCCACCGCCTGAATATGCCGATCCTCTCGATGTGCCTGAGCGCGAACCGGCGCTATCCCATCGGCAGCGAGCAGGAGGAGACGCGAAACGCGGGCATCCAGCTCGTCCGCGACGCGATCGACTTCGCGCTCGATTGCGGGATACGGGTGATCCAGCTCGCGGGATACGATGAATACGCAAACCCCAGCACGGAGGCGACCATCCAAAATTTCCACGATTCGCTGGCGCAGTGCGCGCGTTACGCGCAGGAAAAGGCGGTCATGCTCGCGCTGGAGACCATGGAAAACGACCTGATGGACTCGGTTGAAAAAGCCAAGCGATATGTGGACGCGATCCAGTGCCCGTGGCTGAAAATCTATCCCGACCTCGGCAATCTCTATGCGACGGGGCAGGACATCGAGCGGGAATTCCTGCTCGGCATGCAGGACATCGTGTCAATCCACCTCAAGGACACCGTGCCCGGCGTGGTGCGGGATATCGCGTTCGGTGATGGAAACGTGGACTTCGTCTCGTTCTTCCGCCTCCTGCAGCGCGAGAACTACAGCGGCCTCTTCGTCACCGAGATGTGGACGGACGAGACCATGCGGTCGATCGAAACCGCCAAAGAGGCGCGCGCGTTCATCGCGGACAAGATCGCAAAGGCGCAGGCATAACGAGCATCCGCACGGGCGGACAGAGGAGATCACATGAGAAAGACAGGCATCAAGCGCCTAACGAAAGAGAATTTTGAACAATACGGCTCCTACGCGAGCATTCTGGAACCAAGCGGACCGTGCTTCGGCGAGGAACCGGTGGTGTTTTATCGCGACATGGTACAGCAGAGCCTCGGCTTTGCGACCACAGCGTCCTATTCCACCTGCGTCGTGAGCCAGCGCCCGTGGGTGATCACGAATTCCGAGGTGCACGACTATTGCCACGAGACGATTCTGTGTCTCGATGGCGATTATCTGATGCACGTTGCCCCGGCGACGTTTGACAAGGCGATTCCGGCGGATCAGATCGAGGTGTTTCTGATTCCGAAAGGCACGCTGGTGAACGTCAAAGCCGGCGTCTGGCATCAGGCGGGCTTTCCGTACAACTGCGATCGGGTGCACATCCTCTGCGTGCTGCCGGAGCGCACATACGCACGGGACTGCTACTGCTTCGACCTCGGCAAGAAGGATCAGATCGAGGTCGTGCCGGAGTTCATCGATTAATCGGAACATCTTTCAGCGGAATTGATTTTTCCGCTCTCTTTCCTGTATGATGGCGTTAAGCGCGCGTGTTTTGCAGGTATGTCTGCCTGCTGAAATTTCCGCGCCTGAAACAGGGGTTATCCGCTTATCAACAACGTTCGAACAGTCGGGAGGATCGTATGGGACAGCAATATCTGCTCGGGCTGGATAACGGCGGAACGGTCACAAAGGCCGCGCTCTACGGCACAGACGGCGCGGAGATCGCGGTTTCCGCTAAACAGGTCAAGCCGATCATGGAAAAGGTCGGCTTTGTTGAGCGCGATATGACGGAACTCTGGCAGGCGAATGCGGCTGCAATCCGCGACGTGCTGGCAGATTCTGCGGTCAATCCGAAGGACATTATCGGCGTTGCGGTCACGGGACACGGCTGCGGCGCTTATTTTATTGACGCGGAAGGGAAGCCCGCCGCGAACGGCATCATCTCCACCGATACGCGCGCAAAGGAATACGTCGAGCGCTGGAACGCCGACGGCACCTACGACAAGCTTCTGCCCATGACGATGCAGATCATCTGGGCGGGGCAGACGCTGCCCATCGTCGCCTGGCACAGGGACAACCGCCCGGATGTGCTCGCGCGTGCGGAGCGGGTGCTCTCCTGCAAGGACTACATCCGCTTCTGCCTCACGGGAGAGGCGTATACCGAGCTCACCGACGTTTCGGTGGCAAACGGCATCAACCTCAATACCATTGCGTACGACGACGCGATCTTCGACGCATTCGGAATCGGCGATTATAAGCGTTTGTTTGCGCCGCTGAAGAAGTGCACCGACGTTTGCGGAACGGTCAGCGAACAGGCCGCGCGGGAGACGGGACTGATCGCGGGGACGCCCGTCGCGGGCGGGCTCTGTGACGTCGCCGCCTGCTGCATCGGCACAGGCGTGACCTCGCCGGACAAGATGTGCATGGTTGCGGGCACATGGAGCATCAACGAGTTTCTCTCCGAAAGGCCCATCGCCTCCATGCAGCTGTTTCAAAACGCCTTGTACTGCATGGACGACTACTGGATGATCCTCGAAAACAGCATGACCTCCGCAAGCAACCTTGAGTGGTTCATCAAGAACCTGATGGGGCAGGAGAAGCAGGAGGCTGAGGGGCAGGGCGCAAGCGTGTTCCAAACCACAGACGCGATGGTTTCCTCGATCCAGCCGGAGAACTGTCCGGTCGTGTTTCTGCCGTTTTTGTTCGGAACGAACGTCAACGCGGACGCAAAGGCTTGCTTCCTCGGCATCAGCGGGCTGCATACCAAGGCGCACATGCTCCGCGCGGTCTACGAGGGCGTCGCGTTTTCGCACCGCACGCACATGGAAAACCTGCTGCGCTTCCGCGAGCGCCCGTCCGGCATCCGCATCTCCGGCGGAGCCGCGCGTTCTCGCGTGTGGGTGCAGATCTTTGCGGACGTGTTTCAGATTCCCGTGGAGGTTTCCGCGGGCAAGGAGCTCGGCACCATGGGCGCCGCGATGTGCGCGGGCATCGCCGCGGGCGCGTTTGGAGATTTCATACAGGCGGTAGACGTGTTCTCGAAGGTTGCGTACACCTGCCTTCCGAACCCTGCTATGGCGGAAATATACGAAGGAAAGTTCCGGCTGTATTCCCGCCTCAGCAGAACGCTCGACGAAACATGGAAAGACTGGGACACCGTGTTCGGCAAATAGACCAAAGCAGGTTGGGAAGCGTAATTGCCTCGCGCTGCGGCGCAAACCCTCTGTTCGCGGAAATGCCCGCAGCCAAAGGGAAAATCGTTTTCAAAAACAGTAAACTGTGATACGATATTCAAAATTGATGAACTTGGTAGAGGGCGCCGTATGGAATCCAGATATGATATGCAGATGATGGTACATGTCTCCAGAATGTACTATATGGAAGGGCTCACGCAGCAGGCAATCGCCAAAGAGCTGGGGATCTCCAGATCGTATATCAGTATGATTCTGTCGGAGGCGAGAGAGCTCGGTATCGTCGAAATCAACATCAAAAACCCGCTCGCGAGCAACGAAAAGCTTGCAAAAGAGCTTTCCGATGCATTCGGCATCGCCAACTGTTATGTGACGCCGACCGTGATTACCGAGCTGACACCGTTGACGAAAATCCTCGCGGCGCAGGGCGCACTCGTTGCGGAGAAGCTGATCGAAAACCATTCCACCGTGGGCGTCGCCTGGGGTATGACATGTTACGAGTTCATGAAGGCGTTCTCCGAAAACTCCGGCCTGTATGATGTCAACGTCGTGCCGCTCATCGGCGGCTCGCACCACCTCTCTTCGGAATATCAACTCAACGAGATGGTTCGCCTGTTTGCCGAAAAGCTCAAAGGCACGCCGTCCTTTATCTACGCGCCTGCGCTTGCGGAATCCATCGAAGACAAGGCGCTGCACATGAAGAGCCAGTATATGCAGTCCATCGCCGAAAAATGGCGCAAGATCGATGTTGCCGTCGTCGGCGTGGGTTCCCCGCCGGAATATTACAGCGACAAGAGCCAGTTTGATCCTGTCGCGATGCGCAGAACATACGAGGAAAATCCCGAGAAGACGGTCGGCGATATCGGCGCGCGGAGATTCAATATTCAGGGGCAGTTTCTCAACAACGACTATAACGAGCGCATTATGGGCATCGATGAAGAGGGTCTCAAGAGCGCGAAAAACGTGCTCAGCATCGCAGCAGGCCACCACAAGGTGCTCTCCATCATCGGCGCGCTGCGGCTCAATATCATTACGCATTTCGTTACCGACGAGAACACCGCAAAGACGATTCTTTCGCTGGTATAAGCGAATAAACAAACAAAAACCGCGGCATTTGCTGCGGTTTTTTGTTGCAACCTACCAAATAGAGGCCACGCAGGATGCGTGGTTTTTTTATTTTTCGCTCAAAATCGCGAGCGCCGCGCTACGGTCGGTGATCAGTACATCGATGTACTTGCCTTTGAGCGCGCCGGTGATGATGTCCTTCTTCTCCTCGCCGCAAGCTACGCCGATTACGGTCGGGATGCGCTTGAGGTCGTCCAGTGTTGCGGAGATGATGCGGTCCATGATCGGGGTTTCGCAGGGGTGACCGTCGATGTCGATATAGCGCCCGCAGATATCGCCAACCGCGCCTTCGCTGCGGAGGGACTGCGCATCCTCCATGCTGATGTGCCCGGACCGGAACTGCGCGCTGAGCTCCGGCTTGGTGGAGCCGAGGCCGACCACCGCGACGTTCGCATTCGCAAGCCGCTGAAAATGCTCCTGAATGTGCGGTTCGTCCATCAGAAGGTCTCGTAAAACCTTGCTCTTGACCATAAACGGTGCCTGCAGCAGATAGCTGTCCCCGTTGAATGCGCTGGCGAGCGTCAGCGCAAGCGCGTTTGCGTCGGTGTCCATGGTCTTGTTACCGATGCCGCCGAGGAGCTGGATCACGTCTACGCGCTTATAGGCGTTGTGGCGGATGTTTTTGACCACGTAGCTGAGCGTCGTGCCCCATGCGATGGCGAGCAGCACACCGTTTTCGAGAAACGATTCGAGGTAGATCGCGGCTGCCGCGCCGACATTTTGCTTGCTCTCTTCGAGCGTGTGGCTGCTGGGAGCGACGATCACGTGCCGAATGCCGAAGCGGTCTTCGATCCGTTTTGCGAGTTCGATGCCGAAGGAGGAGATGTCGTCGATACGGATCTGCACGATGCCGGAGGAGATGGAGGTCTTGAGCAGGCGCGAAACCGTGGGGCGCGAAACGTGCACCTCCTGCGCGATCTCTTCCTGCGAGCGGCCTTCTATATAGTAGAGCTTGGCGACCTTGATCAAAAGATCGCGTTTTTCGTCGATCGGCTGCGCCATGGCATCCTCCTCCTCGTGATGGTTTGAATATATTGCATCCTTGCACGCTTGTCAAGCAAAATGAGAGCATTTTGCAACATGAATTCGCTTGAATGAACGCAAAAATGTAAAATACAGCTCATCAAGTCACTTACGAACAGAAAAACGTGAACAAATGTGCATAATATAGCTAAAATATTGACATTAAAAGCCGGCAAACATATAGTGAATGCAGAAAGAATAACAGCTGAAATCGGAGCGAAATCATGAAGCAAGTATCCGCGTCCATCCTCTCTGCAAACTGGCTCAAGCTCGGAGAAGAGCTCAGCCGCGCGGAAGAAGCGGGATGTGACTGCATCCATGTTGACATCACCGACGGACATTTTGTCAGCAATCTGACCATGGGCATGGACATCACGCGTGCGGTATGCAACGTTACCAACCTCCGCACAGATGTTCACCTGATGATCGAAGAACCGGGCAAGTTCATCCAAGCATTTGCGGACACGGGCGCGGACTCGATCACCTTCCACCACGAGGCGACGGCGCATCCCATCGAGCTCATCCGCGAGATCAAAAAACACGGCAAACTTGCGGGAGTCGCGCTCGATCCCGCCACTCCTGTGGAGCTGATCGAGCACTATCTGGATCAGGTGGATCTGGTGCTGCTGGTTGCGGTGTGCGTGGGTTTCGGCGGGCAGAAGTTCATCGACGCGGTGGACGAGAAAATCAAGCGGCTCGCCAATATGCGAAAAGACAAAGACCTGCATTTCGAAATACAGGTAGACGGCGGCATCAACACCGAAAACGGCGCGCAAAAGCGTGCGCTGGGCGTGGATAACCTCGTGGGAGGATCGATGATCTTCCTCGCGGAAGACATCAAAAAAACGGTGCGGTTATTGAAAGCCTAGTCCCATCAAAACAGTCTTCATAAAAAATAAAGATAAGAGAAGCAACAGGAGGAACCAATATGAGTCTCAACAGTGATGCCATCCAAGGCAAAGTGTGCGTGGTCACCGGCGCCGCCAAGAGCATCGGCTTCGCCATCGCGCAGAAGTATGCCGAGCAGGGCGCAAAGGTCGTTCTCATCGACATTGATCCGCTCGTGCTCGAATCCGCAAAGTCCCTCGCGGACAAGGGTTACGCCGCAAAGGGGTACATCCTTAACATCACCAACCGCGACGCCGTGCTCGCATGCTTTGCGGACATCGTCGAAACGATGGGCGATATCTACGCGCTGGTCAACAACGCGGGCGTCGTCGATACCCGCCCGTTTGAAGAGAACGACGAAGCCATCCTCGACAAGATGTTCAAGGTCAACGTCTACGGCACGACCTATTGCATCCAGGGCGCGCTGCCGAGCATGAAGAAGAACCACGGCGGCAAGATCATCAACTTCGCCAGCAAGTCCGGCAAGACCGGCTCCGCCCTCATGGCGCCCTACAGCGCGGCAAAGGGAGCGGTGATCGTGCTCACGCAGGCGCTGGCGTTTGAAGTCGCAAAGGACAACATCAACGTCAACGCGGTCTGCCCGGGCATCACGGATGCGACGGGCGTCTGGTCCTCCGTCAGCCGCGGTTACGTCGAGAACATGAAGATGGAACGCGACGCGATCGTCAAGAAATTCACGGAAAAAGTGCCCCTCGGCAGATTGACGGATATTCAGGACGTCGTGGAGTTCGTGTTCTTCCTGACCGTCTCTGCGGACTACTGCACGGGTCAGGCGTTCAACATCACCGGCGGCAGAGAGATGCACTAAGCATCACACGTACAGGAGGATAATATGGATCTGAATCTGAAAGGCAAGACCGCCATCGTCACCGGCGGCACGACGGGACTCGGCGCGGGCATTTGCGATGTTCTCGCGGAAGAGGGCATGAATGTCATCGCGAACTACCTGTTTGATCCCGAAGGCGCGGAGAAGTTTGCAAAAGAGCTCAGCGAAAAATACGGCACCAAGTGCGTCGCCATGTACGGCGACATCTCCAAGGCGGAAGACATCGACAACATCTTCGTGCAGGCGGAAGAGAAGTACGGCCACGTGGACGTGCTCGTCAACAACGCGGGCATCTGGCCCACGACGCCGATCGAGAAGATGAGCGACGACGAATGGAAAAAAGTCATCGACATCGACCTCACTGGCACGTTTATGTTTAGCAAGCGCGCTGCGCTGCACTATCTCAAGCATGACGTCAAGGGGCATATCGTGAGCATCTCCTCTAAGTCCGGCTTCACCGTCTCCTCGCCGGATCACGCGCATTACGTCTCGGCAAAAGGCGCTGTGAACATGATGACCAAGGCGCTTGCGCGCGAGTTCTCGTCCCGCGGGATCATCGTCAACGGCGTGGCGCCCGGGATGGTGCGCACACCCTTGAACGAGGACAAGCTTTCCCAGCCGGAATGGCTCAAGTATTATGAGGATCGCATTCCCGTCGGCCGCGTGTCGACCGCGCGGGAAGTGGCATACACCGTTGCGTTCCTGGCCTCGGAAAAAGGCATGTACATCGCCGGAGCCATCGTGGACGTGACCGGCGGAATGCTGATTTAACACAACAATAGTTCAACTAAATTTAACGGAGGAAGAATCAAGTGGAAAAACAGGCATTGGGTCTCGTGGAAACCAAAGGACTCGTCGGCGCGATTGAAGCGGCTGACGCGATGGTCAAGGCCGCCAACGTCACCCTGGTCGGCAAAGAAAAGATCGGCTCCGGCCTCGTCACCGTCATGGTGCGCGGTGATGTCGGCGCAGTCAAAGCCAGCGTGGATGCAGGCGCCGCCGCCGCCAAGCGCGTGGGCGAGCTGTATTCGGTGCACGTGATTCCGCGTCCGCACGAAGACGTGGAAAGCATCCTGCTCAAGTAACGGAAGGATAAGAGAAACATATGGAAAAGCAAGCGCTCGGTATGGTGGAAACCAAGGGGCTGGTCGGCGCGATTGAAGCTGCCGACGCGATGGTCAAGGCCGCAAATGTGCAGCTCATCGGCAAAGAGAAGATCGGTTCGGGTCTCGTGACCGTCATGGTGCGCGGAGATGTCGGCGCGGTGAAGGCCAGCGTGGACGCGGGCGCCGCGGCAGCCAAGCGGGTCGGTGAACTGGTTTCGGTGCACGTGATTCCGCGTCCGCACGAGGATGTGGAAGGGATTCTGCTCAAATAAGGAGCGAGAGAAGTTGCACCAACAGGCAATAGGAGAAGAATATGGATATCGATAAACTCATACAGGATGCGGTCAAAAAGATCATGACCGACGGCCCCGAAACGTCAGCCGCCGCAGGCAGATATGACGCATCCTACGCCAAATACATGGATCACACGGTGCTCAAGCCCGAAACCACGCGGGAGACAGTCAAGCGCTTCTGCGACGAAGCCAAGGAATACGGTTTTGCGAGCGTCTGCATCAACCCCACGCATGTGGTGTATGTGGCCGAACAGCTGAAGGGCACGGGCGTGAAAACCTGCTGCGTCATCGGCTTCCCTCTGGGCGCGAACACGTCGTTCATCAAGTCGCTGGAGGCCATGGAAGCCGTCAAGAACGGCGCGGAAGAAGTCGACATGGTGATCAACATCGGCGCGCTGAAAGATCAGAACTACACGCTCGTCTATGAGGACATCAAGGCGGTTGTGGACGCGGCGCACCCGAAGGCCATCGTCAAGGTCATCATCGAGACCAGTGCGCTGACCGACGAGGAGAAGGTCATCGCCTGCGAGCTCGCCAAGCGCGCCAAGGCAGACTTCGTCAAAACCTCCACCGGGTTCGGCAGCGGAGGAGCGACCGTAGACGACGTGCGGCTGATGAAGCGCACGGTGGGCGACGCCTGCCGCGTCAAGGCCAGCACGGGCATCAACGACCGCGCAACAACGGACAAGATGCTCGCGGCGGGCGCGGTGCGCATGGGCACCAGTAAGGGCATGCTCATCGTCAAGGACGAGAAGCCCGCGAAAGACGCGCCGGTCGTTTACTAAGAAGAAAGGCGAGACAAGGCATATGGACGCAACAGCGGAACGGGCAACGGTACAGCGGCTGGTGACAGAGCGCATCGTGAAAAGTGCATATGAGCAATCCGGCAAGCGCTATGTTCCCGCGGCTGCGTCGAACCGCCACATCCATGTGTCCGCGCAGGATCTGGAGACACTCTTCGGCAAAGGCTACGCGCTCAGGCCGGAGCGTCCGCTGTCGCAGCCCGGCCAGTACGCGGCTTCAGAAATCGTCACCATCGCGGGCCCGAAAGGGCGGATCGATCAGGTTCGCGTGCTCGGCCCCGCACGGGGCAAAACGCAGGTCGAAATTCTGACCACCGACGCGTTCCGGCTGGGCGTTTCTCCCGTCGTGCGCATCTCGGGCGACATCGAAGGCACTCCGGGAGCAACCGTCATCGGCCCTGCCGGCACGGTAGAGCTCGCGAGCGGCGTAATCGTCGCCATGCGGCATGTGCATATCTCCGTGGAGCAGGCAGTCTGGCTTGGGCTAAAGAACGGCGATCTGGTCAGCATCAAGAAAGAAGGCGTCCGCGCACTGGTGTTCGATAACGTGCCGGTGCGCTGCGGTGAAGGACACAATCTCGAGCTGCATCTGGATATGGAAGAGGCCAACGCGGGCAGCATCAAGAATGGTGAGCTATTGGAAATCGTTGGCATTGTGAGGAAAGCATGAGCCTGAGCGACGATCAGATTCAAAAGATCATTGCACGGGCGCAGAACTCGATGCACGCCGCGCAGAACGCTTGCGCGGCGCTCGCGGCGGACGAGGACAGCGTGCTGGTTCTGGTGCCGGGCTTTGTGCCCGCGCCGGCGCGCGCGCTTGCTGCGCTCACCGCGCAATATGGGGAGAATTTGCAGCTCGTGTTCCTCGGCGACGCGCAGTTTCCGCTAGACGGAACAATGGGCTGCCGCATGGACTGGGCGACGCAGCAGAACGAACTCGTGGAGCTCCTGGTGCGCGCGGAGCACGCGGTGCTATTAACACCCGGCACGGCGTTACTGGCCCGCATGGGAGCGGGGAAAAACGGAGAAGATTTTTCCGAGGCGCTCGTCCGTCGCATCCTCTGGGGGAAAGCGATGGATGTGCTCTTGGATTTTGAGCCGCCGAAGTTTCGGCGGGATACGTACTTTGCAAAACTTGCGGAGGCGATCGACCAACTGTCCTCCATGGGATTCCGGTTTTCGACCTATCAGCCGTGCGAGGGCGGGACAGGCAATGTTCTCGCGCTCGTCACCGAGCGGGAGGTGGTCGAAGCCAAGCAAAGCGGCAGAAAGACGATTCTCTGTGCCGCAGGCGCGATCGTCACGCCGCTTGCGGTTGACACCGCGAAAGAATTACAGATTCACATCGAGCGTGCGCAAGTCTAGCGCACACGGAGGAGAAGCATATGATGATTGGGGTTGTCAAAGGCAGCGTCGTAAGCACCAACAAATCTGAGACCCTGACGGGGTTGAAGCTGCTGGTCGTGGCTCCGCTGGATCTGGACACCATGCAACCGAAGGGCAGCCCGCTGGTCGCGATTGACGCGGTCGGCGCGGGCGAAGGCGAGGTCGTGATGTGCTGCAGCGGCAGCTCCTCGCGGCAGACCGCGTTTACGGACGGCAAGCCGAGCGATCTTGCGATCATCGCGATCATCGACTCGATCGACCTGCGCGGCGAGCGCGTGTTTGAAAAATACGGCGAACAGTAATCCGGCAAAGCGCGGCAAGAGGACGGGAAAGAGGGCAACATGGCATACACCGATACGCAGATAGACAGCATCATCGAAGAAACGCTGGCAAAGTTTCAGAATCAACCGTCGAAGGCGCGCGGCAACTGGCTGTGCGACACGATGGAGGAAGCCATAGCAGCCGCAAAAACCGCGCAGAAGGAGCTCATCAAGCTGCCGCTGGAAAAGCGCGGCAGGCTGATCGAAGCCATGCGCAAGACATCGCTGCAGCACGCGGAAGCTCTCGCGCGCCTCGCCAACGAAGAGACCGGCTACGGAAGAGTCGCCGACAAGAAGGCGAAGAATATTCTCGCCGCCGAGAAGACCCCAGGCATCGAGGATCTTCACGCGCAGGCGTTTACGGGCGATTACGGGCTCACGCTGGTCGAGGCAGCTCCCTACGGCGTGATCGGCTCGATTACCCCCTCCACCAACCCGACGTCGACAGTCATCAACAACGCAATCAGCATGATCGCCGCGGGCAACGCGGTGGTCTTTAATCCGCATCCCGCGGCAAAGCGCGCCTCGCAGGAGGCGATGCGCATCCTCAACGAGGCGATTGCGCAGGCGGGAGGCCCGAGCACCCTGATCACCACAGTGAAAGAGCCCACGCTCCAGAGCGGAAAAACGATGATGGAGTCCAGGGACATCCCGCTGCTGTCCGTCACGGGCGGCGAGGCGGTGGTCAAGGTCGCCATGCGCACAGGTAAGAAAGTCATCGCGGCAGGCCCCGGCAATCCGCCGGTGATCGTGGACGACACGGCGGACATCAAGAAGGCCGCAAAGGACATCGTCGACGGCGCGAGCTTTGACAACAACGTCGTCTGCATCGCGGAAAAGGAAGTCTTCGCGTTTGCATCCATCGTGGACGAGTTGGTCAGCGGGATGCAGCAAAACGGCGCGTATCTCGTCTCGGGCGAGGACATCGACAAGATCGTCAACACCGTTCTGGTCAAACAGAACGATACATATGTCATCAACCGGAACTATGTCGGCAGAAACGCCGCCGTAATCCTCAAGGATAGTGGCGTGGCGTTCACGGGAGATCCGCGCCTCGTCATCGCGCGGGTGGACAAGAACCATCCCTTCGTGCGCACGGAGATGCTGATGCCGGTATTGGGCATCTGCACCGTTTCGACCATCGAGGAAGCGGTCGAGGAGGCTATCTGCGCGGAGCAGGGCTGCCAGCATTCGGCGATGATCCACTCGTTAAACATCAAGCACCTCTCGCTCGCGGCGGCATCGCTGAACACCACGGTGTTCGTCAAAAACGCGCCGTCCTACGCCGGGCTTGGGTTCCAGGCGGAAGGATACACCACGCTGACCATCGCAACCCCGACGGGCGAAGGGCTCACGAGCGCAAAATCCTTTACCCGCGCGCGCAGATGCGTGCTGCACGGCGATCTGCGGATCGTTTAATTGGACTTCGTTGAGAAAGCTGTGACTATGGCGGATATTCTCGAAACAATCAAAGAGGCGGGCGTGGTTGGCGCAGGCGGCGCGGGGTTTCCCACGCATGTCAAACTGCGCTGTAACGCCGAGGTCGTCATCGCAAACGGCGCGGAATGCGAACCGCTGCTGAACGTTGATCAATACGCCATGCGCGACAGCGCGGAGGAGATTGTTTCCGGCCTCCTTCTTGCGATGCAGGCGACGGGGGCAAAGCGCGGCGTCATCTGCACAAAGGAGCATTATCACGACGCGGTGGTGTCGCTCCAGAAGGCAGTCAAGGGCAGGGACGGCATCTCGCTCAAGCTCATGAAAAGCACCTATCCCGCGGGCGACGAGCAGGTGATGGTCTACGAGGTGACCGGCAAGGTGGTGCCCACGGGCGGGCTTCCCATCGACGCGGGCGCAGTCGTGCTCAACGTGACCACGCTTCGTAACATCCATCGCGCGACGCAGGGTGTACCTGTGACGACCAGGAGCGTGACCGTGACGGGAGAGGTTGCCTCGCCAGTGACGCTGGAGGTGCCGATTGGCACGAGCTATCAAACCCTGATCGACCGCGCGGGCGGGCCCGAACAGAGTGAACAGTTTGTCGCACTCATCGGCGGTCCTTGCATGGGCGCGCTGGAGAGCGACTGGAGCAAGCCCGTGACCAAGACCACGGGCGGCATCATCGTGCTGCGCGCGGATCATCCGCTGGTCGCCACCAAGACGAACGATTTTGCGCGGGATGTCAAGCTCGCCAAAGCGGTCTGCTGCCAGTGCAGCCTCTGCACGCAGATGTGCCCGCGAAACGCTTTAGGCCTCAAGGTCGAACCGCACAAGGCGATGCGCGCCGCGGCAAACGGAGACGGTGCGCTGCTGGGCGACGTCAACGGCGTGTTCTCCTGCTGCAACTGCGGGCTCTGTACTTATTATGCCTGCAACTTCGGCCTGAACCCCTCTGCGATGATGACGCGCATGAAGGACGGCCTCGCCCGCGCGGGCGTCAAGCCGGAGAAAAAGACGGCTTACCCAGTTTCGGAAGGCTACGCGCTCACGAAGCTGCCGGTCTACCGGCTGGAGTCGCGCATGGGTATGGATCACTTTGAGGCAAACGCGCCGCTCGTGCGCGAGGAGCTTGCGGTATCCGGCGTGACGATTCCGCTCAAGATGCACATCGGAGCACCGGCGGAACCCGTCGTCGCGGCCGGCGCGCGCGTGAAGCGGGGCGATTTGATCGCGCGGATACCCGAAGGAAAGATGGGGGCAAACGCGCACGCGAGCATCGACGGAACGGTAGCGGCTGTGGATGGTCAATCCATCCGCATCGAACGATAGGAGTTTTTTATGAACGCACTCGGTATGATCGAATGCCAGAATATTCCCAAGGGAATCGAAGCCGCGGACAGCATGCTCAAGGCTGCCAACGTGTCTCTCTTGACCGCGCAGGCGGTCTGCGCGGGAAAGTACATCGTGCTGGTCTCCGGCGACGTGGCGGCGGTTTCCGCCGCGGTGGACGCGGGCGCTGCGACCTGCGGCGGGGGACTGATCGACAAGCTCGTGATTCCCAGCATTCATCCGCAGGTGCTCTCCGCTGTGGTTGCCTGCTCCGACGTGCCGCAGCCGAAGGCGCTGGGCATCATGGAGTCGTTTTCGCTATGTGTGGCAATCAAGATTGCGGACGCGGCGGTGAAGACCGCGGATATCTCGCTCATCGAGATTCGTTTGGGTCGCGGACTCGGCGGCAAGGCGTTTGTCGTGTTCACGGGCGATGTTTCCGCCTGTGAGGCGGCGGTCCGCGCAGCGGAGCAGGTCGAGGGCGCGCAGGGGCTGCTCTCGCAGTCGGTCGTGATTCCCGCGCCGAACATGGAGCTCATCCGCTCGATCTATTGACGGAAACGGAGGACGGAAAGGGGGATTGCCGTGTATACAGGCAGAGTAGTCGGCACCGTGGTGGCGACAAAGAAATATGAAACGCTTGAGGGCATCAAGTTGCTGCTCGTGGAGACGATTGAAAACGGCAAGCCCGCAAAGACAATCGTCGCTGCGGACGCGACGCGGCAGGCGGGGCCGAACGACCTCGTGTACCTGATCGGCTCCAAGGAAGCCTCGCTGATGTTCCGCAAGAAGCTCGTTCCGGTGGACGCGGCGATTGCCGGATTTATCGACGAAGACCCGGTCTGATTACCCGGGAGAAGACATACAGCACAAACCAATTGACAAGCAGTAAGGAGATTTTTTATGAGACAGGCACTCGGAATGGTAGAGACCAAAGGGCTCATCGCAGCAATCGAAGCAGCCGACGCCATGGTGAAGGCCGCGAACGTCACCCTTGTGGGAAAAGAGAAGATCGGCTCCGGCCTCGTGACCGTGATGGTGCGCGGAGATGTCGGCGCGGTGAAGGCCAGCGTCGAGGCGGGCGCCGCCGCGGCAAAGCGCGTGGGCGAGCTGTACTCCGTGCACGTGATCCCCAGCCCGCACGAGGATGTGGAGATGCTGCTTGCCGAGCAGCCCAAGGCAAAAGCGCCGGCGAAACCCGCCGCGAAGGGCTGAGGCGAGCGGTATGAGACTCGCCAGGGTCGTTGGGAACTTGGTTTCGACCATCAAGGAGCAGACGCACTACAACTATAAACTATTGATTGTCGAGTATCTGGATGGCTCCGGCAACCCTGTGGAAGCGCAGCAGATCGTGTTTGACGGAGCGGACGCCGGAATCGGCGATCTTGTGCTGGTCAATGTCGACGGAGGAGCGGCCAAGCAGCTGCTCCGCGATAAGGAGATCATCGCGGACAACACGGCGTGCGGCGTCATCGATCACTGGACGTTCGACGGGAAGATATACGGGAAGTAACCCCGCCCAAAGAGCGTAAAAATAACAGTAAAGGTGTTTTGAAAAAGGCACTTGGGAATTAGCGAAAATAAATGAAAAAGGTGTTTTATGATGAACATCAACGAAGTCGTGAAAAAAGTAACAGAAGAGGTATATAAACAGATGGGCACCTGCGCAAACACGGAGAATCCCGCGGCATGCAATCTGGAGCTCGCGGGACACATCGAACACTCAATCCTGAATCCCGACATGACGCGCGCGAAGGTTGTCGCGGAGTGCGCACTTGCCAAACAATACAAGTTTGCCAATGTCTGCGTGACGCCCTATTTCGTCCGCGAGGCAGCGGAAGCGCTTAAAACCTGCAACGTCGGCATCTGCGCGCCGATTGGCTTTCCGCACGGCGCAGCAAGCCTTGCCGCAAAGCTCTGCGAAATCAAGGAGTGTGTGGCAAACGGCGCAACCGAGCTGGACGTCGAATTGAACATCGTCGCGATCAAGTCCGGCGAGTTTGACGAAGTCAAGCGCGAGCTCAAGGCGATGGTGGACGCGGCAGGCTTTGGCGTCAAGGTCAAGGCGATCTATGAGCAGGGCGTGCTCAACGACGACGAAAAGCGCAAGACGCTGGAGATCATTCGCGACGTTGCGCCTGCCTTCGTCAAGATTTCCAACGCGCTGACCGGCAAAGCCGCCTGTAAGGACGACGTTGCGTTCGTCAAGGGCATCGTCGGCGAATGCGTGAAGATCAAGATCGACGGCGGCATCAAGACCGCGGCGTTTGCGCGCGAAATCCTCGCCTCCGGCGCAGAGCGCGTCGGCTGCTCCGCCTCCGTCGCAATCGTCACCGGCGCGTAAGGCAGCAAGATGGAGCTCAATCTGCGCGGCAAAACGGCAATCGTCACCGGCGGAAGCCGGGGTTTGGGCGCTGCCGTCTGCGCGCGGCTCGCGCGCGAGGGCGCGAACGTGCTCTTGAGCTATGTTGCAAGCCGCGACAAGGCGGAATCGCTTGCCGCGGGGCTTTCCTCGCAATTCGGCGTACGCGCGGAGGCGTTTCGCGCGGATGTTTCGCTTGAAAGCGACGTCGTCGCCCTGTTTGCGCACGCAAAAGAGCGGTTCGGCACTGTCGATCTCTTGATCAACAACGCGGGCGTCTGCCCGATGATGCCGATCAAGGATACGTCCTATGAGCTATGGATTCAGGTGCTGGCGGTCAATATGGGCGGCGTGTTCCTCTGCTGCCGGGAGATGATCCGGCAGGCGGTTGCCGCGGGAAAGCCCGCCAATATCGTAAATATCGCGTCTGCGACGGCCTATCTCGGCTCCCGCAACGGCAAGACGCACTACGCCGCGAGCAAGGGCGGCGTGATCTCGTTCACCACCTCGCTCGCCAAAGAGGTTGCGCGCGATCATATCCGCGTCAACGCGTTCGCGCCCGCGATCATGTATACCGACATGACGGCGGAACTGTTGGATCGCGATATGGCGAAATATGAGCAGCAGATCCCCATCGGCAGGATCGCAACACTGGAGGAAGCCGCGGATGCGGTGCTGTATCTTGCGTCGGATGCTTCGGCATATATGACGGGATCTGTGCTGGACTTCAGCGGGGGACAGCTCGGCAGATAGGGTTTCTTTGCAAAAAACGATAGCAAAAAAAACAAGCGCACGAAAATCTCGTGCGCTTTTGTTTTGTAGTGAAAGTTGTTTTCTTTACAATAAACGAGGTGGATTTGTGTTATTGACCAGACTCCAGTTTTTGCCTGGCAAGCGTGCGGAACTGGTTGTCCGCAGGCGCGGTTTGCAGCAAAAGCTCTAAGTCCACTCTGCCTTTTTCGTTTTCTTTCAGACGAAAATACAGAGCGCCGCGGAAGAACAGCGTCGTTGGATCATGCGGGCTAATCTGCAGCGCGCGGGTATAGTCTTCGATCGCGTCGCCGATCTCGCCGATTGCTTCAAGCACCCTTGCCCGATGTGTAAACGAGCACGCAAACCCTTGCCGTACGCGGATCGCGTTTGAAAAATCCTTCAGCGCGGCAGCATAATCGCCTGTTTTGAACCGCACAAGCCCCATGTTGTTGTATGCGCCTCCATGCATGGGGTCGAGCTGAACGGCAACCGTGAAATCCTCAATCGCTTTGTCGTTTTGATCGAGGCTTGCATACGCAAGTCCGCGGTTGTAGTAGGCGCCTGCATCCTCCGGATCGATCAGAATCGCATCCGAAAAATCCGCAATCGCCGCGTCAAACCGTCCCAGTGTGGAGAGCACATCCCCGCGCGCACTGAGGGCATACGCATTGTAGGGATCGAGCGCCAGCGCATTGTCAAAGGCGATCAGCGCGCGCGGATAATCCCCGACCTCGTCGAGAAGCGCGCCCTGCCGCAGCAGCGGTTCCGGGTTCACCGGCTCCTCCTGCGCCGCCTGCGCATATGCCGCGAGCGCTTCCGAATAGCGTTGCGCTTCCTCCAGCAGGATGCCTTGCTGTAAATAATCTTCCATCATATCCCGACTTTCTTCCGGCGTATCGAACGGGAGGCGATCTTCCATGCGCCGGCCAGTTTGCTTGGGTAGTGGGTTCATTGTATCAGGAAGGCACGAGAAGTCAATGCGGACTGCACCTTGTGGAATGCATGCAAAGCATGCCCGATGGCAAAAGATCAGGAAAATCTTACATTCCATCATATTGACAAATCTTGATATGAGCGTTACGATTTATACATCAAGATATTTTGATTTGAGGTGTCTGTATGGAGCCAGGCTATGTGCAAAACGCGAAGGTATTCAAGGCGTTTTGCGACGAAAATCGTCTGAAAATATTAGAGCAGCTTCGCAGCGGCGAAAAGTGCGCCTGCATGCTGATCGAAGACCTCGGCATCGGCCAGAGCGCGCTGAGTTACCACATGAAAATCCTCGTCGAGTCCGGCGTTGTCGCCGCCCGGCAGGAGGGCAAATGGACACACTACAGCATCAGCGCGGCGGGTTCTGAGGGTGCGCTGGAGCTGCTGCGGGAGATCACCTCTCCGAATGAAGACCAGCACGAAAACTGCAGTTGCGTCGGCTGATAACACGAATATCGATCGAACATGAAGGATAAAGACAAACCATGCAACTATTGAAAACCATCTGGGACTTCTTCCAGCATCAGATTCTCGCCATGCAGTGGCTCAACGACCTGATCGGACGCATGCTTGGCGGGTTCGGGCTGGACCTGACGAATCGCTGGTTCGGGAGCCTGCAATTCTTCCTCTACGACGTGATCAAGATCACGATCCTGCTGTGCACACTGATCTTCGTGATCAGCTACATCCAGAGCTTTTTTCCGCCGGAACGCAGCAAGAAGATCCTCGGCAGATTCCGCGGCATCGGCGCGAACATCGCCGCGGCGCTTCTCGGCACCGTGACGCCGTTTTGTTCCTGCTCGTCGATTCCGCTGTTCATCGGCTTCACCTCCGCGGGGCTGCCCGTGGGCGTGACGTTTTCGTTTCTGATCTCGTCGCCGATGGTCGATCTCGGGTCGCTGGTGCTGCTCGCGAGCATCTTCGGCGCGAAAGTCGCTGTGTTCTATGTGCTCTTCGGCCTTGTCATCGCGGTGCTCGGCGGTACGCTGATCGAAAAACTCAAGATGGAGCGGTATGTCGAAAGCTTCATCCTGACGGCGGGACGCGTGGACATCGAATCGCCCGATCTTTCGATCAAAGACCGCCTCATCTACGCCAAAGAGCAGATGGTGAATACATTCAAGAAAGTATTTCCTTATGTGCTGATCGGGGTTGCAATCGGAGCTGTCATCCACAACTGGATTCCGGAAACGTGGATCGTCGCCGTGCTCGGCAGCAAAAACCCCTTCGGCGTGGTGCTTGCAACGCTGATCGGCGTACCCATGTACGCGGATATCTTCGGCACGATTCCCATCGCGGAGGCGCTATTTGCAAAAGGCGCGCTGCTTGGCTCCGTGCTCTCGTTCATGATGGCGGTGACGACGTTGTCGCTGCCGTCGATGATCATGCTCCGAAGAGCGGTCAAGCCGAAACTCCTCGCGCTGTTTATCGCGATCTGCACCGTCGGCATCATATTGGTTGGATACCTGTTCAACCTGATTCAAACTGTACTGATTTAAGGAGAAACGAAACATGGCACTCTTTGGAAGACGGAAAGAAACGGAAGAAGCAAAACCCTCAGGCTGCTGCTGCGGCGGGTGCGACTGCGACAGCATGGAACAGGCTGCAAAAGCCAAAACCGAGGGAGTATCGGTCAAGGTGCTCGGCAGCGGCTGCGCCAAATGCAACGCGCTTGAGGCTGCAACCAAAGCCGCGCTGGAGCAGCTCGGCATGGACGCAACCATCGATCACGTGCGCGATTTTTCGCAGATCGCAGCCTACG
Source organism: Clostridia bacterium (assembly GCA_035561095.1). Taxonomy (GTDB): domain Bacteria; phylum Bacillota; class Clostridia; order Christensenellales; family CAG-138; genus UBA7703. Next base: position 31,014 of record DATMYE010000018.1, on the reverse strand, counting down.
GCGTGATGACCACGCCCGCGCTGGTGGTGGACGGAAAAGTCGTCTCCTACGGCAAGGCGCTCAAGACGGAAGAAGTCGTCGCGATTCTGCAAAAGGTACGATAACAGAACAAAACAAGACAGAAAGAGGATTTCGTATGGAAACGAAGAAATCAATCGGTATCGGATTCTTTGAAAAGTATCTCTCCGTCTGGGTCATACTCTGCATGGTGGCCGGCGTGCTTATCGGGCAGTTTCTGCCTGGTGTTCCGGCGTTTCTCGGTCGGTTTGAGTACGCAAACGTCTCCATCCCGATCGCGATTCTCATCTGGCTGATGATCTATCCCATGATGCTCAAGGTCGATTTCCAGAGCATCAAAAACGTCGGCAAGAACCCGAAAGGGCTCTTTGTCACGTGGGTGACCAACTGGCTCATCAAGCCCTTTACGATGTTCGGCATCGCATGGCTGTTCTTTTTTGTGATCTTCAAAACACTCATCCCCGCGGAGCTCGCCAAGGACTATCTCGCGGGCGCGATCCTGCTGGGCGCCGCTCCCTGCACGGCGATGGTGTTCGTCTGGAGCTATCTGACCAAAGGGAACGCCGCGTATACGGTCGTGCAGGTCGCGACCAACGACCTGATCATCCTCATCGCGTTTACGCCGATTGTGGCGCTGCTTCTCGGCATCGGCGGCGTGAAGATCCCGTGGGATACGCTCTTATTGTCCGTCGCGCTGTTTGTGGTGATTCCGCTCGCGGGCGGCGTCATCACGCGCACAAGCATCATCAAAAAACGCGGGCTTACATATTTTGAAAAAGGCTTTCTGCCGAAATTCAATCAGGTGACCGTGATCGGGCTTCTGCTGACGCTCGTGATCATCTTCTCCTTTCAGGGACAGGTGATCCTCCAGAACCCGCTGCACATCGTGCTCATCGCGGTGCCGCTGGTCATCCAGACATTCCTGATCTTCTTTATCGCATACGGCGCAAGCAAGCTGCTGAAGTTGCCTCATGATATTGCGGCGCCCGCTGGTATGATCGGTGCTTCCAACTTCTTTGAACTATCCGTCGCGGTGGCAATTTCGCTCTTCGGAACCTCGTCTCCCGCCGCGCTTGCGACCATCGTGGGCGTACTGACGGAGGTTCCCGTCATGCTGATTCTCGTGAAGATTGCAAACCGCACAACCCACTGGTTCCCGGAACACACGAAGTAAACAGGGCTGCGAAAGGGGTAGCGTATGAGGATTCTCGTCATCGGAGCGGTCGCCGCCGGAACATCCGCCGCGGCAAAGGCAAGGCGCAACACGGAAGACGCAGAGATCACGATCTATGAACGGGACAGCTTCATCTCCTACTCCGGCTGCGGCATGCCGTATTTTCTCGGCGGCGAGGTGGAGAAAGCGGCGGAGCTGTCCCCGCGCGATCCCGCGTTTTTCCGCGAAAAGTACAATGTGGAGATCAAGACGCGCCACGAGGTGCTCTTGATCGATCCCGCGCAGAAGACCCTGCGGGTCAAAGACCTCGCCACGGGCGACGTGGTTGACGATCACTACGACAAGCTTATCCTCGCAACCGGCGCGCGTGCGGTCACACCGCCGATCCCCGGACGCGAAAAGGAACATGTATTCACCCTCCGCAACATCAACGACATGCTGCGCATCGAGCAGTTTCTTGCCGAACAACATCCGAAATCGGCGGTCATCGTCGGCACGGGTTTCATCGGTATGGAGATGTGCGAGAGCCTCACCCGGCTGGGCATCTCCGTGACGCTGTTAGATAAACTCCCGCAGGTGACGCCGGGGCTTGATCCCGATATGGCGATTCTCGTCGAGGAACACCTCAAAAAGAGCGGCATCACGGTCAAAACGGGCGTCTCCATCGCGGAAATGACGGATGAGAGCGTGTTGCTCGCGGATGGAACGGCGTTCCCCGCGGAGCTTGTGCTGCTCTCCACCGGCATCCGGCCAAACGGCGAGCTCGCGTCCTACGCGGGCGTCGCGCTCGGCGCTTCCGGCGCGATCCTCGTCAACGAGCGCATGGAGACAAACCTAGCGGACATCTACGCCTGCGGGGACTGCACGGAGCAATTCCATGTGGTTACGGGCAAGCAGGTCTACCGTCCGTTGGGTTCGACCGCGAACAAAACAGGCCGCATTGCGGGCGACTGCGCAACGGGCGGGAGTCTCCGCTATCGCGGCACACTCGGCACGGGCATCTTCCGCGTGCTGGGGCTCGCCGTCGGCCAGACGGGGCTTACCGAGCGCGAGGCGCGGGAGGCGGGCTTTGATCCGGTGGTTTGCCACAACACCAAGCCCGACAAGCCGGAGTATCTCGGCGGCGAGGAGATGACCATCAAGGCCCTTGCCGACCGCGCGACGGGACGCGTGCTCGGCGTGCAGATCGTAGGAAAGGCGGGTGTGGACAAGCGCATCGACGTGTTTGCCACCGCGATCAGCTTCGGCGCGAAGGCGGAGGATTTGTTTTATCTCGATCTGGCGTATGCGCCGCCGTTTTCGACGACGAAGGACCCGGTCATGTACACGGGCATGATCCTCGAAAACGCGATCCATGGCGGCAGGCCGCTGATGACCGCGGAGGAGCTGCTCCGCCGGCAGGAAGCGGGCGAGCAGGTGACTCTCATCGACACGCGGGTGCCCGCGCAGTACGAAAAATCGCATGTGGAAGGCGCAAACAGCATCCCGCACGCGGAGATTCGCGAGGCCGCGGAGTCGCTCGATCGGGACGATATCATCGTGACCTACTGCAACAAGGGGACAACCGGCAATGCCGTGCAGAATATCCTGCTCAACAAGGGGTTCCGGCGCGTGTACAACCTCTCCGGCGGGATGAAGCAGTACACAGCGACGCGAAAGATCCCAAAATAATCGAATCTCCTAATACACGAAAAAGCCGCCCGTTTGAACCGGGCGGCTTATTTGATGCGCGGAAGCGGATCAGTTCTCCTTTGCGTACGGCACGCCGAGTTTGGCGGGCACGCTGAGGTTGCTGCGCGCGATGGTCAGTACGATGGTCAGGATGTACGGTAAAGCGATGATCAGCTCGTTGGGGAAGATCGTGTGACCGCTGACCGCCTGGATATAGATCGCAACCGCGTCGGCAAGACCGAACGCGAGCGTACCGAACACCACGCCCTTGGGGCTCCAGTTGCCGAGGAAGCAGATCGCAAACGCGATCCAACCGCGTCCGCCGATGATGCCGCTCGTGAACATGCCTAGATACCCAACCGTGTAGAACGAGCCCGCAAGCCCGCCGACCGCACCCGCGACGAGCACGGTGAGGAAGCGAATGCGGTTGACGCTGAGCCCCGCGACATCCACCGCCTCGGGGTTTTCGCCCGTGGAGCGGAGCGTCAGCCCCAGAGAGGTCTTGTACAGCACAAACACCGCAACGGGAATCAGCACATAGGCAAGATACGTCAGGATATTCTGCTGAAAGAAGATCGGACCTATCACCGGAATCTTGGAGAGCAGGGGAATCGCGATCTTCGGCAGGGTTGCGATCTGCAACGGCGTGGTCGGCACGCCGAACAGCACCCGCTGAAAATACGCGCAGATGCCCGCAGCGAGGATGTTCAGCGCGGTGCCCGTCACCACCTGCTGCTGCTTCATATACACGGTGACAACGCCGTAGAGCGCAGCCATCGCCATGCCGCAGAGTATCGCGGCCAGGAGGCCGATCACGAGGCTGCCCGTGAGATAGACGCCAACAAAGCCGCCCCATGCGCCGATGAGGAAGATGCCCTCGATGGCGCAGATCATCATGCCTGTGCGCTCTGCATATACTTCTGCCAGTGCGCCGAGGAACAGAGGCGTACTCATCATAATGGCGCGAGTGAGTAGATTGACCATATTATTTTCCACCTGCCTTCTTCAAGCGCTGCTTTTCGCTGCGGGTTTCCGCGGCTTTGCGCACAAAATAGGACATGATCACGCAGATCATCACGATGCCTTCGATCAGATCGATGATGCTCGCGGGGATGTTCAGGCCCGGCAGCCTGCCCATTGTCGTGCCCATCACGTTCAAAAAGCCGAACAGGATGGACGCGAAGATACAGCCGATGGGGTTGCCGTTTGCGAGGATTGCGATGCCGATGCCGAACGAGCCGATGGAGGTGTTGAAATTTTGCAGCAGCATGTGCTGCACACCGTTGACCTCCGTAAAGCCCGCCATGCCCGCAAGACCGCCCGCGATGAAGAACGCCGCGACATAGATCTTGCCGGAGCGGATGCCGCCGAGCTCCGCGGCGTTGTGGTTGTAGCCCACCGCGCGGATGCGGAAGCCAAGCGGGGTTTTATAGAGCAGCACCCAGATAAGCACCGCGGTCACAACCGCGATCACAAAGCCAAGATGGACGCGCGTGCCGGGCAGAATTGCGGGCAGGTACGCGCTCTTTGCGATTGCGTCAGTCTGCAGATATTCCGCTTTGGTCTCCTGCAGGCTCGTGCGCAGCAAAAAGTCCATCAGCGCGCTGACCACATAGGTGGACATCATGCTCACGAGAAACTCGTTTGCGCGGAACCTGGACTTGGCAAAGCCGATGAGCCCGCCGACCGCCGCGCCGGAGGCAAAGGACGCAACCAGCACGATGAGCAGCAGCACGCCCTGCGGGACGCGGTCGCCCAGCGCGAGCGAGAGCGCGATGGCAGCGATTGCGCCCGCGTAGAACTGTCCCTGCGCGCCGATGTTGAAGAGGTTCGCCTTGTAGGTGAACGCAAACGCGAGCGAGGTGAAGATCAGCGGCGTGGCCTTGACGAGAATTTCGCCGAGTGTATAGCCATCCAACGCAATTTTTTTGACTGAGAGCGCAATGACCTCCGCGGGGTTGAGCTTGAGGAAGAGCAAGAGGCTCGCGCTGATGACGAGGCCGACAAGCACCGCGCCGATGTTATAGAGCGGAACGCCGAGTCGCTTCTTCATGCCTTCGCCTCCTTGTCTTCCGAAACACCGGCCATCAACAGGCCGATTTCAGCGGTTGTTTTTTCTCCGTTGTGGAACACGCCCATCAGCCGCCCGCGGTACATGACCGCGATCCGGTCGCAGAGCTCAAAGAGCTCGGTCAGCTCGGTTGAGACCAGCAGAACGGCCTTCTTGCGCTCTTTCTCCTCCAGAATCACCTTGTGGATGCGGTCGACCGCGCCCATATCGAGGCCGCGCGTCGGCTGGTTGAAGATCAGGAGCTTTTCGCCCAGATCGACCTCGCGCGCGAGCACAACCTTCTGCTGATTGCCGCCGGAGAGGCTGCGCGCCGTGTCGCTGGGTCCGGTTGCCTTCACGCGGTGCTCGGTGATCTTCTCCGCGGTATAGCGGTTGAGTGCCTTTTGCCGGATGAAGCCGCGGCTCTGCCAGCGGGGGGAGAAGCTGCTCTTGAGCAGCATATTTTCCGCGAGGGTCATATCCATCACCATCGCGTCGCGATAGCGGTCGACCGGAACATAGCCAAGCCCTGCCTCGATGCGCGCGCGGATGCTTTCGTTTGTGATATCCCGCCCGGCAAAGCGGATTTCGCCGCAGGTGGGCTGTCTGGAACCGCAGAGGATGTCGCAGAGCTCGTCCTGACCATTTCCGCTGACGCCCGCGATGCCGAAGATTTCGCCTTCGTGCACAGTGAAGCTCACACTGTCCACGCAGGCGGAGGTGCCCTTGAGCGCGAGGGAAACGTTGCTTAGCTCCAGCACGCCCTTGGCCGTCTCATAATCCAGCGCGGTGTCGCGCGCGGGAGGAACGATCTCCTGCCCGATCATGAGCCGCGCAAGCTGCTGCTCGCTGGTCTCCGCGCGCTTCACGGTGTCCACGACAACGCCGTTTCGCATGACCACGATGCGGTCTGCAACCTCCATGACCTCCTTGAGCTTATGCGTGATGAAGACCACGCTGTTGCCGCGGCGGGTGAAATCGTGGATGAACTGCATGAGCACCTCGGACTCCTGCGGCGTGAGCACCGCCGTCGGTTCGTCCATGATGAGGATGCGCGCGTTGATATAGAGCGCCTTGAGGATTTCGATCTTCTGCTGGACACCGACGGCAAGCGAACCTACCTTCTTGTCCACGGGGATGTCGAAGCCGTAGGTCTCCGCGAGCGCGCGGATGCGGCCGTTGCAGTCGTCCAGCGGGATATAGCCGTGTACGTTGCCGAGGATGATGTTCTCGGTCGCCGTATGCGTGGGCACGAGGGAGAAGTGCTGCTGAATCATCGCGATGCCGAGGCGCATCGCATCCGCGGGGGACTTGATCTGCCTCTCTTCGCCGCAGATTTTGATCGTGCCTTCGTCTTTTGCATACAGGCCGTACAGAATTTTCATGATCGTGCTTTTGCCCGCGCCGTTTTCGCCGAGCAGCGCCACCACCTCGCCCGCGTGCACGGTGAGGGAGACGTCCTTGTTGGCGACGACCTTGGCAAAGTATTTGGAAACATGGGAGAGTTCGACAACGGGTGTTTCGGGCGCGCAGGAGCGCGCGTCGGACGCCGGAATTACTTGTTTGGCAGGAGCAGACATGTTCTTTTGTCTCCTTCAAAAATGCGCCGAACGCCGGCTTGCTTGCGCCGTCTTGGCGAATGATCGCGAAAGAAGGCTTGGCAGCCGGCGTCCGGACAAGTGATCTGTTTGATTGCTTAGGTGTCAGGATTTAGCAAGTCTGACGGGGTCAATCCGATCAATCAAACATCGCCTTGAGGTCGACCGAACCGGCCTTGAGGGCTTCGACCGCCGCGTTGCAGGCGTCGATGGCTTCCTGCGGGCAGTTCTCGGTGTAGACGGGGAAGTAGATACCTTCGGCAACGCCGACTTCGATGGTCTGGTGGCCCTTCAGGTTGCCCTGCAGCCAGTTGTTGATGGCCCAGACGTACATGGTGGCATAGTCAAAGTTGATGGAAGCAACGACCGTCGCGGGGTCGATGGTGGTTTGGTCGGAGGAGAAACCGACGACCTTGGCACCCTTTTCGATTGCGCCGTTGATGACGCCGAGGCCGAGCTCGTTGGCGTAGGCAAACATCACGTCTGCGCCTTCGTCGATCATATTTTCGCTCATCTGCTTACCAAGCGCGATATCGCTCCAGCTGTTGGCATAAGCAAGGTTGAAGGAAGCGTCCGCAATGCCGCGCTCTTTGGCGATGGAGACGGCGGTCTTGCCGTACACAGCCATGAGGTCCTGCATCGCCTGGTTCGGGTCGCCGCCGATCATGCCGAACTTGCCGCTCGTGGTGATGTAGCCCGCGATGATGGACGCGAGGTAGGAAGCTTCATACTCTTTCGGGAAGAGGGGGCAGAGGTTGTCGCCGTCGTTGTTCGAGCCGTTGACCAGCATGAACAGGGTGTCGGGATAGCTCGCGGCAACGGTTGCGGCGGCTTCGTCAAACTGGGAGCCGGCAGCCATGATGATGTCATAGCCGCGCTCTGCGTATTCACGGAAGGTGGACTCGAAGTCGGCTTCGGCAACGGCTTCGACATATTCCATGTTGGTGCCGAGCTGTTCGTTGCAGGCGACCACGCCGGCATAGTTGGAGGCGTTCCAGCCCTGGTCATTAATCTGACCCGGGAGCAGCAGAACGATCTTCACATCCGCGGCGGTCTTGGCGGCGGGTGCTTCGGTTGCGTCTGCGGCAGGGGCTTCCGTCGCTTCTGCGGCGGGGGCTTCGGTTGCTTCTGCGGGTTCGGTCGCGGCGGGCGCGCAGCCGACGAACAGAACGGAGATCATGAGCAGTGCAAGTACGAGCGCAATAGACTTCTTCATTTGGATCCTCCTTAATTCTCTCTGCAAACTATAGCCTGGAACATCGTTGTTCGGCTACATGTCGATTGTACCGCTGCGAAAATATGCTTTCCAATGCGGTCTCGATACGGTTTTGTTGAAAATCTTACACATCTACACAATTACTTCACATTGGAGACGTTTTTATAGCGCATCGCCGCCCGTTCAGGCGGCGAAATAGTACAAATTTCGTTTTCCAAAATCGGCGAACCGGCTAGGATTTTCCGCCTGTCGCGGCAAATTTGTTGCGGTAGTCCAGCGGCGTCATGCCGTATTTTTTGCGGAACGCACTGCTGAAATACCGCGCGTCGGAAAAGCCGACGAGCTCCGATACATCGCCGATCTTGCGGCTGATGTCCGCAAGGTAGAGGCGGGAACGCTCCATGCGGACATCGTTGAGATAGTCCGAAAAATTCTGGCCGGTGGTCTTTTTGAAGAGCTCGGAGAGGTAGTTGGGCGAGATGTAGAGGGCGTTTGCTGCGTCCTTGAGCGTGAGCTTGCCTGCAAAATTCCGCTCGATGAACTCGATGGCGCGCAGGATCAGCAGATTCTGCACAGGCGCCGCTCCCTCCGGGGGAGCGACCGAGCGGCGCAGCGCCTCTGCGCGCGCGGAGAGTTCCTGCTCGATCTGCTCAAGCGTCTGGGTGATCTCCTCCGGCGAGGTCGGTTTGGTGATGTATTTGCGCACGCCGAGCTCGATGGCGCGCTGCGCATAATCAAAGCGGCTGTAGCCGCTGATGATGATCACGGGGATTTCGCGGTTGACTTCGCGGATTTTGTGCACCATATCGAGCCCCTGCATGCCCGGCATCTGGATATCGGTCACGATGGCGTCGACCTCGTTCTCATAGAGAAACGCGAGCGCGCTATGAGCCTCCTCAAACACGCCCGCGACGACCCAGCCCTCGTGCAGGCTCAAAAGCCTGCCGAGCCCTTTGCGGATCTTCGGTTCGTCGTCCACGATAATGATGTTCATGCGCGGTCTCCTTTTGTGCCGGGCGCGGCAGAAATCAGGATGATGATCATGCTTCATCCTCCCCGGTGCTTGGGGTTACGGGAATGCCTTCCGGCAGCGCTTGCGCGTCGTCAATCGGCAGTACGATGGTGATCGAGAGCCCGCCGCCCAGCGTGTTGTCCACCGCGAACTCGCAGCGGTCGTTGAAGTGCAGCTGGAGCCGCCGCGCGACGTTTCGCACGCCGATGTTCTTATACCCGATGGAATCGTTGCTCAGCAGCCGTTTGAATTGATATAGCTCGTCCGGCGTCATGCCGCGGCCGTTGTCGCTGACGGTGATATAGACGCGGCTGCCCGCGCGGACGGCGTTGACGCGGAGAATGCCGGGTCTGCCGGAATGGTGGATGCCGTGGTCGATCGCGTTTTCGATCAGCGGCTGCAGAATCAGCTTCGGCACCTTGAAGGTTTCCAGTGTCGGATCGAGATTTAGCGTAAACTCCAGCCTGTCCTCGAGACGGAATTTCTGGATGAGCAGATAGTCCTTGACATGCCTGCATTCCTCCAGCAGAGACACCATCGACGTCGCAGTATCCATGCTGTACTGCATGAGCTTGCCGAGAGCTACGACAATCGCGCTGACTTCCATTTCGTCGCGGTCGATCAGCATCCAGTTGATGGTATCCAGTGTGTTGTAGAGAAAATGCGGGTTGATCTGCGCCTGCAGCGCCTCGATTTCGGCGGTTTTCTGAGCAATCTTCTCCTGATAGACCTGATTGACGAGGATGTGGATGCGGTTGACCATGTAGTTGAAGGTCTCGGTGAGTTCGCCGATCTCATCCCGGCGGTCGTTTTCCAGCTGCAGCTCAAAGTTCTTGTCCTGCACCTGCTTCATGCCGGTTTTCAGCCGCGCGAGCGGCTTTGTAATCGCGAGCGCGAGGATCAGCAGAAACAGCGCCGCGAGCACGATGGAGACAGCGACCAGAACGATCGTGTATTGCTTGAGAGAATTTGCTTCAGGGAACAGACGGTTGTCGGGGATCATCGTAAACGTCACCCAGCCGGTGAGGCCGTTGTACTGCGAGCAGACATAGTACATGGTGCCGCCCAGTTCGATGTCGGACTTGCGCTCGCCCGCCTTGTAGCGCAGCAGAATCGCCTTCCGCCAGTCGTCGCGCACGGCGTTGTCGCCGCAGATGATCGCGCCCGCGCGATCGGTGAGAAACGTGGTCTGGTAGCCCAGTATCTTCTGCTTGGTCAGGATATAGCTGCCGAACGTGCGCGGGTTGACCTCCGCGACCACGAGGCCGATGGTCTCTCCCTGCGTATCACGAAGGCCAGCGTAGATTAAAAGTCCATCTGCGGACTTGCTTTCGCGCTCGTATAAGCCCGTCGTGAGGTCCGACCAGATCGCCTTGCCGGGATACCGCGCCGCGCGGTCGTAGAGCTCCGCAAGCATCACGGGATCGATCGCGACTTGCTCCGTACGGCTCGTGTAGACCAACTGCTCGCCCAGGAGGATATTGACATCGCTGATCTCGCCGAACGGGCCGAAGAGATTCTGACATAGCACGGAGAGCGCCGTGGTGCCGATCAGCCCCTTGCCGCCCGCGGAATCCGCGCGCGCGAGCTCCTGCGCCTCCGCGCTGCCCGCGACGGTCTGCATCAGGCTGTCAATCTGGCGCACCTTGACGTTGAGGCTGACGTCCACGCGGTTGATCGTGTCCGAAAGCACGCGCTTCTCGCTCTGCCGCACGACCTTGTCCGCCTTTTGGTAGGACAGGAAGCCTATGACCACGCCAAGCAGCGCGAGCGGAATCGCGCCCATGAGGAGCAGTTTTTTCCAGAATGAGATGTTGCGAAAGAAGTGCATCCGCGTCTCCGATCTTGTGTTTGAACACCTGCATTGTATCGGATGAGGTCGGGGATTTCAAACGTTTCTGAAAAAAACATCCGTGGTTTTTCACCGATATTGCGCATGCATCATGACAAAACAGGAATTTCACGCAAAAAAAGCCCTCCGGCGGAACAACTCCGCAGGAGGAAAACGGGGTCAAGCCTGCCAGTTTTTAGCGGCAATGTTGGTTTTTGTAAGATTGCGCTTATACAATATGAAGTTTTACTGTTCCTGACTGGTGGACAGCTCGATGATTTTCTCAACGGTGATGTCCTTGGTCGGCACATTGCACACGCAGGTGCGGTTTGCGAGCACCGCAACCCGGTCGCACACGCCGAGGATCTCCTCGATATCCGACGAGATGAAGATGATGCCGACTTTTTTCTTGATCAGGTCGTTGATAGAGTTGTAGATGTCAACCTTGCTCGCGATATCCAGCCCGCGGGTCGGCTCGTCGAGGATGAAGATCTTCGCGCGGCTCATAATCCACTTGGCGAAGATGGCTTTCTGCTGGTTGCCGCCGGTGTATTCCATGATGCTGCTGTGGAGCGTATGGGGGATATTCAGCTTCTCGACATAGTCCGCAACGACCTGCTCGAGGTAGGTCGTGTTGATCAGGCTGAAGCTGGAAAAGCGCTTGAGCGACGAGACCGCGACGTTGTTGCTCACGTCGAGATAGCCGAAGATGGAGTCCGTCAGGCGGTTTTCGGGGATCAACGCGATGCCGCTGCAGATCGCTTTATACGGGCTGTCGATCTTGATCGGAACGCCGTTGAGGGAGACATCGCCCACGACGCCGTCCACCGCGCCGAAGAGGCTGTTCGCGAGCAGTGTGCGCCCGGAGCCCGCAAGGCCCGTGATGCCGAGGATTTCGCCCTCGTGCAGGTCGAGGTTGATGTTCTTGAGCTTATCGGTGAAGGCAAGATTGCGCACGCTGAGAATCGTCTTGCCCTGCTCGATCATGATCTTCGGATAGCGGTTTTTGATGTAGTGCCCGCTGAGCATCTTGATGATCTCTTCCTCCGGGCACTCCGAGACGATGCGCGTTCCGATGATGCTGCCGTTTTTGATGACCGTGACACGGTCGCCGATGAGGGAGACATCCTCAAGGCAGTGCGTGATATAGAACACGCCGGAGCCCTTCGCCTTGATCTTGCTCACGATGCGGTAGAGGAGGTTTCGCTCGCTCTGCGTCAGAGCGGAGGAGGGTTCGTCCAGAATCACGATGCTTGCCTCGGAGATATACGCCCGGCAGAACTCGATGATCTGCCGTTGGGCAAAGCCGAGCGTCTCGACGCGGTCAAACACGGAAACGGGCAGACCCAGTTCGTCGATGAGCTGCTGGCACATATAGTTGAGCTTGTCGTAGTCGATGCTCTTGAGAAACTTGTTCTTATACGGAAGCTTGTTGAAGAAGAGGTTTTCTGCGACGGAGAGCTGGAGGAGCATGGTCGCGTCCTGCCGGATATAGATCACGTCATCAAACATTTCGCCGGAGACCATGCGGTTGCGGATGAGCTTGTTTTTGATGTAGATGGTGCCGGAATCCGGGGTGACGAGGCCGCTGATCACCTGCATGAGTATGCTTTTGCCCGCGCCGTTCTCGCCCATGATGACGTGAATCTCATGCTCGAACAGATCGATATTGATATGACTCAGCTGAAAGCTGTCCAATTGCAAATTGACATTTTCAAGCCTGAGCAGTTCAGACGACATGCTTGCACATCCTTTCGGGAGACTCTGCGGGCGTTATTCCTCGTAGATGTTGACGGAAGTGTAGAGCTGAATGTTGAGGTCGAACAGATAATCCTTATACGAGTCGTTGAGCGTTGAGTTGGTGATGATCTTGTCGGCGATGTCGAGATCGCCCACGCGGTAGAACGATTTTGCGCCGAAGTGGTCGGCTAGGCACACGACAGAGACGGTCTGCGCCATCTTGCACGCCTGCTGAATCAGCGAGGCCTTGCTGATGCTGGAGACCGTGATGCCCGTCTTTTTGCTGATGCCCTCGACCTCCACGATCAGGTGGTTGAGGGAGAAGTTCTGCATGTTGTTGATCGCAAGCTGGCCGTAGACCGCGCAGTCGTCGAGATCGCCGCCGAGCAGGATGAGCTTGTTGCTGGGCGAGGCGGAGAACTCCAGCGCGATGCGAAGATCGTTGGTCAGCACCGTGAGGTTTTTCTTTCTCGTGAGCTGACGCGCTGCCTTCTGATTGGTGGGCCCGTCGGTGAGCATGATGATGTCGTTGTCGGAGACGAGGTGGAAGATCGTATCCGCGATCTCCATCATCTGGTGCGCGTGATCGACGGACGTCTCTTCCAATAAGATCGGCTCGTCGATGTCGGCGTTGAGGACAGCGCCGCCGTGCGCGCGCTTGAGAAACCCTTCGCTTTCGAGTTTTTCGAGGTCGCGCCGGATCGTCACTTCGGTCACGTTTAGTAAGCTGCTCAGTTTGGCAACCGAAACATGCTTGTCTTTGGTTAAATAATCTTTGATGATCTTGATGCGCTCGATAGCAAACATGTGCAGCAAACGACCTTTTGAATGATTTACGGCTTCCTTAATACTACATGAAAACGCGCGATTGTTCAATATCTGAAAGAAAAAGATAAGAACAGAAACGAAACCATTCGTTCCCAAAAAGAAGCTGTTGACACGGGAAAAAGACGGTGATAAAATACAAAACACACAGAAAAGAAACAAAAAGAACACAATCAAACGAATCAGAACATTTTTTCGAAATATCCGCTTGTTTACACAAACCTTCCAATCATCATTCCGTCTCAATCCGAAATTCCTTCGCAAAAACATAACATCAGAAACGAATAACCGTTTACCGCACGTTGTTGGAAACCCCTTTATTCAGAATCATAATTTGCTGCGGCGAGAGCCGGGGCAATGTAAAAAACAAAAGGAGTGGAATCAATGAAAAAAGTATTCATGTGCGTTTTGGCGCTGGTGATGGGTCTGGCAATGTTCGCTTGCGCAGCAACCCCGGCACCTGCGGCTGAGCCCGCGGCACCCGCAGCAACCGAAGCTGCGACCACCGAAGCAGCGGCGGCCACGACGGCCGGCGGCTACATCGGAATCTCGATGCCGACGCAGTCCAGCGAACGTTGGATCAAAGACGGCAACACGATGAAGGAAATCCTCGAAGCCAAGGGTTACACCGTTGACCTGCAGTACGCAGAGGACGACATCCCCACCCAGAAAGCCCAGATCGAAAACATGATCACCAAGGGCGCGCAGGTTCTGGTCATCGCGGCAATCGACGGCTCCACCCTCTCCGCGACGCTCGATCAGGCCGGCAAAGACGGCGTGAAGATCATCTCCTATGATCGTCTGCTCGTCGACACCGAAGCTGTCTCCTACTATGCAACGTTTGACAACCGTGGCGTGGGCCGCCTCCAGGCGCAGTCCCTCGTCGATGGCCTCAAGGCGCTCAAGGGTGAAGGTCCGTACAACATCGAGCTCTTCGCCGGTTCTCCCGACGACACGAACAGCTTCTACTTCTACTCTGGCGCGATGGACGTTCTCCAGCCCCTGATCGATGCCGGCACCGTCGTCGTCGTCTCCGGCCAGACCGCCCAGGCAGACATCGGAACCCTCCGTTGGGACGGCGCGGTTGCGCAGGCCCGTATGGACGCTCTGCTTGCCGCGAACTACACCAGCGGCCAGCAGCTCGACGGCGTGCTCTCTCCCTATGACGGACTCTCCCGCGGCATCATCTCCTCGCTGAAGTCCTTCGGCTATCAGCCCGGAACCGATACGTGGCCCGTCGTGACCGGCCAGGATGCGGAAGCCGCCTCCATCAAGCTGATCATCGCCGGTGAACAGTATTCCACGATCCTCAAGGACACCCGTGATCTCGCGAAAGTTGCGGCGGACATGGTTGACGCAGTGCTTGCCGGCACCGAGCCGGAAATCAACGACACGACGACCTATGACAACAATGTCAAGATCGTTCCGTCCTACCTGCTGATCCCGTACACCGTCACGGTTGCCAACTATCAGGAACTGGTCATGGATTCCGGCTATCTGACGCCCGATGACATCAAATAAGCCTTAGATCCGACGAATAACTGAAAATCGGCTAGCGGTAAGCATGGTCAAAAAACCGCTAGCCGATTTCGGTCATGTGGATGTAAGATAGAGATGTCGATGTCCCTGGATCGCAATAAAGGAGTTTATCTATGGGAAAATACATTTTAGAAATGCGGAACATCACCAAGACGTTTCCCGGCGTCAAAGCGCTGGATAATGTCAGCTTCCGCGTGATCCCTCACCATATTCATGCGCTTGTCGGCGAAAACGGTGCGGGCAAATCCACGCTCATGAACATCCTGAGCGCGGTCTATCCGCACGGCACGTATGAAGGTGATATCGTCGTGGACGGTGAAGTCTGCGTCTTCAAATCGATCAAAGACAGCGAAGCAAAGGGAATCGCAATTATACATCAGGAGCTTGCACTGATCCCCAGCCTATCAATCGCGGAAAACGTCTTTCTCGGCAATGAACAGACCGACAAAGGCCTGATCATCAACTGGGACAAAACCAGAACCAAAACCATCGAAATGCTCAAAAAAGTTGGGCTTGACGAACGCACGGACACGAAGATCAAGGATATTGGGCTTGGAAAACAGCAGCTGGTCGAAATCGTCAAAGCGCTCGCAAAAGATGTGCGGTTGCTGATTCTGGACGAACCGACCGCCGCATTAAACGATAAAGACTCGGATCACCTGTTGGATCTGCTTGTCGATCTGAAGGCGCACGGCATTACGAGCATCATCATTTCGCACAAACTCAACGAGATCACCAAGGTCGCGGACGAAATCACGATTCTGCGCGACGGCGCGACCATCGAGACGCTGGTCAAGGGCGTGGATGATATCTCCGAGGAGCGCATCATCAAGTCGATGGTGGGCCGCGAGATCATCGACCGCTTCCCCAAGCGCTACAACGCGGTCGGCGAGGTGCTCTTTGAGGTGAAGAACTGGAACGCCTTTGACCCGCTCGACGACGAGAAGCAGGTGATCAGAGACGTCAGCATCAACGTCCGCAAGGGCGAAGTGGTCGGCATCGCGGGCCTCATGGGCGCGGGACGCACGGAGCTTGCGATGAGCCTCTTTGGCAAGGCGTATGGCACGAAGATCACAGGAAAGATGTATAAAAACGGCGAGGAGCTGGATCTCAAGGATGTCAGCGACGCGATTGCCAAGGGCATTGCCTACGCGACGGAAGACCGCAAGACTGCGGGACTGATCCTCATCGACGACATCAAGCGCAACATCACGCTCTCCTCGCTGCAGTCCCTGCGCAAGAAGAACCTGGTCATCGATGACAATCTCGAGATCAAGGTCGGTGAAGAATACCGCAAGAAGTTAAACATCAAATCCTCGAGCATACTGCAAAAGACCGGCGATCTTTCCGGCGGAAACCAGCAGAAGGTCGTGTTCAGCAAGTGCATCTTCGCCGATCCCGACATTCTCTTCCTCGACGAACCCACGCGCGGCATCGACGTCGGCGCGAAATATGAAATCTATACCATCATCAACGAACTGGTGGACAAGGGCAAATCCGTCGTCATGATCTCCTCCGAATTGCCGGAGCTGCTCGGCATGTGCGACAGGGTGTATGTCATGAACAGAGGCATGATCGTTGGCGAGCTGATGGCGAGCGAAGCCACACCGGAAAAGATCATGCAGTTTATTATGCAAAGCAACAAGGAGGTCGTAAAATGAAACGGATCAAGAGTCTGCTCAGGGGGAATATTCGCCAGTACGCCATGATCATCGCCTTGGTTGTGGTTGTGATCGTATTTGAATTCTTAACGAAGGGCATCCTGCTCAAGCCGCTGAATATCTCCAACCTGATTCAGCAGAACGCCTACATTTTGATTCTGGCCATCGGTATGCTGCTTTGCATCCTGACCATCGGCAACATCGACCTTTCCGTCGGCTCGGTCGTCGGTCTCGTCGGCGCACTCTCGGCCATCTTCGTGCTCAAGCTCGGTATGCCGATCTGGATCTCGATTCTGCTTTCGCTGATGGCGGGCTTTGTGATCGGCGCATGGCAGGGCTTGTGGATTGCGTATATCGGCGTTCCCGCGTTCATCGTCACCCTCGGCGGTCAGCTGATCTTCCGCGGACTCACGATGGTCGCGCTCCAGGGCACGAGCTTAGCTCCCTTGCCGGACAGCTACACGTTCCTTGCCGCGGGCTTTGTGCCGGACATCGCGCATATCGAAGGCATCAACCTATTAGCGCTGCTCTTCGGCTTTGTTGCATGCGTGCTGTTCATCATCAACGAGATCAACAAGAGAAAGAGCAAGAAAAAGTATAACTTCGATGTGCCCTCCGTCGGCGCGTTTATCTTCAAGCTTTTTGCATTCACCGCGGTGATCATGGCGTTCAGCTATGCGCTGGCGCTCTATCGCGGCATCCCGACAGTTCTGCTGATCGTCGTAGCACTGGTGCTCATCTACACTTTCGTGACCGATAAGACAATCCCCGGCCGTCACATCTATGCCTACGGCGGCAACCCGAAGGCTGCGCGCCTCTCCGGCATCAAGACCAAGCGCGTGCTCTTCTGGGTCTATGTCAACATGGGCGTGCTCGCGGCGCTGGCCGGTATCGTCTTCACCGGACGCCTCAACTCCGCAACGCCGAAGGGCGGCTACGGCTTCGAGCTGGACGCCATCGCGGCGTGCTTCATCGGCGGCGCTTCCACCACGGGCGGCATCGGTACCGTGGTCGGCGCGATCGTCGGCGGTCTCTTGATGGGCGTTCTGAACAACGGCATGTCCATCATGGGTGTCAGCATCGACTGGCAGCAGGCGATCAAGGGATTCGTTCTGCTGATCGCAGTGGGCTTCGACGTCATCTCCAAAATGAAATCCAAGGTTTGATGTTAGGCTCCGCGCCCTACGGCGCGGCAAAACGAAAACAATCAAAAACCCCGCGCCTATCATTGGCGCGGGGCTTTTTGCTGCAATCGTGTTTTGCTGGATCGTTATGGCTTGTGATTCTCAGGACGCTGTTTCTAAGCGCGAGAGCCTGCTCTAGAAACTCTCCGGTAGTTTACCCGCGACGCCTGCGACGAATGCGTCCACGATGTCGGCATCAAACTGGGTTCCCTTATTGCGGACGAGCTCGCTGACTGCTTCTTCGCGGCTCAATGCCGCGCGGTAAGGCTGCGGGTGCACCATCGTGTCAAATGCCTCCGCAACGGCGAGTACACGCGCTTTCCAGTTGATCTCGTCGCCTTTGAGCTGCATGGGATAGCCGGTTCCGTCGATGCGCTCATGATGCGCAAGCACGATATCTGCGATGTTGTAGTATTCGCTGCAGGTACCCAGCAGACGGTATCCGGTCTCCGGGTGCTTCTTGATCTGTACCCATTCCTTGTCGTTGAGGGCGCAGGGCTTGTTGAGCAGATCTGCGTCGAGGGACACATTGCCGATGTCGTGCAGCTCTGCCGCAATCCGTATCTCGATGAGGTCGGAGGCGCTCATGCCGAGCGCCTGACCGAGCAGCTCGCAAAGCTGCCGGACGCGGGAGGCGTGCTCTTTTGCCCAAGGTACCTTGTGGATCAGCGCGTCAAATACTTCGCGGATGACCACGCTGCGGTAGCCGCCCGCATCTTGAATCTTCTCTTGATACATGCCCTGTTCCGCGCGGTTCATGATATCGTTTGTGCTCTGCGCCGAATCGGTCTTGGTCTCAAGACCCAACGAGACGGAGGCACTCATGCCGTTGATATAGACGGTCCCGATCCGTTCTTTGATCCGCTGGATGATGCTTTCCGCAAACGCGGGGTCTGTGCTGGGCAGCAGGATCACGAACTCATCGCCGCCGATGCGCGCAATGATATCGTCCGCGCGGCAGGCGGCCTTCATCGCGTCCGCAACCTCGACAAGCAGCATGTCGCCGCACTCATGACCGAAGGCATCGTTGATCACCTTTAGCCCGTTGACGTCCGCATAGATGATGGAAAGCGGAAGATTGCGCTCGACGTCCAGCCTGCGCAGTTCCTCCTCAAAGAAGCGGCGGTTATAAAGGTCGGTCAACTGATCGTGATAGCTCAGGTATTCGATGCGCTTCTGGCGCTCCTTGCGCTCGCTGGAGTCGCGGAAGACGAGCACACAGCCTGTAATCTCGCCGGACTCGTCAAAGATGGGCGCTGCGGTGTCCTCAATCGGAATCTCGGTCCCGTCCTTTGCAATCAGCATCGTGTGGTTGGCAAGCTCCACGATTTCACGCACGAGGAACACCTTCTGAATGGGGCTCGGCACCTCTTCCCGCGTGTATTCGTTGATGATGCGGAATACGTTTCCGACGGGCTTGCCGCAGGCCTCCTCAAAGGTCCACCCGGTTAGTTTCTGCGCGACAGGATTCATAAAGACGATGTTCAAATCAACATCAACGGCGAACACACCGTCTCCAACGGAGGTCAGCGTGGCCTCCAGCTTCTTTTTGCTGTCGCTGAGCTCCTGCTGCGCGGTTTCAATCCGGCCGAGCAGGTGATTGATCGAGTTGGCGAGCAGGGTGACTTCTTTGCCTTGGAAGTCGGAAACGCGTTTATAGTTGCCGCTCTCGGTGTCGATCCGGCCGACTTCGTGCACGAGTCCGAGGAACGGCTTGATGATCCGGTTGCCCCAGATGATGATCAGCACAGTCGCGCAGATGGTTATCACTAGGATGTTGATGATCGTGAAGCTCAGCAACTGTCTCATGGATGTGAGGTAGATCTCTCTGGAAAGGACCAGCTGGAATCGAACCGCTTCTGTTGTGCGGTATGGATCCGGCATATACAACAGAATTTCGATTCCGTCTTTCGTTTTCTGAACGGAAGCGTTGCTGTTGTAGATGCTATTTGTCTGCGGGTTTTCTTCCGATGCTTGCACCGATGTAATCGAAGCCAGCTTTGCGCCGGAGACCGCCTCCAGGTTTTGGATCATATCTGCATCCAGTATGCGCCCGATGATCAGCCGCCCGTCCGCGGGCTTGATCGAGATGGAATCCACGACCTCCGAGGACGCGAAGAAATAGAAATCGTCTCCGATTTGCTTGAGGAAGGAAACATCGTGATTCAGGGATGCATAGTCGATGAGGTCCGGCAGTGCGCTCTCAAACGCTGCCGGGAAGGAGGTGAGGGAAACGGTATTGAGGTCGCAGTAGCGGCTGTATACAATCTGGCCGGACTGATCCACCAGAATAAAGAAACTCGAGTCGAGGTTTTCAAACGTGCTCTCGTTGAGGTTGAGCTCGATATAATTCGGATTGCTGCCGTTTAGAAAATGATAGGTATCATCCCAGTGCGCCCAGTCATTGACGGTTCCGATGTCGTTTTCAAAACGGTGTTTGAAATAGCTGGACACGCTCTCGGAGGCCACCTTGACTTGCTGGCTTTCCTGCTGCCCGATATAGCTTTTGGTGAAAAACCAAAAGGCCAGATTGGACAGTATCACGCTCAGCAAGACGAGCGGGATGATTGCGTGTAGGATTTTGCTTCTGATACTCATGCGTTACCCTTTCGCCTCGGTAAGATGCAAGAAGAGGAGATGGATGAAAACAGAAGGACGCTGGTTTGATATGCGCAGTGTGGGAAAAGGGCGTAAAAAAACGCGGGAATCCGCTTGCCGCAGGGAGTGGAAAACTGCAATCTGTGTGGTTGTAAGCTCATTCTATTATTTACAACAAGATTCGTCAACGTTCATGATTAAACTGCTGCAAGAACATCCTGGTTGCCCCGAAAACGCGCCCTTAATTGGCCAAACGAGCCATTGACGAACACGCGCAAACGCTACTACAATGGGACATAGATCGACAGATGCACCGCAGGTGATGATTTTGTCGTCGGCTGCTGAGCATTCGCATTTAAGGAGAAGGTTTTATGAAGAATATCGTCATCACCGGAAGCACGCGCGGCATCGGACTCGCGATGGCGCAGGAGTTCCTGAAGGCCGGCTGCCGCGTGACGCTCTCCGGCCGCGGCGAAACGCTCGGAGCGGAGGCGGTCGCGTCGCTTGCACCGTACGCAGGCGCGTATCAGTATGTCCCGTGCGATGTGCAGAAGAGATCGGATCACGAGGCGCTCTGGTCAGCCGCCGTGGAGAAGTTCGGCGCGGTCGATATCTGGATCAACAACGCGGGACAGAACGCGCCGCACGACTGGATTCAGAACACGCAGGAGTGCTATGTCTGCGCCGTCGTGAACACGAACATCACCGGCATGATTCTGGGTTCACAGGTTGCCGCGCTGGGCATGCTCGCGCAGGGTCACGGCGCGATCTACAGCATGGAGGGGCTCGGCTCCAACGACATGATCCAGCAAAAGACGATTCTCTACGGCACCAGCAAGCGCGCGCTGACGTATTTTATGAAAGGGCTTGCCAAGGAGCTCGCGGGCTCCGGCGTGATCGCGGGCAGGCTCTCGCCGGGCATGATGCTCACGGATTTCATCACCAAGACGCCGGACGGCGCGGATGCTGCCATCCATACGGACGAGCGGTTCAAGCGGATTTTCAACATCCTCGCGGACAAACCGGAGACCGTCGCGGCCTTCTTCGTCCCGCGGATGCTGAAGAACACGAAAAACGATAAGCAAATCGCCTGGCTCACGGGCGGCAAAGCGATGTGGCGGTTTCTAACCGCGCCGCTGCGCAAAGGGCGTCTTGTTTGAGCAATAAACCCGCATGATGGTTGGGAGAAACGGATGAATTTGACGAAGGTATGGCATCAGGAGGCGTTTCAGGGAACGCACCGGAAAAAGGGATATTTCGAGGGCTGGTACCTCAAGCTGATCGACGAACCGCGGGCGACGGTGTTCGCGCTGATTCCCGGCGTCTCGATCGGCAGGACGAAAGAAGAATCGCATGCGTTCATCCAGCTCATCAACGCCGTGACGGGAAAGACCGAGTATTTCCGGTTTCCCTTTGACGCGTTCTCGGCGGATCAGAAAAAGTTCGACGTCACCATCGCGGGCAACCATTTCTGGGACGGCGGCGTGGAGGTCGACCTCCGCAATGAAACGACCAGCCTGAAAGCCAGTTTGCGCTTCGAGAACATCGAGAAATACCCGACCTCGTTTCTGCATCCCGGCATCATGGGCCCGTTTTCGTTTGTGCCGGGCATGGAATGCTACCACGGCATCGTGAACATCCGGCATACGATCTGCGGAAGCGTGGTCTACAACGGCGCGGAACTTGACATGACCGGCGGGGAAGGCTATATCGAGAAGGATTGGGGCAGATCGTTCCCGCGCTCATGGATCTGGCTGCAGGCGAACCACTTTGACGCGCAGAACGCCTCGTTCATGTTCTCGATTGCGCGCATCCCGTGGCTCGGCACCACGTTCACGGGGCTGATCTGCTTTCTGCGCACGGATGAGGGATTCTACCGCTTCGCGACCTACAACGGCGGAACGGTTACCCGCGTCCACACGGAAGGTGACCGCATCGAGGTCTCGCTCAAAAACGCGAAACATACGCTCTCGTTCACGGCATACTACCAGAAGGGCGGCATCCTCAAAGCACCGAAAAACGGTATGATGCTGCGCGAGATCGAAGAGAGCATCACAGCGGAGGTCGAAGTGACGCTCTGCGATCGCCGCGGCAACGTCTTGTTTCGAGATTGCAGCAACCGCGTCGGCATGGAGCTCGCCGGACGGCTGGAGGAGATCATCTAGTCACACATTCCAACTAAAAAATAAGCCGTCAGCCTGCGTAACATCAGGTGACGGCTTTTTTGTCAGTTGTTAGTCTTATTTGAGGATAGATGCGCTCTCGACGAGTTCCTTCAGCGTCTGCGCAAACCGCGCGGCCGGCGCGCCGTCGACGATGTCATGGTTGACGCTGATCGTCACGCAAAGATACTGCCGCTCCTCAAGCCTTCCATCGATCAGCGCGGGACGCTTGACCACGCCGCCGAGCGTAATCTGGAGCGTGGCGTTGGAGACGGGGATGCCCCAGCCGCCGCCCTGCCCGAACATGCCGATTGAAGAGAGCGAGACGGTGCCGTTCATCTGCTTGAGCAGCCGCGGGTTACGAAACAGCATCCTAAGAATGCCCCGCCGCACAAACTCAGGCAGGCGCACAAACCAGCGGATCGCACGCGTTTCCCCGGCTTCGGCGTGGTTTTGCTGAAAATTGCGGATCTCCGCGTGTAGTTCCGCGGGGGATTTGCGGTTCACCGCGCGCAGGATATGCGGCAGAATGCGCATTTGACCCGCTTCCTCGACCTCGAACATGGTGTTGACGTCCACGTCGTCGAATAGCACGAGTCTGCGCCTGCCGTCCATACACGCCTGAATCGATTTGTGCCGCTCGACCGCGCGCCCGACGCACGCGATGAGATAGGCGTTGAGCGAAAGCCCCTCGCCGGACTGCGCGCGGAAACGGCGGATGGCCTGCCGCGCCGCGGTGATGTCCATCTCGTATAGGCCGTGAACGAGGTGTTTTTCGCGCCCGAGTCTGCCTCCATCCGCCATCAGGCGGCGGATGCGCGGATACGGTTCTACGGTTGCGTGTTCCAGTTTCATATGCGATTACCCCAAAGCTCCCGAATATATGCCACCGCGCGGTCGAGTCCCTGCTCGGCGCGAATGGTGCGGCCGATTTCTGCCGCGTTTTGGTGCAGCTCCTTACCGCAAGCCTGCTCGATGGCATCAGCGAGCCGCGCGGCGGTGAGCTTGCGCACGGGGATCGGCGCGGTGCCCGCGCCCATCGCCTCCACGCGCTTGCCCCAAAACTGCTGGTCGACAATAAACGGCACGATTACGCTGGGTTTCCCCGCGCGGAGGGCTTCCGCGGTCGTGCCCGCGCCGCCGTGGTGCACGATTGCGCGCATGCGCGGGAAGAGCCAACCGTGCGGCGCCTGATCGAGAACAAACACCTGTTCCGAGTTGATTTGCGGAGTGATTGCGCCCCAGCCCGTGGCGATGACGGCGCGTTGTCCCGTGAGAAGTACGGCATCCAGCACGAGGCGGGAAAGCGCCTCCGGGTCTTTTGCCGTCATGCTGCCAAAACCGATATAGACCGGCGGCTCGCCCTGCGCCAGAAACGCGGCGAGCTCCGGTGAGGGCTGCCACATCGACTCGTCCTGCTCGATCCAATATCCGGTGACGTGTGCGCTTTCGGGCCAGTCGGAAGGCTTCGGGATCACCGCGCTGCTGTAGGCTCCGAGCAAGGGGGTAAGGCGCAGCGTGCGGATAAAATCGCGGCTGGTGATGGAGTTTAGGCCGTTCTGCCGCCGGAACTCGTTCAGCGAGGGCCTATACCACGCGAAGATGAACGCGAGCATCACATAGCCGGAGAGGCGGTTACATAGGCGACCCATGTTCGCCTGAACTGGCCAGCCCGGCGCGGGAAAATCCCCGGTCGGCAGCATCGGCGTGGGTTCAATCAGCAGTAGAGGAATCTTCTTCAGCTCCGCGACGGTTGCGCCGAGGGAGGCGAAGATCGCGAGGGTGATCAGCGCGTCCGTCTGCTCGCAGGCGAGCAGTAGATCCTCCGACATTTCTTTCGCAATCCGGCTGACCATCTTCCGCATGAGCGCGATGTTCTTTACGGGGTTTGTGCTGCCCGTCGCCATGAATTCTTTCCCGGTTTCGCTGGCCATGATTTGCTGCACGTCGCCGCGCAGCGGAAAGAACGGCACACCGTGTGTTTCTGCCAGCGCGCGGAAATTTTCCGGCGCGGCAAACAGCACCTCAAACCCTTCCGCAGAGAGGCGGGGCAGCAGGCGCAGGCAAAAGAGCACGTCTCCCTGCGAGCCCGCGGCAAACAGCGTGATGCGCATGGTTCTGCTCCTTTCGTGTCCGGCTTGATGACAAAGCGGAGGAAAAAACCCGCTTGGATTACATGCCCGGAATCGATTAAATATTACATCATCACAGCGTGAAAACGAAATTGAACTTGTTATCTGATTGTATGATCGAAAGCATGTCCGTGTCAAACCCGATTTCGCGAACAGATTTTCGTGCGACAGAACGCGAAAAATCCGCGCGATCACTGACGTTTTTCACGATGTAAGAAGCCTCTGATTGTTTGAAATATGAGTGGATTGCGCAAAATCTATATGATGTGGCAGAATAAAATGTTACATCTATATGTAGATCGAGTGAAAATATTTATATCATTCTGTAACATTTCTCTTGCATTGGTGTGACGCATATGCTATATATGGTGGTGAGAAGTGAACTCGCTCATAGGTGCTCCCCGCAAAACTGTCGAAAGGCGGTGACGCAAAGCTACAGGGCCTAAACGTGAGAAATTGCGCATGGCAGCCAGTTGCCATCTTAAGGTGCTCATGGCAAAACCGTCGAAAGGCGGTGACGCAAAGCTAAAGGGCCTAAACGCGAGCAATTGCGCACGGCAGCCAGATACCATCTGTTGATCTGTCGTATGAAAAACGGACAGATCAAACCTCCAAGATTTGGTTTGTTGTATGACGTACGACAGTCATGAGCCAAGTCACATACAAAATTAATTTGGAGGGATATTATTATGAAAAAGTTACTTCTCACCGTTGCTCTGGTACTCGCAGTAGTAACCAGCCTTGTCGCAGGAACTATGGCCGCCTACACGCAGACTCTTGACGCTACCTCGGGAAACATCTCCGCCAAGTCCTTCAAGCTCACCGAAACGATGAGCACCAACTACACCCAGTCTCTCAAGATCGCACCGGGCGGCACCTATGCCTACACCGTTTCGATCAAGAATGACGGCGAAGTGGATGCTACGATCACCATGAGCGCGACGCTGACCAATGCCACCGGCAAGACAGCGATCCAGGGCTTGGTTGTGAACAGCATCACGGGGTTGACCAACATCGTCGGTACCGTTGCCGGGGACGGCAAGAGCGTTGCTCTGACCACCACCGGTAACACCACCAGCGGCGTGCTCAAGGCGGGCCAGACTGCAACCATCACGTTCAACCTCAAGTGGCCGTATGCGAACGTTGCGGCGACCAACACGAAGGATAACACCGACGAAGGTCTGGCTGTCTCCGTGTTCAAGCTCAGCTACAATGCGGTCGGCGTGGAAGACGCGGTTGTCACGGTTGGTTAACGACCTGTGTTTCCGGCGCACATGCACCGGAGATTCCGTGCCAGACAATAACTGGAGCCTCGGCTCCGAGGATGTAAGGGGCAGCTTGCTTGCCCCTTACTTTCATTCAAAGAATTCGCCGTTTTTCAGCGCGGCGCCGGAACAGGAGGAATCCGCATGAAACGATCGGGCAGATGGTTTTTACCAGCAGTGCTGCTCGTTCTTGCCGTCGGCTTCTTTTCCTATGGCAGCCTCGCCGCATTTACGCAGAGCTATAGCGGGGAAAGCGCGCCGATCTCGGCAAAGAGCTTCACCGTCTACGTCAACGAATCCTCCTCGCAGGCGCAAGCGCTGGGCGATGTGACCCTCGCCGTGGGTCAGAGCAAGGACTATCAGATCCGCATCGACGGACGCAGCAGTGAAACGCCGCTGGACGCGGTCGTTACGCTGAACTATACGTTCGATGGGACATGGCCGACGGGGTTAACGATTCTCTGCGACGGGCAGAGCGTCAGCTCCGGAAACACCCGCACATTTTACCAGATTCAGAGCACGGCCGCTGTGCAGTCGCTGACGTATACGGTTGTCTGGAACGACCCGAACCTTGGCAGCTACGAAGCGTTCCGCGGCTTTGCGCTGCATATGAGCGTGACGGTGGACGCCGTCTCCGCGTCGTGAGGAGGGGAGAGAGCGTATGAATAAACGCCGATTTCTCCTGATGCTGTTGATCGTGCTGCTGACGCTGCCGATTTCGGTCGCCATAGCGGCATATACGCGTACATTTACGCTCACCGCGAACATCAGCATCCAGCTTCCGACGCCTTCGCCCACGCCTACGCCAACGCCGACACCGACACCCACACCGACGCCTTCGCCTACGCCGACGCCTACACCCACACCGACGCCTTCGCCTACGTCCGCGCCGATGATCAAGGTGACGTATTATTATCAGAGAAACTCCAGCTCCAAGATCGTCACCTATGAGCCGGCGAACTCGGTGATCACCCTGCCTGATGCGCTGTTTACGAGGCTGTTCTATACCCAGATCGGCTGGACGCAGAGCACCAAGAGCAACCCGCCGTTGCAGTATTATTTCTTTGACGAATACCAGACGGGCAGCAAGGACATCGTATTCTATGCTGTCTGGCAGTTTGACCTCTTTGGCTATAGCATGCAGAGCGACAGCACCGCTCTCACGACGCCAACGCCGACCGTGTCTGTGCCGCCCGACGTGACGCCGACGCCTACGCCGTCTCCCGAACCGACACCGACACCCGTGCCGACGCCGACACCGACGGCTACGGCAAGCGGAGGATAATCATGGAACAGCGACCCGAAAGCACGCGTTACGCCTCCCGCGAGGAGATCGAACAACTGCTGGCGGAAACCGAACAATTTGATCATGCGAGTCCGCTCGCGCGGCGCAAGATGATGCGCCGCGCGATTGTGCGCACCCCCGCGCAAAAGCTCTTGCACGCGCTCTCTTCCGCCCTGTACTATATCCTAGTGGCGGCGCTCTGCGCGGTGCTGTTCATCGGCGTCCGCGCAAAGATGAAAAACGAGGTGCCGCAGGTACTTGGGTACTATATCTTCACCGTCAAGACGGGCAGCATGGTTCCGACGCTGCCCATCGGCTGCT
The DNA here is from genome assembly GCA_035561095.1 of Clostridia bacterium. GTDB lineage: Bacteria > Bacillota > Clostridia > Christensenellales > CAG-138 > UBA7703. The sequence continues at coordinate 3,732 of DATMYE010000018.1, read as the reverse complement.
ATGTGATCGTGCATGAAAGCGCGGAACCTGCCGCAATCGAACAGGGAACCATCGTGACGTTCCACTTCATCAACGGCACGATCGTCACACACCGCATCATCGAGGTGCTGCAAACCGAAGAAGGCGTGCGCTACCGCACCAAGGGCGACAATCCCGAAAACGACCCGGACGGAGAACTGCTCGCGCCGGATCGCATCATCGGGACGGTCGAGCTGGTGATTCGCATGCCGCAAATCTGGTGAGTATGGCAAGAAACTTGAACAAAACAGGCAGACAACGGCGCAGTTTTGAGCCGACCGGACAGGAGAAGACCGCCGTGCTGATGGACGGCGTTTCCAGCATGGAGCTCTTCGCCCTGCCGGACGGACGGTATCTCAAGGTACTCTACGACCTCTCGCTCAATATCCCGGCCGGCGCTTGCCACGGGATCACGGGCGACGGGGCTTTTGAGCTGCAACTTACCAGCGAGATCATCGGCAACGTCAAGCCGCACGAAAAGGGCCAGTGCTCGCTGCTGGAGATCGGCATGATGCGGCAAAAACGCAGAATTCTGCCGCATGTCTACTATGTCAACGATCAGCGGGTGCTGTTTGACCACATGCACGTGCTGGGGTATCTGATGTTCGCCTCGGAGCAGATGGAAGGCAAGCCCGACCGCAAACAGCAGGAATGGCTGCGGCTTCTCCTGCGCACGGGGCTGTATCCCTTTACGCTGACCTATATCCGTGAGCTGAGCCCCGCGGAATACGCGATCGTCTCTGCGCTCGTGGCCTACGGCACCAAGTCCCGGTTGGTCGTGATGGACTTCAGCACCATCGACGTGCCGGAGCACCTGATCAAGCCGTTTGCAGCGCTGCTGCAGGAGCTGCGCGCGTCCGGCAAGACTGTCGTTCTCGCGAGCCGTTCGCGCGCGCTGATCCAGGCTGCCTGCACGAGCGCTTCGTTTCTGATCGACGGTACGATTGTCCTGAGCGGCTCGGTCGCCTCGCTCTGCGCAAGCTATGACCGGCGTGTATTGCAGATTGCAACCCGTTTTCCGGATGCCGCGGCATCCGCGCTGCTCGCGGCGTTTCCCGGCCTCCGCACCGCGGCCTACGAAAGCGGCGTTTCGCTCTACGCAGACGAAGGGCAGATAAATCCCTGCTCCATCTCTGCCGCGTCCCGCGCGCTGGAACAGGCGAAGGTCGGGTTTAGCGCAGTCAGTCTGCCGGAGCCTTCGCTGGAAGAAGCCTTTCAGGAGGTGAAGCGGACGCTATGATCTATCGCACGAAATTTTTCCGCGAGGAGCTTAACTACGGCTACTTTGAGCGCAAGAAGAGCCTCGGCTCTCTGCTAGCCTTCGGCGTGTTCCTCGGCATGCTGACGTTTTCGATCTACTTCATCTTCCAGACGCTGACGCAGAGCGTGCTCAGCGACAAGGCGAGCTTTCTTGTGCAGCGGAGCTATCACACAACGTCGCTTCTGTACCTGACCGTCTCCTATGCGGTGTTCTGGATTTACATCACAGCGCGCTTCCAGATGGTCACTTTTTCGGAAGTCTATGAAAACACATGGTACGGGCTTGTCCACCGCGGGTACAGCATCGTTACCCTGGTCTTCGGCAAGCTCTTTGCCCAGCTGTTCGCAATTCTTCTGATCAACACGGCGGGGTTTCTGAGCACGCTGTTGATGAGTTCGTTCCTCAAGTTTCCGCTCATACCCGGCTATCTTGTGAGCATGTTCCTGATCTCGACGCTGAACTGCGCGTCGCTGCTGATCTTTGCGATGGCGGCCTCGCTGCTGATACGGGATATCAGCAACTCCCGCAGCCTCTTTTCGGTCGGCGCGTTTTTGCTGATCGTACTGCAGATCATCCTCGGCTTTTTTGCGATGGTGACCGACCGCGAGAAGATCATGCGCCTCAGCGCGCTCTTTACCGGCAGCGCATATCTCTACCTCGATCTGTTTCTGCTTGTCGTCTGTGTGGCGGTGTGTATCGTCAAGGGCAGCGAAGCTGCGCGGCTCTATCACGCGCCGATGCTCTCCGCGCCGCCGGAGCTCGGCCGAGCGCCGGGCACACGCCTCGTGGTGCGCACGGAGTCCAAGGCACCCGCGATCCTGCACAATGCAAAGTTGCTCTCCAACAGCTATCAGCCGACCAAGAGCGGGAACCTGCTCTCGTCGATCATGTCGTTTGTGCTTGTCATCGGCGTGCTTGCGATGTTCGCTATCGACCTCGTGATGCTGGCGTTTGCCTATACCTCGCCGGAGAAGGAAACGTCGATCATGGGATACATTCCCTATATCTTCCAGTCGTCTACGATGGAGCCGGAGATCAAGTATAACGACATCGCGTTTTTTGAGGCGGTTGACGAGCTCGTAAAGATCAACGCAAAGGACGTCGTGCTATATAAGGACGAGACCGGCATCGTGCAGGTACGCCGTGTCATCAAGCAGTTTACGGATGAAAACACGGGCGTGCCCACACTGGAGGTCGATATCGACTATTATCCGGAAGGGTCGCAGCGCGGCATCCTACACGGGTTTGTGGCGGACAGCGCGGTCTATGGCAGACTCTCCGGCGTGAACCGCTGGCTCGGTATGGTGATTCTGTTTGCAAACTCGATGTTCGGGCGGCTGTTGTTTATGCTCGTGCCGATCATCCTGCTGTTCTTCAGCAAGCAGATCAACGACTTCTTCAAGCGCATCGGAAGCCCCGCTAACCGCGGTGCCCGTGCCGCAACGCAGGCAGCGCAGCCGCCCGCGGAGCGCTAGCAGCAGAATAAGCAAAAAACCGCCTTCGGGCGGTTTTTGTGTTTGCGGGGATTTGGTTTGCGGTTATTTCAGAAAATTTTCCCGAAAGAGAGCGTGAGCGGGTTCCGCTCACTTCTTTGCGCGTTTGCGTTTCGGCGTTGCGCCGGAATTCTGTTTGTTCGCGGTGTCGGAGGCTGTCGCCTGCGAGGCACGCTGCCGGATGATATGCTGGATGATTTCCTCAAAGAAGAGGAAGAACACGGTTCTGGTTTTTTCGTACGGCAGCAGCTCTTTCGGCTGCGGATACTTACTGAGCCAGAAGATCCGGTCGCATTGCCCGAACAGGTTTGTGTTGTACTCCTCGGCGACGATGACCACGTCGCAGCCCTTCTTCTTGGACTCGGCGCAGACGTTTTGAAACGACTGAAACGTGCCCGTGACGGTGAGGATGATCAGCAGTGTGTTCTCGTCCGCAATCGACGCCACGGAGATCTCGTCCGAGAGCGCGACGATGATCTTATTGGAGAAAATGCGCAGACGGTACTCGAAATACTGTGCGCAGAGGAAGGAAGGCCCGTATCCGAAGAGGATGATGTTGTTGTGGTGCTCCATCAGGTCGAGCAGCTCCGAAACCATACTGTCGTCGAAGCTGTCGATATATTGCCGCACGCGGCTGAGCTCGCTGCTGTGCTTCTCCTCCGGCATTTCGCGTCCCTGCAAAAACGCCATGTACTGCTTATAGCCGTCAAAGCCCAGCTTCTGCACAAACTTGGATATCTTGGAGACCGAGCAGCCGCATTTCTCCGCAGCCTGACCAATGCGCACGACCTCGGTCGATTGCGCAAAAGAAGACAGCGTCTGATGGATCTGCAATTCTAAAGGGTTGAGATGGTTCTCGTCGATATTCATGCTGCGGGTTTCTCCATATCTTTTGATCCGCTCAAATTGTAACACGCCGCAACCGACAAGTAAATACGGTAAAACAGGAAAAGTTTCCAT
>DATMYE010000017.1:0-5946 GCA_035561095.1 Clostridia bacterium | reverse complement strand
GGCATATAGTTCTATCAACCGTTTATAGGAGATTAACTTTATGGCATATGAATTTATAAGAGATGGCCGCGAAGTAATGTTGGAAATCGTATCTGGTGCAGATGAGAGTATTTCTGGCCTTCAAGTCGGAAATGAAAAGTTTGTTCTCATGTCAAGTGAAGAAATCGAATACATAGTGGTAACATTATATGGGAAAGAGTATTTGGGATTCATGCGATCAAATCTGTTGAACAGCAATGTATCGCTTAATCCAGGTGATAATGTCATTGTTCTCGAAAGTTTCGATAGAGGCGAGGACTACATCCACGCAGATGTTTTCGAGCTTTTACGCCTATTTAAATCCGATGCTATTTTCTCTTGTGACTTTCTATCCTATAAATTCGTGGAAAATAAAATGCATTCTACAGGATGGGGGAGAATTCACGAGCCGTATTATTGTACAACAAACTATTATAAAGCATACCATCTGACAGACGCTGAAAAGACTGAGTTTATAACTTGGTGCAAAAAATATGGTGACTTGCGACCACAGGCTTTCAACAAGTTCTTTGACAACTTGCTGACAGATTTTCAAAGAACGTATAAGATTGCGCTCCCAAATCTATCTTTCATTGCGCTTTTCACGATACTAGAGATGATCTTCGGAACTGGCAATAATGAGATCACCTATAAGATTTCGAGAGGCGCGTCTTTATTACTGTCAACTAATGTTGATTCTATGAAAGCTGTTTTTAAGCAAATGAAGCAACTATATAAATATCGAAGTGAATACGTTCATAGTGGAAAGCATATTGAGGATGAGCATTTAATTGAGTTGAGGGATATAGTTAGAAGAACCCTACTATCGATTATTGATTTAGGTTACCATGCACCAGATAAGGATGTTAAGGAACTAAGCGAGTCGTTAACTTGGGGAGGTAGATTTCTAATACCTCCTTCTAAGCAATAACAGTTTTATCCCCCATAAATCTCCGTCCTTCCGCTGATCGTCTCCGCGATGGAGTCCGCGATCACGCGCTTGGCGCAGGCGACGTCCTTGCGCGCGATGCACTCCAGTAGCTCGTCGTTGCGGTGCTTGAGGATGCTTACGCCGTTTCTTGTCACATACCTTCGCCAGAGCTCCTTGATCGGCGTTTTGAACGAGCAGAAGAACAGCGGAAGCAGCGTATTATCCGAAAACGCGCTGAGCATATGGTCGAATTCGTAGATCAGCTGGGCTGCCTCCTCCGCGCCCTTCGCACGGGCAAACGCCTCGCTCTGCGCGGAAAGCTCGTCGATCTGCTCCTGCGTGATGCGCGGGATCGCGCTCTCCAGCGCGAACGCCATCATCACGCCTCGTATTTCGAGGATACTGCGAATCTCCTCGCGCGGAAGCTGGCCGCCGTTGTAGCTCATGATCGAGATCAGGATATCCAGCGTGCCGTTTCGGTGAAAGTCCGCAACCACCGTACCCTGCCGCGGGGAGATTTCGAGGAAGCCCCGCCGCGCCATCTCCGCGATGCCGTCGTTGACGACGGAGCGCGAAATCTGCATCTTCTGCGCAAGCTCCCGCTCCGGCGGGAGTTTTTGTCCGATGGCGAGCTCACCGGAGAGGATCAATCCCTCCAGCTCCTGCACAAACAGCTCCTTCAGCGTCGGCGCGGTCAGTTTTTTAAACATGTTCTATCCCTCTTTCCGGACAAGGTGTAAAATAGCATCGCACGCGGATTGGGTCAACATTCACACGCGGAGGATCGAAATCCTGCTCTGGTATTTGGTTCAACCACGATTCTGACCCGATTATAGCACACGGGAAAAATATATTCCACCAGAAAAACCGCCAGATTCTACGGAACGATTGACCATTTTTCGATTCGGTGCTATTGTATCGATATGTGGTTCAACCAGACGCATGTTGTCGGCAATCACACCGTGTCCCCAAAGTATGCAATTTCAACCGAACGCATAAACCAAATTCGGAGGCTATGATATGTTTAAAGTGTACGAAATCAAGCAGCGCGTATTCGAGAGCAACGAAAAACTCGCAGACCAGCTCCGCGCCGACCTCAAGCGGGAGAAAACCTTCCTGCTCAACCTGATGTCGAGCCCGGGCGCCGGCAAGACCACGACGCTCAAGCGCACGATCGAAGCGCTCAAGGACGAGCTCTCCATCGGCGTGATGGAAGCGGACATCGACTCGGATGTAGACGCCGCCGCCATCGAGGCAACGGGCGTGCGCGCCATCCAGCTGCACACCGGCGGCATGTGCCACCTCGACGCGGACATGACGCGGCAGGGCATCGACGAGTTCAACGCCATGGATCTCGACCTCGTGATCCTCGAAAACGTCGGCAACCTCGTCTGCCCCGCGGAGTTTGACACGGGCGCGGTCAAAAACGCCATGATCCTCTCCGTGCCGGAGGGCGACGATAAGCCCTTGAAATACCCGCTGATGTTCTCGATCTGCGACGTGCTGTTGATCAACAAGATCGACGTGCTGCCGTATTTCGACTTTGATCTTGACGCTGTGGTGGAGCGCGCGAAAAAGATCAACCCGAACATCACGGTGCTGCCGATCTGCGCACGCACGGGCGAGGGCATCGAGCCCTGGGCGAACTGGCTCAGATCGCAGGTCAAGGCCTGGCAGCAGGATTAACCAAGTTTAGCTTTTTATGGAAAACAGGTGAAAGCCTGTCAGCAGGACTAAATAGAAAAACGCTTTTTGCTTGTAAATTATAAGGAGAGAAAGATTTATGGATCGCATCACCAAGATGACCTTCCCCGAAGGATACGTTTGCCAGTATCGCGACAACATCATGTCGCTTGCCAACATGATCGGCCGCAAAAAGCCCGGCCTCAAGGCGGGCGACAAGGGCGGCTATAACTGGGACGACCCAGAATACGTGATCCTCGAGGCGGGCGTGACGGACGATATGTGCCTTGTCGGCCTCGCACTGGGTTCCTATCAGAAAAAGAGCGCGGCGGATGTCGCAGCCATCGTCGGCAAGCCGGAAGACTGGTGCCATGAGCAGCTGATGAAATTCGCGGTCTATGGCGGCTGCTGCATCAACAACATCGATGGCGTGGACATGTTTTGGACCGAGACATGGATTCCCGGCACAATGGAGATGATCGTCAACAACCTCGACGTCGTGAAGCAGTATCCCATCGTGGGCTACGCAATGGAAGCCTACGGGCGCGTCCGCGGGCCGATGAGCTCCGGCTCCTTCCCTGTCGGCGTGGGTCTCATGCGCGTCATCCCGATCCAGAGCGCGATCGACGGCGAAAGCCACAGAGCAAGCTATGAGGAGATCTCCACCTATCTGGAGGAAAACGATATCTTCACGGTGTCCCCGTGCAGCTGCCGCACCGACCGCGAGGTCATGGGCGAAGGCTGCGGACACCTGAAGGAGGACATGTGCATCCAGATGGGTTTTGCCGCGGAATACTATATCCGCACGGGCAGAGGCCGCCAAATCACACGCGAGGAAGCCTACGAAATCCTCAAGCGCGCGGAAGAAAACGGACTCATGCACGAGATTCCAAACACCGACGGCAGCGGCAAAACGCATGCCATCTGCAACTGCTGCGGCTGCGGCTGCCTCTCGATGCGCACGGCGGGTATGTTCAAAAACGTCGATATGGTGCGCAGCAACTACATCTCCGAGGTGGATGCCAGTAAGTGCGTCGCCTGCGGACAGTGCGTAGAAAACTGCCCCGTCAACGCGCTGAAGCTGGGTCAGAAGCTCTGCTCCAAGACGGCTGTTGTGTCTGATATCACGACGACCATCACCCCGCGCGACGAGGATTGGACGGAGGATAAATGGAATTCGGAATACCGCTTCAACCGCGAGGACGTGGTCGACAGCGGCACCTCTCCCTGCAAGACCAACTGCCCGGCGCATATCTCCGTGCAGGGCTATCTCAAGCTCGCGGCGCAGGGCAACTACCGCGAGGCGCTGGAGCTCATCAAACTCGAAAACCCGCTGCCCGCCGTCTGCGGACGCATCTGCAACCGCCGCTGCGAGGACGCGTGCATGCGCGGCGAGATCGATGCTCCCATCGCCATCGACGAGGTGAAGAAGTTTGTCGCGGCGCAGGAGCTGACCCATGAAGGCCGCTTTATCCCGAAGAAGCGCCATGATTACTCCGACAAGAAGATCGCGATCGTTGGCAGCGGCCCCGCGGGCCTCAGCTGCGCGTATTATCTTGCGGTGGACGGCTACACCGTTACCGTGTTTGAAAAAGAGCAGCAGCTCGGCGGCATGCTGACCCTCGGCATGCCGGCGTTCCGCCTCGAACGCGACGTCATCAACGCCGAGATCGACATTCTCCGCGCGCTGGGAGTCACCTTCAAAACCGGCATCGAAGTCGGCAGGGACGTCTCTCTCGACGAGCTCCGCAAGCAGGGTTATGACGCGTTCTACGTCGCCATCGGTGCGCAGGGCGGACGCAAGCTCGGCGTGGACGGCGAGGACACGGAAAACGTGCTTTCAGGCATCGAGTTCCTCCGCCGCGTGAACGCGGGCGAAAGCATGCAGCTCTCCGGCAAGACCGTCGTCATCGGCGGCGGCAACGTCGCGGTAGACGTTGCGCGCACCGCCGTCCGCGCCGGCTCAACCGAGACCGCGATGTACTGCCTCGAATCCCGCAAGGAGATGCCCGCCTCCGAGGAAGAGATCGAAGAGGCGATGGAGGAGCACATCAGCGTCAACAACAGCTGGGGTCCCAAGCACATCCTCTCCGAAAACGGCAAGGTCACGGGCGTGGAGTTCAAGCGCTGCACCCGCGTGTTTGACGAGGGCGGTCGCTTTGCCCCGCAATATGACGAAAACGACACCATCACGGTTCCCGCGGACGCGGTGCTGGTCACCATCGGCCAGAGCATCCTCTGGGGAGACCTGCTCGCGGGCACAGACGCCGTCACCAACCGCAACGGCACGCTGCAGGCGGACGGCTTTACCTACCAGACCGCGCAGGAGGACGTCTTCTCCGGCGGCGACTGCTGCACGGGGCCGAAGTTTGCCATCGACGCCATCGCGGCGGGCAAGCAGGCGGCGATCTCGATCCACCGCTATGTCCACCCCGGTCAGTCGCTGACCATCGGCCGCGACCGCAGGGAATATAAGGAGCTGGACAAAAAGAACGCGGTCGTCGAAACCTACGACAACACCCCGCGCCAGAAGCCGGAAACGCTGGATAGTAAAACGCCCGCCGAAAAGACCTTCCGCGACCTGCGAGGCACCTTCACCGAGGCTCAGGTCAAGGCGGAGACCGCGCGTTGCCTCGGCTGCGGCGTGACGCTGGTCGACCAGTATATGTGCGTCGGCTGCGGTCAGTGCACCACGAAGTGCCGCTTTGACGCGATCCATCTCGTCCGCCGCTACGACGGCGCAGGCGTGGAGTTCACGGAAATGAAGCCCGTGGTCATCAAGCAGATCCTCAAGCGCAAGGGCAAGATCGCGATCAAGAAGGTCGGGCGCGCCCTCGGCGTGGTGAAATAAACCATGCACGAGCTTGGGATCGTATTCGAGATTCAAAAACGCGTGACCGCCGTTGCGGAAGAAAACGGCTTGTCTTTACGGGATATCGCGCAGGTGGTGGTGGAGGTCGGCGAGGCTTCCACCATCGTCCCGCGTTATCTGAAGGAGTGCTGGCCCGCCGCAACCGACGGCACCGAGATGCAGGACGCGGAGCTGGTCGTGGAGCTATTAGTCGCCACCGTGCGCTGCAAAAAATGCGGTACAGTTTACGAATACATCAAGAACAACAAAAAATGCCCCGCGTGCGGCGCATGGGAATGCGTCATGGTCACGGGGCAGGAGTTTAATATTAAGGAGATTGCGGTGTTTGAGGGGGAGGAATTTTCGGAAGACGATTCCGATGAAGAGTAACTCTTCTCAATAAGGCAATCAGGAAAGCATATCCCGCCGCGAGGCGGGATTTATTTTCTTAGTGATTTTATTG